>DATLJU010000207.1:0-20663 GCA_035538735.1 Anaeromyxobacteraceae bacterium | reverse complement strand
CTGGTCAGCTTCACGCTGCCGCGCGTGATGGGAGAGGTCGATGGCGCGCGTGCTGCTCGTGGATGACGAGCCCGCGGTCCGCGCGGCCCTGAAGGAGCTCGCGCAAAGCCGTGGCTGGGAACCGCTCCTCGCGCGCTCGGCGGCCGAGGCGCTCGACCTGGTCGAGCGCGCCGACGCGGTGGTGACCGACTTCGCCATGCCGGGGATGGATGGGATGGAGCTCCTTCGCGTCATCCACGAGCGGGACGAGAGCCTCCCGGTGATCCTGCTCACCGCCCATGGATCCGAGCGTCTCGCCGTTCGCGCCATCAAGGCGGGGGCGTACGAGTACGTCACGAAGCCGTTCGACGTGGACGAGATGATGGTCGCGCTCGAGCGGGCGCTCGAGGCGCGAACGCTCCGGCTGAGGGACCGCCAGCTCGCCGTGGAGCACGCGATCGGCCTGCGGCTCGTCGCCGACTCCGCCCCCATGCGGCACCTGCTCGATGACGTGGCCCGGGTCGCGTCGAAGGAGATCACGGTGCTGGTGCGGGGCGAGACGGGGACGGGAAAGGAGCTCGTGGGGTCCCTGCTCCACGCCCAGAGCCGGCGCTCGGGAGGCCCGCTGGTCCGCTTCAACTGCAGCGCGATCCCGGCCGAGCTGGCGGAGGCGGAGCTGTTCGGGCACACCCGCGGCGCCTTCACCGGTGCGACGCAGGCGCGCCCAGGGTTCTTCGCGGAGGCCCATCACGGCACGCTCGTCCTGGACGAGGTCGGCGAGCTGCCCCTGGCGGTCCAGGCGAAGCTCTTGCGCGCGCTGCAAGACGGCGAGATCCAGCCGGTGGGCTCGGGCCGCGTCGAGAAGCTCGACGTCCGCATCGTCGCGTGCACGAATCGGGATCTCGCCGCCGAGGTTCACGCCGGCCGCTTCCGCGAGGATCTCTACTACCGGCTGGCGGTGGTCGAGCTCGTGGTCCCGCCGCTGCGGGAGCGGCGCGAGGACATCCCGGCGCTCGCCCGCGAGTTCGCCCTCCGGTACGCGGATCGGTTCGGCGTGGAAGGAGTCCGGCTCGCCCCCGCCCTCGTCGCCCGCCTGGCGGCAGCCGAGTGGCCGGGCAACGTGCGCCAGCTCGAGAACGTGGTGGCGCGCATGGTGGCCCTGGGCGGCGGCGGCGAGATCGGGGTGGAGTCCCTCGTCGAGACGCCGCCCGCCGCGCGCGCCGACGCTCGCCCGGAAGCCTATCCCACTGGCGATTCCGCGGACAGCCATACCCTGCGTGAGCAGGTGGAGACCCTGGAGCGCAGCGTCATCGCCAAGACGATGACGGCCGTTCGCGGCAACCAGTCGGAGGCCGCCCGCCGGCTCGGGATCAGCCGCAACACGCTCACGGAGCGTCTCCGCCGCTACGAGATCGCGGCCAACTTCGGCTCCTGAGCAAGCTGCTCAAGGTCTGAACAGCGAGCTTTGCGCGGCTGGGGCGGCACTGTCCTCAGCGCGAGCGCCGTCGGCCGGGCACGCTCCTTGTAAGAGCCATCACGGTCTGTACGTGAACGCGTGCCGGAGGGCCCGATGGCCGAACACGTCGCTTCAGTTCACCCCATCCCCGACGAGGAGCCATCCGTCCGCCAGGTGCGCCTCGAGTCGGAAGCCGCCCCGGCGCTCAAGGAAGAGGCTCCCTCACCCGCCGAGCGCGCCGGCGACGCGCGGAAGCGCGCCCTCCTCATGCGGGTCATCGCCGCCGCAGTGGCGCTCGCGCTCGCTGCGCTCGGGTGGTGGCTCTACGCGCGCCGCTACGAGGACACGGACGACGCGCAGATCGACGGGAACATCAGCGCCGTGAGCCCCCGGGTGTCGGGCACCGTCGTCGCGGTCCACGTCGTCGACAACCAGGAGGTCAAGGCCGGGGAGGTGCTCGTCGAGCTCGACACGACCGATCTGCGTGTGGCGCTGGCGCAGGCCAAGGCGAACGTCGCTCAGGCCGAGGCGCAGGTCTCGGCGGAGAATCCGAGCGTCTCCATCACGGCGACGAGCAACGTCGCCGCGCTGCGGAACGCCGACGCGGACGTCGAGACGGCGCGCACCGACCTCGACGCCGCCGACGCCGAGGAGGAGCAGGCGAAGGCGAACGACCGGCTGGCGCGGGCCGACCTCCAGCGGGCGGAGCAGCTCGTCCAGGGAGGCAGCATCGCCCGGTCCGAGTACGACCAGCGCCGGGCGGTCGCGGACGTGGCCCGAGCGGCCGTCGTCGCTGCCCACAGGCGAGCCGCGGGCAAGAAGGCGAAGCTCGACGCCGCGCTGGCGCGCCAGCGGGAGGTCGAGCAGAACGCGCCCCGCCAGCTGGGCACGCGCGAAGCCACCGTGCAAGCCCGCCGCGCCTACCTCGACCTCGCGCGGGCGCAGCTCGACGAGGCGCAGCTGAACCTCGGCTACGCGAGGATCGTCGCACCCGCGGACGGCATCATCGGGAAGAAGTCGGTCAACGTGGGTGACCGCGTGCAGCCGGGGCAGCAGCTCATGGCGTTGACGCAAACCGGCGACCTGTGGGTCACCGCCAACTTCCGCGAGACCCAGCTCCAGCACATGCGCGCCGGGCAGCACACGCGGGTGAGCGTCGACGGCCTCTCGCGGGACTTCGAGGGCCGGGTCGAGAGCTTCGCCGGCGCGACGGGGTCGCGCTACAGCCTGCTCCCGCCCGAGAACGCGACGGGGAACTACGTCAAGGTGGTTCAGCGCATCCCGGTGCGGATCAAGCTCGAGCCCGGACAGCCCGAGATGAAGCGGCTGCGGCCCGGCATGTCGGTCGAGCCCAAGGTGTGGATCCGATGAGCGACCACACCGAGGAGCGCGGCTTCACCGGTGGCCACAACCCGTGGGCCATCGCGCTCACCGTGAGCCTGGCGACGTTCATGGAGGTGCTCGACACGAGCATCGCCAACGTCTCGCTGCCCCACATCGCGGGGGACCTGTCGGTGAGCCAGGACGAGAGCACGTGGGTGCTCACGTCGTACCTCGTCTCGAACGCGATCGTGCTGCCCGTGAGCGGCTGGCTCGCCACCAGGTTCGGGCGCAAGCGCTTCTACATGACCAGCGTGGTGCTCTTCACCGTGAGCTCGTTCCTGTGCGGGATCGCTCCGAGCCTGGGGGCGCTCGTGTTCTTCCGGGTGCTGCAAGGGATCGGCGGGGGAGGGCTCGCGCCGAGCGAGCAGGCGATCCTGCGGGACACCTTCCCGCTAAGGCAGCTCGGGATGGCGATGGCCGTCTACGGCATGGCGGTCGTGCTCGCGCCCGCCATCGGCCCGACGCTGGGCGGCTACATCACGGATCACTTCAGCTGGCGCTGGGTGTTCTTCATCAACATCCCCGTCGGCCTGCTCTCGCTCGCGCTCTCCCGCCGGTTGGTGGTCGATCCGCCGCGCCTGCTCGAGGCCAGGAGCCGCGCGGGTGGCATCGACTACATCGGGCTCGGCCTCATCGCGCTCGGCCTGGGGGCGCTCGAGTACGTGCTCGACCGCGGCCAGGAGCTGGACTGGTTCGCCGCGCCCGTGATCGTCGCGTTCTCCACCCTCTCCGCGGTGGCGCTCGTGTCGTTCGTCATCTGGGAGTGGCGGCAGGAGCACCCGGTCGTCGAGGTCCGGCTCTTCAGGAGCCGGAGCTTCGCCGTCTCGAATCTGGCGATGCTGGTGCTCGGGATCGCGCTTTACGGGAGCACCGTCCTCTTGCCCCAGTACGTCCAGGTCTGGATGGGCTACAGCGCCCAGCAGGCGGGGATGGCGCTCTCGCCGGGCGCGCTCGTGATCGTCGCCCTCATGCCGGTCGTGGGCGCGCTCGTGACGAGGCTCGACCCGCGATGGCTCATCGCCTTCGGCTTCGTCGTCCTCGCGGCGTCGATGTTCCACATGGCGCACACGCTCTATCCTGGGATCGACTTCTCGACCGCGGTCTGGCTGCGCAACTACCAGGCCGTGGGACTCGCGTTCCTCTTCGTGCCCATCAACACGGTGGTCTACGTCGGGATCCCGCCCGCGAAGAACAACGCGGTCTCGGGCATCGTGAACCTCTCGCGCAACATGGGTGGCGACATCGGAATCGCGCTCGTGACCACGCTCATCGCGCGGCGTTCGCAGTTTCATCAGGCGAACCTCGTCGCCCACCTCGATCCCGGCAGCCAGCCGCTGGCGGCGAGGATCGCGAGCCTGACGCAGGCCCTCCAGCACGCCGGGAGCACCTCCGTCGAGGCGGCGAAGCGGGCCTACGGCGTCCTCTCCCAGCAGCTGGCGCAGCAGGCGCAGACCCTGGCCTACGCGGACGTCCTCTACATCTTCGCCTGCTTCGCCGCGTTGATGGCACCGCTCGTGTTCCTGACGAAGCGCACCGCGCCCGGGGCTCAGGTGGTGGGGCACTAGCATCATGGGCCCAGCGCGAGCGTCGGCGGTGGCGACCGCGTGGGCTAGGCTTGCGGCAGGAGCACCTGCCGCACCGCCGCGCCGGAGGCCAGGGCCTCGAACGCGTCGTTGATCCGGGAGAGCGGCAGCAGCGCGCTCTGGAGCCGGTCCACGGGCATGCGTCCCTTCTTCCACAGCGCGAGGTACCGCGGGATGTCGCGCTGAGGTGACGCCGAGCCCATGTAGGAGCCGACGAGGGACTGCCCGAGCCCGGCGAAGGCCAGCGCCGGGAGCGTGAGCGTCCGCGACGGGTGCGGGAGCCCCATGGCGACGGTGGTGCCGCCGCGGCGGGTGGCGCGGAAGGCTGCTTCGAGGACGGCGGGTACTCCCGCGGCCTCGTAGGTGAGCTCGGCGCCGCCGCCGGTGAGGTCCCTCACCGCCTTCTCCGCCTCCTCGGGCGCGAAGGCGTGCGTCGCGCCGAGCTCCAAGGCGAGCCGCCGCTTCGACTCCACCGGGTCCACCGCGATGACGGTGGCGGCGCCAGCGACGCCGGCGGCCATCACGGATGCGAGGCCGACGCCGCCGAGCCCGAAGACGGCGACGGACTGGCCGGGGCGCACCGGGGCCGTGTTCAGCACCGCGCCGGCACCGGTGAGCACGGCGCAGCCGAAGAGCGCGGCGGTCGGGAGGGGCACGTCGGCGGGGATCACCACCGCGGACTCGCGGGCGACGACGGCGTGCCGGGCGAAGCCCGAGACCCCGAGGTGGTGATGGATGGGTCTCCCCCCGGAGTCGGTGAGGAGCGACGGACCATGGAGCAGGGTGCCGGCTCCGTTCGCGGCGGCCCCGGGCGTGCAGAGCGCCGGCCGGCCGGAGGAGCATTCCGGGCACGTTCCGCAGGAGGGCACGAAGGTGAGGACGACGTGGTCGCCGACCTTGACGTCCCGGACCCCGGGCCCCAGCTCCTCGACGACGCCGGCCGCTTCGTGGCCGAGAGCCATGGGGAGCGGACGGACGCGGGAGCCGTCCACCACCGAGACGTCGGAGTGGCAGACGCTCGCGGCCTCGACCCGGATCAGGAGCTCGCCCGCGCGCGGTCCACCGAGCTCCACCTCCTCGAGGACGAGCGGCGTCGAGCTGGTGTAGGGACGCGCCTCGGTGACGGCGCGGAGGACGGCGGCGGTGGTCTTCATGGCGGGCTCCTGAGTGGTACGCGTTCGCCCTTCGCTCAGGGCGAACGGAAGGTTCAGGCCGACGGGCCGACCTGGCCGCGGTCGATGGGGAAGACGACGTCGAGCAGCTTCCGCGAGTGCGAGAGGTCGGACTCGGAGAGGAGCACCGACAACCCTTCCTTGCGCAGGGAGCCGATCACCTCGGCGAGGCGCTGGGCGAGGACCGGCGCCACACCCTCGAACGGCTCGTCGAGGAGGAGGAGCTTCGTCCCGCCCATCAGGGCTCGCGCCAGCGCGGTGAGCTTCTGCTGGCCGCCGGAGAGCTGGAGGCCCTTCCGATCCCGGAGCGCGGCCACCTCGGGGATCAGCTCGTAGATGCGCGCGAGCCGCGCCGCCGCCCCTGCCGCGCCCGTGGCCCAGGCTGGAAGGAGGACGTTCTCCTCGACCGTGAGCTGCGGGATGATCCGCCGGTCCTCCGGCATGTAGCCGACGCCGAGGCGTGCCCGGGCGTGCGAGGCGACGGCGGCGAGGGACTTTCCCTCCAGCGCGATGGCACCCCCGGTGGCCGGCAGCGCGCCGACGATGGCGCGCATCAGCGTCGTCTTCCCGGCGCCATTCCTCCCGACGAGGCCGGCCATCTGACCGGCCTCGATGCGGAGGTTCACGCCTCGGAGGATGCGGACCGACTTGATGGAGACGTCGAGGGAGTCGATGCTCAGCATGCGCCCTCCTCCACCGCCGCCTCGCCGACCACGTACCGCCGGACGTCGGCGTGCGCGAGCACCGCGCCGGGCGCGCCGTCGGCGATGATCCGCCCCTCGTAGAAGGCGAGGATCCTCCCGACGTAGCGCTTGACGACGTCCATGTCGTGCTCGACGAACAGGACGGTGACGCCGTCGGCCCGGATGGCCGCGAGGACGAGATCCATGAGCGCGAACTTCTCGTCGGCGGACACGCCGCTCGTCGGCTCGTCCAGGAGCAGGATGCGAGGCTTCACCGCCAGCGCCATCGCGACATCGAGGAGCTTGCGGACGCCCTCCGGGAGCGTGGCGACTTTCTCGTTGCGGTAAGGGCCGAGCCGGAAGCGCAGCAGCATCTCCTCGGCGACGTCGTCGGGCGACCGGTTGCCGAGGGCGCTCCCCACGAACGCCTTCCGGCCCATCGCGACCACACCGAGCCCGACGAGGAGGTTCTCGTAAGCGGTCAGCGAGTCGAAGACCTGCGGGATCTGGAACGAGCGGCACAGCCCGAGCCGTGTGACGCGGCGAGGCGACAGGCCGGTGATGTCCTTCCCGTCGAAGAGGACGGTCCCCGAGGTGGGCTTCAGATAACCCGTGACGAGGTTGATGAAGGTGGTCTTCCCCGCGCCGTTCCCGCCGATGAGGCCGACGATGCTGCCGGTCTCGACGGCGACGTCGAGCGCGTTCGCCGCCGTCACCGCCCCGAACGTCTTGGTCAGGCCGCGGGTCTCCAGGATGGCGCTCACGCGACGACCCCCTTCCGTCGAAACACGGACCAGAGCCCATCGGGGAGGAACAGGATCACCGCCAGCATCGCTCCCCCGACGACGAGCTGCCAGGTGTTCGGCGCGTGCTCGTAGGCGAAGCTCCGGAGGAGCTCGAGGACCAGCGCCCCGAGGAACGGCGCGGCCACGCTGGCCGTCCCCGAGAGGATGGCGACGAAGACGAACTCGCCGGAGGTGGTCCAGTAGGCCATCTCCGGGTCGACGTGGCCGACGGCGAGCGCGGTCAGCGCGCCGCCAGCGCCGGCGAGCACCGCGGCCAGCACGAGGTGCAGGTGGATGACGTTCCGGACCGAGGCGCCCATGTACTCGACGCGGAGCTCGTTGTCCCGGACGGCGGGGGCGAGCCGGCCGAGGTGGGTCCGGAGGTATCGGTCGAGCCCCGTCGCCGCCGCGAAGGCGGTGAGCGCCGCGAGGCCGTAGGTGCCGAAGCGGCCCAGCGATCCCGAGGCGGCGAGGCCGAAGGTGCTCCTCGCGGACACGTTGAAGCCGTCCGTCGAGCCGAGCGCCGAGGTCTTCACGAGGAGCCCGTAGAGGATCATCGAGAAGGCCAGGCTCAGCATGGCGAAGAAGATGGTCCGGTAGCGAGCCAGGAGGAGCCCGAGGACCGCGGCGACGAGGCCGGCCGCGGCGGCGCCGAGCAGCACCATGGGCACCGCGTCGCCGAGCTTCAGGGCGTCGGCCCCGACGCCGGCTGCGTAGGCCCCGATCCCGAAGTAGAGCCCCTGGCCGAAGGAGACGAGGCCGGTGCGCATGAGGAGGAGGAGGCCGAGGGCTACGAGGGCCTTGGCGATGGCGATGGTGAAGAGGTAGGCAGCCCACTTCGGGAGGAGCGGGCCCACCAGCGCCACCGCGACCAGCGCGGCGCCGAGCCCGAGGGCGGTGCGTCGGGACGGGCTCATATCTTCCGGGCCTCCACCGCCACGAAGAGGCCCCGGGGCCGGAAGGCGAGCACCAGGGCCATGACGAGGTAGATGCTGAAGAGCTCGACTTGCGGCAGCCAGTGGACCGCGGCCGAGCGCACGAGGCCGACGATGAGGGCGCCGATGGCCGCTCCGGGCATGCTCCCGAGTCCGCCGATCACGACGACGGCGAAGGCGAGGACGATGACCTCCACGCCCATGCCCGGGACCACCGAGACCGTGGGCGCGGTGAGCGCGCCCCCGATGGCAGCCAGCATCGTGCCGAGGGTGAAGGTCACGAGGAAGATCCGGTTCACGTCGATGCCCAGCGCGGCGCTCACCTCCCGGTCGTGGATGACCGCGACGAGCAGCTTCCCGTAGCGCGTGCTCGAGATGCCCCAGCGCAGCGCGAGCCCTACGACCACCGCGGTGACCACCATCGCCCCGCTGTAGACCGGGTAGGAGAGCGGCCCGAGCTCGACGTTCCCGAGGAGGCCGTACGGCTCGGAGACGAAGTACGCTTCGACGCCCCAGATCAGCTTCACGACGTCCTCGAGCATGAGAAACAGGGCGTAGGTCACGAGGACGAGCACGACCTCGTCCTTGCCGTAGCAGAACCTGAGGAGCCCCCGCTCCAGCAGCGGCCCGACGACGAGTCCGACGAGGACCGCCGCGAGCACCAGCACGGCGTAGCTGCCGAGCGGGGGATGGCCGCCCCGTAGCCAAGCTCCGGCCAGCGAGGCGGCCGCGTAGGCCCCGAGCGCGTAGAGGCTCCCGTGCGCCATGTTCAGGATGCGCATGACCCCGTAGATGATCGTGAGCCCGGCGGCGATGACGAACAGCCACGAGGCGTAGATGATCCCATCCACGAGGACGGCGAGCAGCGTGCTCATCGGGAGGAGACTCCGGCGCGCTTGCGACGAGGGCTACTTCGCCGACTTGAGCGAGGTCTTGATCCAGTCCGCGCTCTTCATCCCCTCGGGCGGGTTCACCTTCTCCGCCGGGTAGGACTTCACGTCGACGAAGGTGAGCTTGCCGTTCACCGTCTTCGCCCGGCCGTAGACGGTACCCTCGACGGCCTGGTGCCCCTTGCCGAGCGCCATCTTGATGGTGCCGCTCGGCGTCTCGAACGCGAGCCCCTCGAGCGCGGCGGACACCTGCTCCGTCGTCGGCGCCGGGCCGCTCCCCTGGGCCTTCTCGTAGGCGGCCTTGAGGCCGAGGACCGCCTGCGCGATGTGGTAGGCCGGGTAGTTCGGAGGCAGCACGAAGCGGTCCTGGTACAGGGACCGGAACCAGCGGTTGAGCTCGACGTCGGGCGCGAAGGCGCCGTGCGGCCCGCGCGCGCCGATGATGGTGCCGTCGGGGATCTGACCCGCGAGCTTGTGCGTGGCGGTCTCGCCGCAGGTGAGCACCGCGGTGCTCTTGTTCAGCGCGCCGCGGGGGACGGCCTGCAGGACGAAGGCGTCGAGGTCACCGCCCCAGAAGCTGGAGTGGATGACGTCCGGGCTCCCCGCCATCAACGCGGAGATCTCGGCCCCGTACTGGCCGGCGAGGAGCTTCGGCATCTGGGAGGTGGTCACCTGGATGCCGGGGCGGATGCCCTTCATGGTGGCCTCGAAGTCGTTCCAGGAGTCCTGGCCCCAGGCGTAGTTCTGGTTGATGCCGGCGATCTTCTTCGCGCCGGGGAGCACGTCGGCGACGTAGAGGGCCGCGGCGATGTTGTCCATCGCCGCGTGGCTCGAGGTCCGGAACACGTACTTGTAGGAAGCGTCCTCGAAGATCCGGGGCGTGCCGCAGTCGAAGAAGAGGGTGAGCTTCTTCAGCTCCTCGGCGACCGGAGCGACGGCGAGGCAGTCGCCGCTGGAGATGTAGCCGATGACCGCGTCCACGTTCTGGCGCTGGACGAGGTCGCGGAACTCGGAGACCTGCTTCGTCGTCCCGCCGGCCTCGTCGATGAAGACGAGCTCGATGGGCCGGCCGCCCAGGCCGGGCTTTGCGTAGGCGCCTGGTCCCTTGCCGCCGTTCAGGGCCTCGGCGAGCACCTCAGCGCCGTTCCGGGCCGGGACGCCGAAGGGGCCGGCGGCCGCGCCGGAGAGGAAGGTGACCACGCCCACCTTGAAGGGCTTCGCGGCGGGCGGGGTCTGCGCGGTGGCGGGGGTGCCGATGGCGAGCGCCAGGAGGGCCGGCCACGCGGGGAGGGTGCAACGTCCGGATCGTCTCGTCGTCATGGCTCCTCAGCTCGGAAAGGGGGGCGCTTCCGTGCTCCGTGCTCGATGAGGGGGTGGCTCACCCAAGTGAGCAGGGATCGTGCCGCATGGCAGGGCGCCGACGACGCTGGATTCCCGGGGGAAAAGGAGGCGCCTCCGGACGGACGGAGCGGTGGCGCGAGCGGTTTCCGCTCGGCCCGCTCGAGGCGGAGCGGATTCCGCTCTTTCCGGAGTGCGTTACTCCACGGCGTGGGCGCGCTCGCGCGCCTTCTCCCGCCGCCTGCGGATCACCTCGGGTGAGGGCTGGAGGAGCTCGGGTGCGTACACGGACCACCGGCCCAGCATGACCTGGGCTGGCGGGAACGACGCATCGGGGACGACCTCGCCGATCGCCTGCGCCTGCGCGATCTGGTGGGTGGCGGGGTCGATCCGGGAGCGGTAACCGGGCGGGTCCTCGGGGAGGTCCAGCGTGAGGCCCTCCAGCGCCTTCACGAGCCGGTCCGTACTCCGCACGCCGCCCGCCCGCGCCACGGCGCTCGCGATGGCCATGATCCCGCTGTAGGCGCCCTCCGCGGCGTAGGTCGGGTAGCGCCCCTCGAGCGCGTGGAAGGTCGTGACGAACCACCGGTTGAGCGGCGTGTCGGGCCAGTTGTTGTGGTGGCGCGCGGAGAGGATGAGGCCCGGCGGCGGCGTGCTCCCCAGCTCCACCATGACGTCGTAGTTGCCCCCGGTGTCGAAGTTGGCGAGGCGGACGTGCTCGAAGAAGCTCGTCGCCGCCGCCTGCTTGAGGAAGGCGTTGAAGTCGCCGCCCCAGAGCGCAGCGACCACGATGTCCGGCTTCGCGGCCTGCAACGCCCGGATGTACGGGGAGTAGTCGGGCTCGTAGAGCTTGGGCCAGAGCTCGGCGACCACCTCGTACCTGACGCCGAGCGCGTCCAGGCTGGTCCGCAGGTCCTCCAGGGAGACGTGCCCGTAGTCGTAGTCCGCGCCGATGAAGGCGATCCGGCGCCAGGGAGCGCGCTGCCGGAGGTCGGCGAGGTAACGGGCCCCGGCGGCCATGGACGCGTAGGAGTCGTTGGTGACGCGGAAGTAGCGCGGGTGGAGCTCCTCGATGGTCAGCCGCGAGGAGGCGTGGTCCGTCCCGACGAAGATGACGTCGTTCTCGGCCGCGAACCGGCTCACCGCCTGGCCCACGCCCGAGCTGACGACGCCGCAGAGGAAGCGCGCCCGGTCGCGACGGACGAAGTCCTCGGCGATGCGGACGGCGTACGAGACCTTGGATCGGTAATCCTCGACGACGACGCGGATGCGCGGTACCCCCTTGCCTCGGTCCCGCGCGAGCCGCTCCAGCGCGACGCGGATGCCGCCGACGCTGTCCCGGCCGTAGATGCCCGACCGGCCCGTCATCGGGAACATGCAACCCACCGTCACGTCGGCGGCGGCGGCCGGCGCGCCGAGCTCGACCCGGGCGCTCGCGGTGCCGCACCCCACGGCGGCCGCCAGCGCGAGCACGACGCGCATCAGCGTTGGGATTCGCATCGTCGGGCTCCTCACAGCAGTCCGAGCCGGCGCATCCGGCGCTTCAGCGCATGCCGCGAGATCCCGAGGAGGGAGGCCGCCTGGGCCCGCCCGCCTCCGGCGCGCCGGATGGCGTCCTCCAGGAGCTTCCGCTCGGCGCTCGCGAGCTCGTCGTCGATCGTCCCCCGCGACACCCCGCTCCGCGCCGCCCCGGCCGACGCCGCGACGCCGTCCGCCTGGGCCGGCGAGACGGCTCCGGCGCGGATCGACGCACCGGGTCGCATCTCCGCCGGGAGATCGCTCACCGGCACGACACGGCCCGGTCTCAGGATGGTGAAGCGCTCGATGAGGTTGCGGAGCTCGCGGACGTTCCCGGGCCAGCGGTAGGCGAGCAGGGCCTCCACCGCCTCCGTCGAGAGCTGGACGGGAGCCACGTGCTCCTCCCTGGCGTAGCGGTCGACGAAGTGTCGAGCGAGGAGGAGGACGTCGCGCCCTCGCTCCCGGAGCGCGGGGACGGAGATCTGGACGACGGCGAGCCGGTAGTAGAGGTCCTCGCGGAAGCGCCCCGCCTGCACCGCCTCGGTGAGGCTCCGGTTGGTCGCCGCGATCACGCGCGCGTCGGAGGTCTGCGTCCGGCCCGAGCCGACCGGACGATAGGTGCCGTCCTCGAGGAAGTGGAGGAGCTTGGCCTGGACGGGCAGCGGCAGCTCTCCGATCTCGTCGAGGAAGAGCGTCCCCCCGTCCGCCAGCGTGACGAGCCCGACCCGCTTCTGGTGTGCCCCGGTATAAGCGCCCTTCTCGGCGCCGAAGAGCTCGGCCTCGATGAGGTGCTCGGGGAGCGCCGCGCAGTTCACCTCGATGAAGGGCCCCTTGGCTCGCGGCCCGTGGCTGTGGATGCCCCGCGCCACCAGGGTCTTGCCCGTCCCCGATTCTCCGAGGAGGAGCACCTTCCCGGCGCGGCTCGCGCCCACCTGCCGGACCGCCTCCGCGAGCTGGCGCATCGCGTCGCTCTCTCCGATGGGCTCGCCATCGCCCGCCACGGCGGCTTCACGGTAGCGGGCGATCTCGACGCTCATCCGCTCGCGCTCGAGGGCCGAGCGGATGGTGAGGAAGAGATCGTCGAGATCGAAGGGCTTCGTGAGGTAGTCGAAGGCTCCCAGCTTCACCGCGCGGACAGCGGTGCGGGCGTCTCCGTGCGCCGAGATCATGACGACGGGGGTGTCCGGCAGCGCGGCGCGGAGGTGCTCGAGGACCTCGATCCCCGTGGCGTCGGGGAGGCGGAGGTCGAGCAGGACGAGCGCGGGCTGGAGCCGCTCCGCCGCGAGCCGGCCCTCCGCCGCGGTCTGCGCGCTCTCCACCGTGAAGCCCTCGTTGCGCAGGGCGAAGGAGAGCGAGTTCACGAGCGACATCTCGTCATCGATGATCAGGATCGTCGACATGCCCGGTGGGTCCTTGCGGCAGGGTGAGGATCGCCTTCGTGCCTTTCCCGACTGCGCTCTCGATCCGGAGGGTCCCGCCGTTCATCTCGGCTAGCTGCCGCGAGATGCTGAGGCCGAGTCCCGTGCCAGCCGGCTTGGTGGTGAAGAACGGCTCGAACGCCTGCGCGAGCGCCTCCGGCGCGATCCCCGCGCCGCTGTCCGCCACCTCGACGACGACGTCGGGAGAGGCCTCGCGAGCCGAGATGCTCACGCGCCCGCCCACCGGCGTGGCCTGCAGGGCGTTCGTCAGCAGGTTGAGGAGGATCTGGCGGAGGTGGTCGGAGTCGGCGTGGACCGGGAGCTCGAGCCCGGGACCGGCTCCGAGCTCGACCTTCCGCCGCTCCGCCTCCGGAGCGAGGAGGGTCAGGAGGGGGCGCACGCCCTCGGCGAGCGGAACGTGGACGCGCTCGGGAGCTCTCGGGCGGCCGAAGGTGAGGATGGCCTCCATGGCCCGCGCCATCCGGTCGATCTCGCGCTCCATGTCGGCGAGGAGCGCCGCCCGCTGCGGCTCCTTCTCCAGGCGCGCCATCGCCTGGACCGTCGTCTTGAGGGCCGCGAGCGGATTTCGCACCTCATGGGCGACGCCGGTGGAGAACTGGCCCAGGGCCACCTGCCGCTTCATCCGGACCGTTCGCTCGACGAGGCGACCGAGCCGGGCGGCCATGCGGTTGAAGCGACGGGCGAGGAGGGCGATCTCGTCGTGCCCGGTGACCTCGATCCGGTGGGCGAACTTCCCGGCCGCGACGAGCTCGGTCCCCTGCGCGAGGACGTCCACCCGTTGCTTCAGCTTCCACGCCATCCGGGAGAGCAAGGCCGCGATGGTGCCGCCCGCCACGAGCGAGGCGAGGAGGAGCGCGACTCGCGCCTCCTGGAACGGACGCAGGAGCTCCTGCGGCTGGACGACCAGGCAGGGGCGCCAGCCGGGCAGGACCTCCGGCCCGACGACGAGCTGGCCGCTCACCGTGGTGGGGCGCCCGAGGCTGTCGTAGTCGCCCGAGGGCGTGCGCAGCACCGGGGTGAGCAGGTCCGCCTCCGAGGGCGGTCCCATGAGCTCGGTGAGCGACGCGAGCCGCACGTGAAGGGCGATGCTGCCGCCGCCGTCCAGCGTCTCCTGGAGGAGGAACCAGCCCGACCTCCCGTCGCGCGGCGCGGTCGGCCCGACGACGACGGCGTCCCCCATGCGAGCGCGGTTCAGCCGCTCGAGGTCGAGGCCGGCCCCCGCGATGTACGGAGGGCCCGAGGCGGCCTGCCCCATGAACGCCTTCACGAGCCGGTCCCGGTCGGCAAAGACGAGGACGCCGTACAGGTCGGGGTGGTCCGCCTCCAGGCGCGAGAGGCCCGCCATCTCGCGGGCTGCGTGCGGGTCGTCCGCGAGCAGAGTCGGGGCCGCGGGGTGACGAGCCAGCGTCTCCAGCTGGTTGGCCCGGGCGTCGAGGAACGCGCCGAGCCGGCTCGCGGTCGCGACGAGTCGCGCGTTGACGCGCTCCCCGGTGAACTCGTCGACCAGGCTTCGTGCGTAGCGGTCGTAGAGAACGCCGACCACGAACATCGGCACCACGGCCGAGGCGACGAGGAAGAGCGCGTACTTCCAGACCGCGCTTCGGCGGATGGCTCTTCGTCGCATGCTGGCCATCGAGGTCGGCCGCGGTGCTCTCGTGGGACGGGGGGTACCGGAGCTCAGTCTACTGCAAGGACGGCGATCCTCGGATGCGATGCTGCCGGGCGGGCGACGCGATACATCGTGTGCGTGGCACCGCGCCCGAACATCGTCGCCGTCATCGGTGATGGGACGGTCTCCCAGGGGTCTCGAGCGTGGGGCCTCGCGGAGGAGCTCGGGGAGCGGCTCGTGGACGCCGGATACCGGGTCCTGAGCGGCGGACTCGGTGGCGTGATGGAGGCGGTGAGCCGTGGGGCGAGGCGCTCCGCCTCGCACGCGCCGGGCATGGTGATCGGCCTCCTTCCTGGCGACGAGCCGGGCGCTGCCAACGCGTACGTGGACGTCTCCATCGCGACCGGCCTCGGGCACCTGCGGAATTCACTGGTGGCCCACGCCGATGCAGTCGTCGCCATCGGCGGGGGCGCCGGCACGCTCTCCGAGATCGCGCTCGCCTGGATTCACCGCCGGATGGTGCTCGCCTACCGGGTCGAAGGGTGGAGCGGCCGGCTCGCGGGGTCCCGCCTCGACGACCGGGTGCGGTTCGCGTCGATACCCGACGACGAGGTGTTCGGAGTGGACAGCGCGGAGGAGGCCATCGCGCTGCTGCAGCAGCGACTGCCGGAGTTCGCGAGCGCGCGGCTCGCCGGCTCGCCGGTGCGCTAAGGCGCGCGCGACTCGACGAGCTCGTAGTGCGCCGAGCGCGCGTCGAAGCGCGAAAGCAGGCGCCGCGCCTCCGGCGGGACGACGGCAACCTCGTAGTCCTCGCCGGCGAAGACCCGCACCGCGTCGAGCGAGTCGAAGCGCATGACCGTGGCGAACTCGACGCCCTCCGCGACGCCTCGACGTAGCAGCTCGATCCCCCGATACCCCGGGATGTGGCGAGATCCGATCCCGGTGAAGATCTCCGTCCGGAGCAGGTTCTCGTAAGCGTCGGCGTTCTGAACCGACGTCCAGCCGTGCCAGATCCGTACGATCATGAGGTCGTCCTTTCGGTTGGCGTACCGATACTAGAATCTCTGCTCCGCCGACTCTCCACGTAAGCCCTTCAGTCGCGAAGCTGCCAATCGGCCGGAACTCCCACATAGGAGCGGTCGAGCGCCGCGACCGAGCCGCAGCCGAGCAGCTTCAGCGTGCGCACCACGCCGGTCCGCAGGATCTCGATCGCTCTCGCGACGCCTGCCTCGCCACCGGCGCCGAGGCCGTAGGCGTACGCGCGGCCGACGAGGACGGCGCGCGCGCCAAGACACAGCGCCTTGACCACGTCGGCTCCGCGGCGGATACCGCCGTCGAGCAGGATCTCGGTCCGACCGCCCGCGGCCGCGACCACCTCGGGGAGCACGCGCAGCGTCGGCGCGACGGTGTCGAGCTGACGTCCGCCGTGGTTCGAGATGACGATCGCCTCCGCGCCGGCGTCGATCGCGCGCCGAGCGTCGTCTCCGGTGTGGACTCCCTTGACGACGAGCGGCCCCTTCCACGCGTCGCGAATCCACGTCAGGTCCAGCCACGACACGGCGGATCGCTCGAGCATCGGGCCGACGTCCGCGTACGGCGCCGGCCCCTCGGGGAGGATGACGTTCGGGAACTTCATCAGGCCCCCGTCTCGAAGGAACCCGGCCAGCCACCGCGGCCGTGCGAGGAGCTGCGGCAGGTGCGGCAGCATCTTCCAGGGGTTGCGCGTCATCAGCTCCTTGATGCCGTTGCGGAAGTCGCGCTCGCGCAGACCGGCGACCGCCGTGTCGATGGTGACCACGAGCGCCGAGAATCCGGCGGCGCGAGCCCGCGCGATCGCCGCCTTCGCGACGTCGGGGCCGCCGACCAAGTAGAGCTGGTACCAGGCGGGCCCCGTCGTGGCGGCTTTCACCTCCTCCAGGCGGCAGCCGGAGAGCGTCGACAGGATATAGGCCGTGCCGGCCGCTCCCGCGGCGCGCGCCGCCACCGCTTCGCCGCGCGGGTAGAACATCCGGCTGCTCCCGACGGGCGCGAGCAGGAACGGCAGCTCCAGCGTCGTGCCGAGCACCGTCGTCCGGAGATCGGGCGACGGCGTGGCGACGGCGCTGCGCGGCCGGAACTTCACCGTGTCGTAGACGCGGCAGTTTTCGCCCAGCGTCACCTCGGCGTCGGCACCGCCGTCGATGTAGTCGAAGACGACGCGGGGCAGGCGACGCTTCGCGATGCGCCGCAGATCCTCGACGTTCTGCACTTGTGACGATGAGACCGCTCGCGGCATGGCGACCTCGGCTCGAAACGATGTGAAGGAGTGTGGTGCGGAGCGCTTCCCCTCGCCTGAGAGGGACCCTGCCCCTTTCGCTGGCTGCGTGCGCCCGCGATGGCGCGCCCGTGAATTCCGGGGCGCGCGGCAGGTCGCCCGCTCGCCCGCCCGCTCACTTGCCGGCGAGGAACGCCAGGAGGGGCGCGGCGAGACACGGGCGCGACGGACAAGTGCGCTGATGAAGTACCTGCGAAAGCGCGGGCCGAGGATCACGATCCGTCACGCTCGAGCATCTTCAGCTCCCAGCGTTGCTCCGGGTCGTCAAGCCGCAGGAGGTAGATGCCTCCGTCGTCGCCTCGGACCTTGAAGTACCGGTGGTCCAGGCCAAACCAGCGGTCGATCACCTCGACGACCTCCACGCGCCGGCCGTCGAGCTCGAGCCGCCGCGGCGTCTCCTCGTCCCGGTATCCGGCGTAGCAATCGACCTTCACTTCCATGACTGGAGTCCGGGGTCCGACAGCCCCATGCTCCCCGTGACGAGGGCTCACCATGTCACCGCCGCGCATACTCGTCACCGGACCGCCGGGCAGCGGCAAGACGACGCTCGCCCTCCGAGTGATCGAGCTCCTGCCGGGCTGGCGCTTCACCGGGTTCTACACGGAGGAGATCCGCGGCCGCGCGGGACGGACGGGGTTCCGGATCGCGACCCTCGACGGGCGCGAGGCGCGGCTCGCGACGGTGGGCGGGGAGGGCGGCCCACGCGTGGGCCGGTACACCGTCCTCCTCGCGGCGCTCGAGGCGATCTGCGAGGACGCGCTCGAGCCCAGGGCCGGCGTGGACGCGGTGGTCATCGACGAGATCGGAAAGATGGAGTGCCTCTCGCCAGCGTTCGTTCGCGCGGCGCGGGGCGCGCTCTCGGGGATGGTGCCGGTGCTCGGCACGATCGCGGAGGCGGGCGGCGGCTTCATCGCCGAGGCGAAGCGCATGCCCGGCGCCGAGGTGATCGCCTTGTCGCGCGAGAACCGGGATCGGCTGCCCGCCCAGATCGCCGCGCGCTTCGCGGCCGGCAGGGCTCCGGTTCAATGACGGGGGTGGCGCTCGGCTTTCTCTTGGGAGGAAGCGGGCCGGTGCGCCCACTCGCCGGTCTGCGCGTGAGCCTCCACCATCCACAGCCACTTGTCGGTGCCTCGAGAGATCTCGGTGAAGATGTCGGACGTGTCCTGATCCTTGGCAGCTGCCGAGAGCTCGATCGCCTCGCGCGCTGAGCGGCCGAACGCGGCCAGCACCTCCGCCACGGCGTGTACGTGCTCCCGACCGCCGCCCTCTGCGGAGTATTCATCGAGCGAGCTGCGTTCGGCCACCTGGCGAGCCGTGCCGTCGGCCACGCCGCCGAGTTGCACCGCGCGCTCCGCGATGAGGTCGACGTATTCGTCGGCGTCCTCCACGATGTCGTCGAACATCTTGTGGAGCGCGATGAACTGAGGTCCTTTCACGTTCCAGTGGGCCACCTTCAGCTGCAGCCGGAGATCGATGGCGTCCGCCAGGCGGGCGTTCAGCAGCTCGATCATGTTGCTACGAATCGACGGCGAGAGGTCGTTGTGCGTCTCGTACATGGCGGCACCCGTGTGATGTGATCAGGTGTCATCGGTATCCGGTGATGCGAGCGAGCGCGCCTCACAGGAGGGGAACCCCACCCGACCAGGCGCTGGGACGCGCTTCATCCGGACAGGCGAACCGCGGTCGACGGAGCGCCCGAGCACCAGCACGCGCGTCCGGGCACCGCGTTCGCTCGGCCGCGCCGGGGCCCACCCGTGAAGTGTGGGTACACGTGATCGAACCCCGCGACGCACTTGACGCGAGCCTGATGGGTGCATATGCAGCAAGTCATGAGGAAGGCCCGAGAGCTCGACCTGGAGCTGTGCGCGACGGTGGCGGAGACGTGCACCGCAGCCAACCTGCGCAGGGCGACGCGCGCGATCAGCGGCTTGTTCGATGAGGCGATACGGCCGACCGGGCTCCGCATCTCTCAGATGGGACTCCTGGTCGCCCTCGCGCTCGCGGAGGAGGCGACCGTCTCGAAGCTCGCCGGGCTGATGGACCTGGACCGTACCACGATGACGAGGAACCTCGGGCCGCTGGAGCGGGAAGGCCTCGTGGCGAGCAAGACGGGGGACGACGCCCGCAACCGAGTCCTTTGCCTCACCGAGAAGGGCAGGGCCGCGCTGAAGGCGGCGCTGCCGATCTGGGAACGCGTGCAGGCTCGCGTCGTGAAGGGCCTCGGTGACGCGAGGTGGAAGGGGCTCCTGCGAGACCTCGAGGCGACGACCTCCCTCACGCGCAGCTGAGACATTCCCGATCCGGAAAGCGCCTGCGCGGCGTGGCGCCGTGCAGGTCGTCCGAGCGTGGCGGGAATGCGGAGCCCTGCTCGCGTGCTTCGCCTCGCCCTCGACCAGTGTACATGCACCCATCTGGTCCTGGCCGAGCTCGTTGACGGCTCGGATGCGTGTACATACATCCATATCGCCCGCGCGGTCATTCTGGGCGGACGGGCGACAGGAGATGCCATGACGAAGATCGGTCTCACCGTTGCGGCAATTGCAGCACTGACAGGCGGTTCTGCGTGGGCGGTCGAACGCGATGTGCCGAGGAGTGCGCAGCTCGACATGCGCGACACCCTGAATCGCACCGAACCGACCCACGACGAATCGACCCCAGCCGACCGCGCCTGGCGCGAGCGCGGCGCGCAGGCGCCGACCTGCATCGACGCCAGGGCTGGAAGCGGAGGCGGGGATACGCGGGCGACCGAGGAGCGCGGCGACGGGCGCGCGCAGAGCGAGAAGGAGCTTCAGCAGCGGAGCTGGACCGGCCCGTAGAACGGTTCGCGGCGAGCGCTACCGGCGGGCAGCCGGCGGGGC
Organism: Anaeromyxobacteraceae bacterium; assembly: GCA_035538735.1. Classification (GTDB taxonomy): domain Bacteria; phylum Myxococcota; class Myxococcia; order Myxococcales; family Anaeromyxobacteraceae; genus Anaeromyxobacter_A. Next base: position 721 of record DATLJU010000207.1, on the reverse strand, counting down.
GCGGTTCCGCCCTTCCACCCGAGGGCGAGCGTGCGGGCGCGTCGTCAGGGCACGACCGCGAACGCGCGCACCGGGAAGGAGCCCACTCCGCTGAACGGCGGCGGCACGGCGAAGAAACGGAACCCCGTGGCCGGTAGCGCTGAGACGTTCGTGAGGTGTTCCACGACGCAGATGCCCGCTCCGAGGAGCACCGTGTGAGCGGGGCGTGCGCCGTCGCTGGTGTCGTCCACGTTGAGCGAGTCGATGCCGACGAGGACCGCCCCGCGGTCGCGCAGCGCGTCGGCGGTCGAGCGGGTCAGGAACGGGTGACCCTCGCCATAGGCGGGCGTCCCGAAGTAGCGATCCCATCCGGTGTGGAACAGGACCGCCTTGTCTCGCACGTCCACGGTCGACAGCACCTCGGGGCCGATGGCGCGCGCCGCCGCCGGCACTGCGACGACGACGCCCTCCAAGCCGGCGATGCGCGCGAGCGGAAGATCGCCGATGTCGGCCATCGTTTCGAACCGATGCGACGGCGCGTCCAGGTACGTGCCCGTGTTCGCGACCATGTCGATCCGCGCGATGTGGAACTCCGTCCCCGGCGCGTAGTGGCTTCGCGACGCGGCCCGCGACAGGTGATCGCTGATCACAGGGGGCGGCAGGCCGGGGTACGTGACGAGGCCATCGCGAATGCGGTGCGAGAGTTCGACGAAGCGCATGCGGTCCCCCCGGCTTCCGGTGA
>DATLJU010000206.1:0-3588 GCA_035538735.1 Anaeromyxobacteraceae bacterium | reverse complement strand
GGGACAGCTGGATCTCGCCCCGGGCGATCTCCGCCTTCATCTTCTGCTCGAGCTGCTCGGCCGTCTCCTTGAGCCTGGCGAGCTCGTCCTCCTTCACGTGGACGCTGCTCGCGAGCTCGTGCTGGGTCGCGACGAGGCTCGTGTTGTCCTTCTCGAGCAGCTGGAGCTCCGTCTGCAGGTGCGCGACCGTGGCGCGCGCCTCAACGAGCTTGGCGCCTGCGTCGAGCGCCGTCGCATGGGCGCTCGTGGCTTCGGCGCGGAGGGCCTCGTTCCGGCGGAGCAGGAAGAGCGAGGTGGCGAGGCCGGCGGCGAGCGCAAGGACGAGGAGCGCCCAGGGCAGGCGGCTGGGGCGGCTCAGGCGAAGCGCCTCCTCCATCACGTCGTCGTAGCTCGTGGCCATGCGCGCTCCAGGTACCAGGATCGTGGGATTGTCTCGCGTCGCGTGTGATTGATCGCGGTAGGTCTTGTCTCCGGGTCAGCCCGCATGTGGGCGACGGTCACGGACCGTGCGACATCGGGGCATGACACCCTCGGTGTACGCGGTGTCCCACGTCGCGGGGACAGAAACGGGCGCCCTACAGTGCGGGCGTGCGTCAGCGACGAGGGGCAGCGCGTCCGTCCGAGGCGCGGGGGCGTTGGCTCCTCTCGATCGCATTCCTGGCGATCGTCGACGGCTGCGGACCGCCGCCCTCCTCTTCGGGTGGCGGGGGACAAGCCCCCGCCGTACCGGCGGCGGCCGACGTGCAGGTCGACCGCGCCTCGCAGCCCGCCGCACTCGCGGCGGACGCGGGCGAGGCAAGCGCCGTCCCGCAGCCGGCCGAAGCGCCGGAGTGCAGCTCACCGGTGGCGGTCTTCGAGGCGGGCGTGGAGGTCGGACGCGTCTGCCCCGCCGACGCGCCGAGAGACGGGCTCACGCTCATCGACCTCTCCGACGACTGGGTGCCAGGGGCGCTGCGCGAGCCGGACGACGCCGTGCACCTGCCGCAGCCCTACCGCTCCGCGTACGTCAAGCTCGCCAACGAGGAGTTCCCGGCGGGGCTCGAAGGGGAGAGGCCGCGCCGTGACGCGTTCCTCGACCTGTACGGGATCTTCCCCAGCCTCCAGGTGGTCGCGGCGCGCCTCCTCGACGAGGAGCGCCACGCCTGCCACGCCGCCGTCGACGCGTCCGCGATCCAGACGCTGGCGACGAGCCCGCAGCCATCGACCGCGCAGGTCACGCCCGCGGTGACCGCCGCCTTCGCCGCCCTCGACCGGCTCCTCGTCTGCGAGCGGCTGTTGCCCGCGTCGACGAGAAGACGGCCACGCTGGCGGCTCCAGGAGGCCCTCGAGGCCTACCAGCGCAAGCACATGATCGTCTCCTACGGGGTCCTCGACCGTGAGACCCGGCGCGCGCTGGAGCAGGACACTCGCGAGCTCGACTTCCGGGCGCTGCTGCGCACGCTGCGGGCGCGCGTGATCGACGCGGCCGGGCTCATCGAGGACGGGACCGCGCGGGCCGTCCGCGGCACCATCCTCTCGCGCCAGATCGACGGCGACGCCTTCCACGCAGGCGACGGCCACGAGCCGATGGAGGAGGGCGCGCCGGACCTGGTCTCGCCCGCGACCGAGGCCGCGGCGCGGGCCCTGGGGTGGACGGATCCGGCCGCGGCCGCCGAATTCTTCCTGCGGCACGGACCGGCACCGACGCGCCGGCTCACCGTCGCGGTGCGCCTGCCGCCCGCGCCCGCCTACCACGACGAGCACATGGACCTGCGGGTGGAGATCGACCGTGGCGACGTGTGGTACGAGCTGCCGGCGCGGCGGGGCCGCGTCGCGCACCACCCCACGCTGACGCTCTATGCGCGCACCTCAGGCGATGAGGAGGTCGCGCTCGTCCGCTGGCCCACCACCATCGGCGGGTGGAAGAAGGAGCTCGGCCCGAAGGGCAAGCTCGGCCTCCGCTACAAGAACTCGGACGTCGGCAAGCGCCTGTGGCGCGACCTCATCGTATCGCCGGCGTGGCTCCCCCCGCTCGAGACCCCACCACGCGCCCTGGTGCACAGGTTGTCGGCGGCGGGGAAATGGATCCCGGACACGGACCTGCTCGGGCCCGGCTATGCCTCGGCCTATGGCCTGGTCATGCTCGTGCACCACCGCGCGGTGGAGGGCGCGGACGGCACCGTCTGGTACGACAACGGCATCCGCACCCATGGTTCCCTGAGCTACCACTCCATCCTGGAGAGCGAGAGCCACGGCTGCCACCGCCTCTTCAACCACGCGGCCGTACAGCTTGCGTCATTCCTCCTGCGCCACCGGAACCACCTCACCCGTGGGCTCATGGCGAGGCCCTTCGTCCACGAATTCACGTGGCGAGGGACGAAGCTGAAGCTGCCGATCCCGCAGCGCGGCTACCGGTTCGAGCTGACGCCGCCCGTCGAGGTGGAGGTCCTCCCGGGAACGGTGCGCGGCAAGATCCAGCGTGTGCCGCTGCGGATCGTCAAGCTCCCGCGACCGCAAGCGCACGCCAGCGACGCCGCCGCGAAGGTGGCGCCGCCGCTCCCTCCCGAGGGTTCCGAGGTGCAGGCCGCCCCGCCGAAACAGAGCGGTTGAGAGGGTTGTCCAAAACGCCCGTCCCGTCGCCGCGGCGAGCGATCCGCGTCGCATCGCTTCGTTGCTCCTCCCTCACATAGCCTCCGGCTATGCTCGGTCGTCGCGCCTCGCGCTGCTCGCGCCTCGCTCGCCTGGCTCGGTCCCGGGCATTCTGAACAACCCTGTGAAGGCCGCCTGACCGATCCCGCGCCCGAGAGCCTACCTGGTGCGCGGCCGTGGCCCCATGGAACTCGTTGCCGACCCTCGCCGCACCGTTAGGGCACAGCCTCAGCCGGGAGGGACGCGATGCCCGAGTACGAGTACTACTGCAAGAGCTGCGGCAAGCGCTTCAGCGCCGTCATGCACGTGAAAGAGCACGACCTGGAGATGGCCGAGTGTCCGCAGTGCCACAAGAAGCAGGAGGTGGAGAAGCTGATCCCCTCCGACGTGAGCGTCTTCACCACGCGCAAATCGACCGGCTATCGGTGAGGCGGCGCTCGCGCGTCGCTCGAGCTGGGGCCGAGGGCGCCTGAAGGAGCGCGTCTCGCATGGCCGAGATCGCCTGGCACCCCCCTCCGGACGCCCTCGAGCGCTCGCGCATCGGCCGCTTCATGCGGGAGCACGGCATCCGCTCGCTCCCCGAGCTCCAGCGGCGGGCCGTCTCCGAGCCCGCCTGGTACTGGGACGCCGTCGTCCGGCACCTCGGCGTGCACTTCAGCCGTGAGTACGGCGCGGTCCTCGACGCCTCGCGCGGGCTGGCGTGGCCGAGCTGGTTCCGGGGCGGGCTCATCAACGTCTCGGAGAACTGCCTCGACCGGAACCTCGACGCGGGACGAGGCGATCGCCTCGCGCTCTCATGGGAGAGCGACGATGGCGCGACGCGGACCGTCACGTTCCAGGCGCTCGCGACCGAGGTGAGCCGGCTCGCGAACGGGCTGCGGCGGCTCGGCGTCGCGGCGGGCGATCGGGTGGGCGTGTTCCTGCCCATGTCGCCCGAGTCGGCCGCGGCCATCCTCGCCG
>DATLJU010000205.1:0-4040 GCA_035538735.1 Anaeromyxobacteraceae bacterium | reverse complement strand
CCAGCCGAGCGGCTCCCACGTGCCGCCGGCGAGCGCGGCGAAGGTCTCGGGCGTCAGCGCAGCGCCGGAGATCGCAGCGCCGATGGACTTGAACACGTAGGCGAACACCCACCCGGCGACGTCCGTGTAGAACGCCATGATCAGGAGCGCGGCGGCGAGCCCGGCCCAGCCGATCCCCGCCCAGAACCGCTGTCCGGGCACGACGCGGCCGTAGGCGCGCACGGCGTCGAGGCGCATCCGCCGGCCGATCACGTGCTCGACCACCATCACCGGGAGCCCGGCCAGCGCCACCGCGAGGAGGTACGTGAGCACGAAGGCCGCGCCGCCGTTCGAGCCGGTGAGGTACGGGAACTTCCAGATGTTCCCGAGCCCGATGGCGGAGCCGACGGTGGCGGCGAAGGCGCCGAGCGTGGAGGCGAAGGCGTCGCGAGTGGAGTGGGTGGCGTTCGTTCGTGAGTCCAAGGCGAGGTTCCTGTTCCCGGCGGGGCGCCGTCGGCGGCGGAGTCTCGCGCGGAGCCGCCCCGAACGGAAGCCCGACAGGGCGGCGGCGAGGCGGGACGCGAGCTTGCGCCCGGGCCCCCGATCGCTTTCGGATGACCGGTGTCGGCGATCGGCATATACCGCGAGCGTGCTCGCCTACGTCTTCTGGCACTGGCCGGCGCCCGGGCTCGAGGCCGACCTGTACGTCGAGCGGCTCCTCGCGTTCCACCGCGCGCTTCGCGCCGCGCCGCCGGCCGGATTCCATGGCTCGCGCGTCCTCGCGGTCGAGGGCGCGCTGTGGGCGCAGGGCGCGCCGGCGTTCGAGGACTGGTACCTCGTGGACGACTTCGCCGCGCTCGGCGCGCTCAACGAGGCGGCGGTCGCGGGCGCGCGCCGAGACCCGCACGATGCCGTGGCACGGCGCGCTGCCGGCGGTGTCGGCGGCGTCTACCTGCGCCTCGCGAGCGCGACCGCCGCGGTCGACCGGGTCGCCTGGTGCGCGAAGCCCGCCGGTGAGCCCTACGCCGCCTTCCTCGGGCGACTCCCCGCGGCGGAGGTGTGGCAACGCCAGATGGTCCTCGGCCCGACGCCCGAGTTCTGCATCTTCGGAGCCGCACCTGCGGGAGTACAGGCCGTGACGGTGCGGGCGCGGGTCGTGGACGACGCGACCGGGAAGTGATTCGACGCCGTCGCCGCGTGCGTCCTCAGGCGACGAGCACGAACTTTCCGGTCACGCCTCCCTTCCCGAGCAGCTCGTGTGCCTGCCTCGCCTCGGCGAGAGGAAAGCGCTGCGCGACGAGCGGCTTGATCTGCTTCATTCGAAGCAGGTCCAGTAGCACGACCAGGTCCTCTCGAAACTGCGCCGGCTTCAGCCGCTTGAGCGTCTGGATGCTGTAGGGGACCACCCGCTTCCGGCCCGGCAGAAGCCAGCCGGCGGCGATGTACAGCGCGAAGATGGGGAGTCCATGAAGGCGATTGCGACGCCCTGAACGACCGGAAGCCAATCGCCCGCCGCTGAGCGACGAGGTGAGGCCGTAGGCCACCACGGTCCCGCCACGACGGAGGGCCTTGCGGGAACGCCAGATGTGCGTGCCGCCGATGCCGTCGAACACGACGTCCACGCCCTCGCCCGTGAGGCGGCGAATCTCCTCCACGAAGTCCTGGTGCTGATAGTCAATCGGCACACCGCCCAGGTCGGAGACGACCGGCGCCCCTCGCGATGAACAGGTCCCGTACATCTCGAGCCCGGCGAGGCGTCCGAGCTGCAGCAGCGCCGAGCCGACCCCGCCCGCCGCGCCGTGGATCAGCGCGCGCTGCCCCGGCCTGACGCGAGCCGAACGGTGCAGCATCTGGTACGCGGTGATGTAGTTCAGCACGAGGCTGACGGCCTCGGCGGCGTCCAGCCCGGATGGCACCGGAACCAGCTCACGCTGGGGCAGGCAGACGTAGCCCGCGTAGGCGCCGCTGATCGGCATCGCGGCTACCGTCTGGCCCGGCTCGAGGCCGGAGACACCGGCGCCCACCCGATCCACCACCCCGACCAGATCCCACCCCGGCGTGAAGGGCACCGGGGGCGTCTCGGGATGAACGCCCTCGCGGGCCAGGAGGTCGGGCAAGGAGACCCCTGCGGCCAGCACTCTCACCCGCACCTCACCCGCCTTCGGCTCGGGGCACTCTTCTTCAGCCACTCGAAGCACCTCCGGTCCGCCGTAGCGAGTGACGACGACGCGCGTGATTCTCATCGAACTCCTCCTGCCTGTGCCGGGCGCTCGAGCTTGGCCAGCGGCGGTCGAACATCCAATGTGAACGTCGTTCACATTGCTCGAGGCGCACCTTGCCAAGCGATGTGAACGATGTCAACATTGGACCCATGACGACTCCCCGGAAGGGCGGGTATCACCACGGCGACCTGCGCAACGCGCTCGTGGGCGCGGCGCTGAGGCTGGTCGCGAAGCACGGGGTGGAGGGGTTCAGCCTGCGCGAGGCGGCGCGAGCGGTCGGCGTGTCGGCCGCTGCGGCGTACCGCCACTTCGAGGACCGTTCGGCGCTGCTCAAGGCGCTGGCGCACGAGGGCCTGGCGCGGCTGGCGCTGGAGATGGAGGAAGCGATCGAGACCGCGCCCGGCGCGCCCGCCTCACCGGCGCGGGCGGCCGCGGAGCTGACGCGGATCGGCGCCGCCTACGTCGAGTTCGCGGTGGCGCACCCCTCGCACTTCCGCGTCATGTTCGGCCCTTGGTGCGATCTCGGAGACGAGCTGGCGCCGGAGCTCTTGCCGCGTGGCCGGGACCCGCTGCAGCTGCTCGTGGACACGCTCGACGGCATGGTGCGCACCCGCGCGATCACGCCGGCGGCGCGCCAGGGCGCCGAGGTCTCGGCCTGGTCGGCCGTCCACGGGCTCGCATCGCTGCTCGTCGAGGGCGGCCTGCCGCTCGGCGCGGCGGAGCGCGCCCGGGCCCACGGCGCCCTGCTGCGCACGCTCCTGCTCGGCCTCGGCGTGTCGCCGGAGCTCGCGGGCCCGCCGCCCGGAGAGCCGACGATGGACCTGCCGCCGGAGCGGACTCTGCGGAGGCCGAGGCCCGCGAAGGCGCGGCGCTGAGTCAGGTCATCCGCTGCTTGGCTCGTCGCAGGGATCGACCGATGCAGCCATGCGCGTCGCGCCGCGACGCAGCCCTGGCGCGCTCACCACGGTGATGCCCGCGAGCACGAGCGCAGCGCCGACGCCGAATGCGAGGTCGACCCGTTCCCCCAGCACGAGCACGCCGAACGTCACGCCGAAGAGCGGCGTCAGGAACGAGAACACCGCCACCTGCGACGCGGCGTAGCGGCGCAGCAGCCAGAACCAGGCGAGGTAGCTCGCGAACGAGACGACGACGCCCTGGAAGAGGAGGCTCGCCCACGCCACGCGCGTGAAGGCGACCTGCGTCGCCTGGCCCGACATCGCGGCGAACACGAGGAGGAGCAGGGCCGCGACCGAGAGCTGGTACAGCAGCGTCTTCGCGGGGGGTGCATCGGACAGCGCCGATCCACGGATGACCACCGTCGTCGCTCCCCACGCGGCGCCGGCGAGGACGCCGAACGCGTCGCCGAGGAGCATCCGGGGCGAGACGCCGCCGTGCGACCACCCGCCGGCGAACGCCACCGCGACGCCGGAGAAGGCGAGGAGGATGCCGAGCCACTGCCGGCGGAGGAGCCGCTCGCCGCGAACCCTCCAGTGGAGCCCGACCGCGGTGAAGATCGGCGACGTGTAGATGAGCACCGCCATGTGGGACGCCGATGTCCGGCGAAGCCCCTCGGCGACGAACAGGAACTCGGCGGCGAAGAGCGCGCCCGCGATGAGCCCCGGCCGCAGCGTCCCGTCGCGCTCCCACAGCTTGTCTCCACGGAGCGACGTGACGAGCAGCACGAGCCCCGCGCTCAGTCCGGAGCGCAGGCCGACCTGCATCATCGGGGCGACGTCGCGCGCCGCCAGCTTGATCGCCACCTGCTGTGCGCCCCAGATCGCGCACAGCACCGCCATCGTCCCCACGACGAATCCGTCGAGATCCTTGCGCGTCGAGCTC
>DATLJU010000204.1:0-24470 GCA_035538735.1 Anaeromyxobacteraceae bacterium | reverse complement strand
AACCTGGGATGATCACGGTGCAAGGGTGTCTCGGGGAGGCGCTCTCCCACCTCGTCGGAGAAGTGCGACTGGACGCCGCCGCTCGCACCGACGCGGGCGTGCACGCGCTCGACCAGGTGGTGACCTTCAGCGCGCGGGCCGCGGTCGAACCGGCGCGGCTGCGCGCCGAGGTGAACGCGCGCACACCCCCCGCGCTCACCTGTCTCGATGCCGCCGTCGCGCCCGCCGCGTTCCACGCGCGCGCCTCGGCGAGGAGCCGCACCTACGTCTACCTCGTCGGCTGGCCGCCGCCCCCCGAGCTCGCGCGCTTCGCCTGGACGCTGCCCGACGCGCGCGGCTTTCCGGACACGCCAGTGCAGCGCCTCGACGTCGCGCGCGCCGCCGACGCCATGGCGAGAGCGGTGGGAGAGCACGACTTCGCGGGGCTGGCCCGGCCAGGCGAGCAGACCGCTCGGCGCGACGTCGATCCGCGCGCCACCGTGCGCACGCTGACGCGCGCCGACGTCGTCGCCGCGGCCGGGTTACCCCTCGCCGCGTTCGTGCTCGAGGGCCACGGCTTCCTGAGGGCGATGGTCCGCAACCTGGTCGGCGTGGCGGTCGCGGCCGGGATCGGCGCGGAGCGCCCGGAGCGCGTCTCCGAGCTCCTGGCGGCCCCGTCCGTCCGATACCGTGGCGTGCGCGCGCCCGGATGGGGACTCACCCTGGCCCGCGTGGCGTATGATCGGAGCCCGTTCCGAAAGGGTTGACCCAAGATCCGCCCGCCGCCGCTGCAGCGCTGCTCAGCGCACCGCGGTCGCGTCCTGATGGACGTGACGGTACTTGGCCAGCAGATCGGCCACCGCCTCGCGGAGGTAGTCCGACTGCCGGATGCGGGTCGTCCGCGCGAGCTGCCGGAGCTGGTCGGCCAGCGGCGGCGGGAGCCGGATCAGCATCGGCTCCAACCTGGAGGTAGCGAGGGCTTCGTTGGACTCGATCGGGTTCGTGAGTGTGTGCAGGTCCATGTAGGCCGTCTCCTTCTTGAGATCACCTTTGCCTACACGCTAGCAGGCGATACCCTTCTGTCAAAAAAAGCCCCCTTGACTTTCGATGTGGGTCTTTTCTTGACAGGTCGCGGTCGCGAGCCACGAACGCTCGCGCCGTGCAGCGCCCGCGCGCGCGGCGGCGCCATTGCGGAGCGCCGCAACGGGCACGAAGCTCGCCGAAACGCGCCATACTCACGGTGAGTCGCGGCGCGAGGACTGTCTGAGGACTGCGGCGCGGCGCCGAAAGGCGACGCGAACCGCAGTTCGAGTTCCGCAGCGCCGCGCCCGAGTCCCGAGTTCGCGCGTTTCGGCCACGCGAACCATGGCGGCGCGGAGCACGGGCGCCGACGCGCGCGCGGGCGCAGAGCGGCACGAGTGGCGCCCAGTCACCGTTTGCCGTGGGCGCGTTCGCCCTTCGACTACACCGCGCAGAGCGCGGCTACGCTCAGGGCGAACGGAAGGAACAGGCCGAGCTCGCCCTACCCCACCACCGGCAGCGCCACCCCTGCGATCTCGTTCATCCGGCCCGAGCGGAACGGCTCGAGATCGAGCACCGCCATCTTGAAGCCGGCGCCGCGGACGGCCTGCGCCAGCTCGGCCCGGCGCGCGAACGCGAGCTCCATCTCTTCTCCCGCGACCTCGACGCGCCCGATGTCGCCGTGGAACCGGACCCGGAAGCTGCGCAGGCCGAGCGCCCGCAGCGCGGCCTCGGCCTGCTCCACCTGCGCCAGGCGCTCCGGCGTGACGGCCGTCCCGTAGGGCAGGCGCGACGCGAGGCAGGCCATCTGAGGCTTGTCCCAGGTCGGCAGCCCGTACGCCTCGCTCCAGGCGCGCACCTCGTCCTTGGTGAGGCCCGCCTCGGCCAGCGGCGAGCGCACCGCGCGCTCCTCGGCGGCGCGATGGCCGGGTCGGTGGTCGCGGCGGTCGTCGGCGTTGAAGCCGTCGAGGATGGCGGGGAGGTCGTGGCGGCGCGCCGCCTCCTCGCAGAGCCGATACAGCTCGCTCTTGCACCAGAAGCAGCGATCGGTGCCGTTCGCGGCGTAGCGGGGATCGTCCAGCTCGTGGCTCGTCACCTCGACGTGCCGCGCCCCCAGGCGGCGCGCGAGCGCGCGCGCCTCCTCGCGCTCCGCCTGCGGCACGCTCGGCGAGTGCGCCGTGAGCGCCAGCGCGCCGTCGCCAAGCACCTCGCGGGCGACGGCGAGCACGAAGGTGGAGTCCACCCCGGCGGAGAAGGCAACCACCGCGCCGCGCAGACCGGAGAGTGACGCCTTCATCTGGCGCAGCTTCTCCTCGGACGCGCGCCGCACCTCTTCGAGCGATGTCATGGCGGCGGCAATGTAATCGACCGCGGCCCGGCAGCAAACTGGCCGGCGCTACCGCTTCCGGAGGCGGCGTGGCGCCGGAGCGCGCGCCGCCGTCTTCTTCGACGCCGGACGAGCGACGGGACGCGCGGCCGTCTCCTCGCGCCCGCGCGGCTTCCGCGCGCGCTTGCCGTGCTTGGCCGGCCGAGCTCGCTTCGGTCGCTGCCCGCCGGTGAGCCGCCCGAACTCGACCGGCGCGAGGTACTTGAGGTCGACGAGCGACTGGAAGAGCCGGAGCGCTGCCTCCTCGGTGCGCTCCTGGTCGGAGTGGACCGTTACGTCCGCGTGGGTGGGAGGCTCGTACGGATCGTCGACGCCAGGGACGTTCTTCACCTCGCCCGCCATCGCCTTCTTGTAGGTGGGGTCGCGCCCGAGCAGCACGTCCATGGGGCAGTCGACGAACACCTCGACGAAGCGCCGCGCCTCGCGCCGGAGCGCTTCGCGCGGCTCGCGGTAGGGCGAGAGCGCAGCGCACACGGCGATCACGCCGTGGCGCGAGAGCATCTTCGCCACCTGGCCGACCCGCTTCACGGCGAGGTCGCGATCGTCCTTGCTCGGCCCGAGGCCGACCGTGAGCAGCTCGCCGCGGTCGTCGGCGTCGATGAGCTCGACGGGGCGGCCGATCTGGGACAGCCGCTGGTGCAAGAACCGCGCGAGCGAGGTCTTGCCCGCGCCGGTCATGCCGGTGATCCAGAGGATGAAACCGGTCTGCGCCTGCGGGTCCATGCCATCCTCCGGGCAGTGCCTGGCCGATCGACAGCCGAGCGCAAGGAGTCCAGTATAGCGGCAGGATCCCCATTCCGGCCAGGAAACGGTGACACCCGCGTTCACCGTCAGTTCGCTTCGCCCTCGACGATCGGCCGCAGCGCACCCCCGACCGCGCGATATCGCCGGACCTCCACCGAACGGCCGCGGCGAACGGCGACGATGAGGTGTTCGGCACCCGGCCAGAGCGGATCCCCTCCGCTGAAGACGTCGGTCACATCGCGCGGCGAGGGCTCGGCCGGCGCGTCGACGTGCGAGTGGAAGAGCGCCAGCACCACCCCGCCTTCCTCGTCGAGCTGCCGCACGACCTTCAGCTGCTCGCCGGCGTCCATCTCGAAGGCGACGCCCGCCTGAGCCGCGGCGACCGCGTTCGGGATCTCGATCGCCTCTACCTCCTCACCCGTGCCGCGCCGCACGACCAACCCGCAGACCTCGCGGCGCGGGTGCGCCTCCGCGAGCCGCATCACCTGGACGACGGCGTCGCGGGTGATCAGACTCCCCGCCCCTGCCCGCAGGCACACCCGGGCGTGCGGGCGGTAGCGCGCGCCTGCGGCTGGCCGAGGACCAGGTCGATGCGGCGGCCGGTCCGGGCCTGCACGAGCCCGGTGATGATGAGGAGGAGCTCCGTCGCCGCCAGCGCGCCGAGCGCCGCCGCGACCCCCGGGCGCGCCAGCGCGCCGGTGCCGGGGCGCGAGGCGCAGGAGTAGCACGGCGCGCCGACTGGGACCGACACGACCTCGCCGCCATCGCCGTCGGCGAGCGCGACGACGTGCGGCAGCCCCGACACCCGCGCCCGCTCCGCCGCCTCGCGCGCGAGCCCGAGCGACGGCGCGCAGACGAGGACGGCCGTCGGGTCGGCGCCGGTGGCGAACGGACGGACGCGCGCCCAGGGCGCCTGGTCGCGCAGCGCCGCCATCGCCGTGAAGAGGCGCGGCTCGCCCACCTGGTCTGCGCGATAGAGCCACGACGCGGTGTCCTCGGCCGCGACGTCGAGCCCGTCGTCGAGGAGGAGCGACCCCACCCCCGCCTGCGCCAGGTAGACGAGGGCCGGCCCCGCCAGCTCACCCGCGCCCACGACGTGGACGCGCGCGGCGCGCAGGAACTCCTGCGCGGTCGGGCTGAAGCCGGGAAGGATGAGCTGCCGTGCGTAGCGCGCCAGCTCGGCGTCGGACAGGGGCACCGGTCTACCCTCCACGGATGAGCGTCACGGCAGCCACCCCTCGCCCCGCGGCTGTCCCTTCACCACGACGATGCGCCACGCGCCCTCCCCGCCCGCGGGCCACCGCTCGCGCGCCACGACGCGGTGCCCCTCCTCCTCCGCGGTGCGGGGCACGTTCTCGAGCGGCTCGCCCGCGAGCAGGACCACCTCCAGCGCCTCGCCCTCGGCGAGCCGGGAGAGCGCAACGTGGGTGCGCACCCACGTGAGCGGACAGGCCACGTCTCGGACGTCGAGGCGGGCGGCGGGCTCGCCGGGCCGGCGGGGGGCGGCGGGCTCGTTCACGCCTCGCTCCCGCGGGGCGTCTGGGAGATCTCGAGGTGACGCGCCTCGGCCGAGGCCCGGGCGCGGCAGGCCGGACACCCCTCGCGCGGGCGCACCGGCACCGTGCGCGAGCGCGCCACGCGCGCCTCGAACACCAGCAAGCGCCCGGCATACGTGCCGCGGTCGCCGGAGAGGATGCGCACCGCCTCGGCGCCCATGAGCGCACCGCCGAACCCTGCCAGCGGCCCGAGCACGCCCGCGTCGGCGCAGGACGGGATCGCGCCCTCCGGCGGAGGGGCCTCGAACAGGCAGCGCAGGCACCCCGTCTCGCCGGGGCGGACCGTCAGGAGCTGCAGCGTGTACCGGAGCACACCGCCGTGGACGAGCGGCTTGCCGGCGGCGATCGCGGCGTCGTTGGCGAGGAACTTGGTCGGAAAGTTGTCGGATCCGTCGACGACGACGTCGGCCGCGCGTGCCAGCTCGAGAGCGCTCGCGTCGTCGAAGCGCCGGTCGTGCGCCTCGAGCTTCACGGCCGGGAAGAGCTGCCCCAGCCGGCGGGCCGCCACGACCGCCTTGCGCTGTCCCACGTCGGCCGCGCCGAAGAGTGGTTGCCGGTGGAGGTTCGATGGGTCGACGGCGTCGTCGTCCACCAGCACGAGCCGGCCGACGCCCGCGCTGCCGAGCGCGAGCAGGGCGGGGCCGCCCAGCCCTCCAGCCCCGATGACGAGGGCGCACTTCTCGGCCAAGGTGGTGCTCATCGCTGCCTTCATAGAGGAGGTGACCGCGCGCGGGCAACCGACTTCGTGCGGGGCTCTGCCCGCGGTCGCGCGCGGCGCCGGGCCGGCTGGCGGGCTAGACCGTGAGTGCGCGCCCCTCCTGCGCGAGCCGCCACAGCGAAGGCAGGCTCACCACGGCGTCCAGCGGAGGGGCGGCCGCGCCGGGGTCGATCCCCGCCAGCCGGAGCGCAGTGTCGCACGCCACCACCCGCACCCCCAGATCGCGTCGCGCTTCCCGCAGCGTCGCGTCGAGCGGCGGCACGCGGGCGGCACCGGCGGCCTCCGGCGCGCCCTCGCCGAAGCCGCCCCGCGCGAACGCGGTGAGCGCCTCCCCGAACAGCGCCAGGTGCACCTCGTCGCCCAGCGCGGCCGCGGTGACGGCGAGCGAGACGGCCAGGTGCCGCGCCTCCCACTCGGGCGCGCGCAGGAAGATGACGACCGGGCCTCTCGTCATGGCCCCCGCCGCCTAAGAGCCTGTGAAGAAATCCCCTCCCGTCGCCGAGTCGAGCGATCCGCTTCGCATCGCTTCGTTGCTCCTCCCGCCCATAGCCTCCGGCTATGCTCGGTCGTCGCGCCGAGCCGGGTACCCACGCCGCGCTTCGATCCTGCGCGGCGTGGGTGTCGCGTCTCGCTCGCCTGGCTCGGTCTGGGGATTCCTTCGCAGGCCCTGACCGCGCCCCATGGCCGCTTGGCTCCCATGGTCGAGGAGTGTACCCTGCCGAGCCGACGCGCGCTGGACCACCCTGCCACTTCGGGGTCATCTCTCCGCGGGACGGATAGATTGGGCGGCAAGGCCGCTGCGCCCGGATGCGCCAACGCGAGGAGAACAGACACGTGAAGCCGACGAACAAGACCACCATCGCCCCGGCGAAGGGCCGTCTCGCGCTGCTGACGCCGGGCATGGGCGCGGTCGCGACGACGCTGTATGCCGGCGTCGAGGCCGTGAAGCGCGGGCTCGCGCAGCCGATCGGCTCCGTCACGCAGATGGGCCGGATCCGGCTCGGGAAGCGGACGGAGGGGCGCTCGCCGCTCATCAAGGAGCTCGTCCCCCTCGCCGCGCTCGAGGACGTTCGCTTCGGCGGCTGGGACGTCTTCCCCGACGACGCCTACGAGTCGGCGGTCCATGCGCAGGTGCTGGATCAGGACCTCCTCGACAAGCTGAAGGAGCCGCTCTCGGCCATCAAGCCCATGGAGGCGGTCTTCGCGCCCGAGTACGTGAAGAAGCTCCACGGCACCCACGTGAAGAAGGCGGCCACGAAGCGTGAGCTGGGCGAGATGCTGCGCGCCGACATCCGCCGCTTCATGAAGGAGAACGGCTGCGACCGCGCCGTCATGCTGTGGTGCGCCTCGACCGAGGTCTACATCGAGCCCTCCGCCGTCCATGGCGACCTGGCGAGCTTCGAGAAGGGGCTCGAGGAGAACGATCCGGCCATCGCCCCATCGATGATCTACGCCTGGGCGGCGCTCAAGGAGGGGGTGCCGTTCGCCAACGGCGCGCCGAACCTCACGGTCGACACGCCCGCCCTGCTGCAGCTCGCGAAGGAGCAGGGCGTGCCGGTGGCGGGGAAGGACTTCAAGACCGGCCAGACGCTCATGAAGACGACCATCGCGCCCATGCTCAAGGCGCGCATGCTCGGGCTGCAGGGTTGGTTCTCGACCAACATCCTCGGCAACCGCGACGGCGAGGTGCTCGACGATCCCGGCAGCTTCAAGACGAAGGAGGTCTCGAAGCTCTCCGTGCTGGAGCACATCCTGCAGCCGAAGCTCTACCCCGAGCTCTACGGCCACTTCGACCACAAGGTCACGATCCACTACTACCCGCCGCGCCGCGACAACAAGGAGGGCTGGGACGCGATCGACATCGTCGGGTGGCTCGGCTACCCGATGCAGATCAAGGTCAACTTCCAGTGCCGCGACTCGATCCTGGCGGCGCCGGTGGCCCTCGACATCGCGCTGTTCATCGATCTCGCGGCGCGCTCCGGGATGAAGGGCATCCAGGAGTGGATGTCGTTCTTCTTCAAGAGCCCCCAGCACGCCGAGGGGCTCTACCCGGAGCACGACCTCTTCATCCAGCAGACGAAGCTCAAGAACACGCTGCGTCACATCGCGGGCGAGGAGCTCGTCACGCACCTCGGGCTCGACTACTACGAGGGTTGACGGGCGGCGGGGACGAATCCCCGCCCCAAGACAGCCGTTCGGATGGGTCAGAGGGCGGAGCCGCGCTTGCGCGGCCCCGCCCTTCGATTATCCAAGCGCGTAAGGAGCGTCATTCATGCCCTACGTCGTCGCGGCGCCCTGCATCAAGTGCAAGTACACGGACTGCGTGGAGGTGTGCCCGGTCGATTGCTTCTACGAGGGGCCGAACTTCCTCGTGATCCACCCCGACGAATGCATCGACTGCGGCGCCTGCGAGCCGGCCTGCCCGACCAAGGCGATCTTCCCGGAGGAGAGCCTGCCCGAGAAGTGGGCCGAGTATGTCGCCCTCAACGCCGACCTCTCGAAGAAGTGGCCGAACATCACGGAGAAGAAGGACGCGCTCCCGAACGCGGACGAGTGGAAGGACAAGGACAAGACGCGCGACATGCTGGAGGGCGCGTAGCCGGCCTTCGACATTCGGCCGAGGCACTCTTCGCGAAGCGAAACGTGCCCGGCCGATCCTTACCGGCGATGCAGTCAAGCGAGCGCGCGCGGCACCTGGATGAGCTGCACCCCGTCCGCCGAGCGAGTGAGCCCGATCTCGGTCACGAGGTGGCACGTGAAGCACACGCCGTGAGCATGCCCCGGGCTGAAGCGGGCGGCGATGGAGCCCCCGCACCCCGCGCAGACGCCCGGCAACTCCATGTCGCGGATCGTCGTCTCCTCCTGAAGCTCCGTGTTCATGTGAGATGGGTAACGCACGTCTTCCGGGTGGCAAGCGAGTGCGAACGAAAGCGAACGGTCTCTTGCGCCCCAGACGGCCCTTTGCTAGATAAGCCCGGCCGTAACGCCCAGGTGGTGGAACTGGTAGACACACCATCTTGAGGGGGTGGCGCCGTAAGGCGTGCGAGTTCGAATCTCGCCCTGGGCATTTCGGAAAAAGAAAAAGGGACCCGGCAACGGGTCCCTTTTCGTTTTCCAGGGCCGGCGGGCGCCGGCCCGGCGTCACTTCGAGGGCGCGGGCGCGACAGGCGCCGGAGCGCCCGTCTGGCCCAGCGGCGGCGGTGCTGGCGTGTTCGTCTCCCCGGCCGGGCCAGGGGCGGCGGGGCGCGCCGGCGCCGCGAAGTCGGGCTTCACCACCGAGCTCGTGTGCGACGCGTGATACGCGAGCGTGAGCGAGGTGATCATGAAGATCGCCGCGCAGGCGCTCGTCACCTTCCCGAGGAAGGTCTGGGAGCCGCGGCCACCGAAGACGGTCTGGGAGCCGCCACCGAAGGCGCCTCCCATGCCGCCGCCCTTCCCGGCCTGGAGCAGGATCACGAGGATGAGAACGACGCAGACGATGACGTGGATGACGGTGACGAGGGTGATCAACGGAGTGCACCTTTCACGATGTTCGAGAAATCGGGCGCCTTGAGGCTGGCGCCCCCGACGAGCGCACCGTCGACGTCCGGCTGCGCCATGAGCTCGGCGGCGTTCTCCGGCTTCACGGAACCGCCGTACTGGATGCGAACTTCCTCGGCCGCGGCGCCGAAGAGCTGCCGGAGGAGTTGCCGCACTGCGGCATGCACCTCTTGCGCCTGCGTCGTGGTGGCGGTCTTGCCCGTGCCGATGGCCCACACCGGCTCGTAGGCGAGCGTCAGCCGCGCCACATCAGCCGCCGCCAGCCCCTCGAGCGCGCCCCGCACCTGGCGCGAGACGACCTCCAGCGTGCGCCCCGCCTCACGCTCCTGGAGCGTCTCTCCGACGCAGACGATGGGGAGGAGCCCACCGCGGAGCAGCGCGGCCGCCTTCTTGCGCACGCCCTCGTCGGTCTCGCCGAAGAGCTGCCGGCGCTCGCTGTGGCCGACGATGCAGTGCTTCACGCCGGCGTCGGCCAGCATCGGCACCGAGACCTCGCCGGTGAAGGCCCCCTGCGGCTCGAAGTGGCAGTTCTGCGCGGCGAGCTCGACCGTCGTGCCGCGCAGCGCTTCGCCGGCGGCGGCGAGCGCAGTGAACGGCGGCGCGACCGCCACCTGCACCTTCCCGGCCACGCCCTGCACGAGCGGCACGAGCGCGCGAACGAGCTCCCGCGCCTCGCCGGCCGTCTTGAACATCTTCCAGTTGCCGCAGACGAACTTCTGGCGCGCCATACTAGAGCCTGTGATGGAGTCCCCGGACCGAGCCCGGCGAGCGAGACGCGAGCAGCGCGAGGCGCGACGACCGAGCATAGCCGGAGGCTATGTGAGGGAGGAGCAACGAAGCGATGCGAAGCGGATCGCTCGCCGCGGCGACGGGAGGGGATTCCTTCATAGGCTCTTAAGTCTCCAGCACCTGGATGCCGGGGAGGACGCGCCCCTCGACGAACTCGAGGCTGGCGCCGCCGCCGGTGGAGACGTGCTTCATCTTCGAGACGAGCCCCGCCTCTTCGACCGCGGCCGCGCTGTCGCCGCCGCCCACGACCGTCACCGCGGGCGACTCGGCCATGGCGCGGGCGACGCCGAACGTGCCCTCGGCCCACGGCTTCTGCTCGAAGAGGCCCATCGGCCCGTTCCAGAACACCGTCTTCGCCGAGAGCACGCGCTGGCGGTAGCGGTCGAGCGTCTTCGGGCCGATGTCGAGGCCGATGAGCCCGTCCGGGATGGCGCGGTCGTTCACCACCTCGCGCTTCGCGGTTTCCTTCGCCTCCGCCGCGCAGACGTGGTCGACCGGCAGGAGGAAGTCCACCCCGCGCGCCTTGGCCTTCTCGAGGATGGTGCGGGCGAGGTCGAGCTTGTCCTCCTCGACCTTGCTGTTGCCGACGGGCACTCCCTCCGCCTTCAGGAAGGTGTAGGCCATCGCGCCGCCGATACAGACCGCGTCCGCCTTGCCGAGCAGGTTCTCGAGGACCTTGATCTTGTCGGAGACCTTGGCGCCGCCGAGGATGGCGACGAAGGGCTTCTCGGGACGCGTGAGCGCCTTCCCCAGGTACTCGACCTCCTTCTGGATGAGGTACCCGGCCGCCTTCTCCTTCACGAACTTCGCCATCCCGGCGGTGGAGGCGTGCGCCCGGTGGGCGGTGCCGAACGCGTCGTTCACCCACACGTCGGCGAGGCTCGCCAGCTCCTTCGCGAACCCCTCGTCGTTCGCCTCTTCCTCGGGGTGGAAGCGCAGGTTCTCGAGCAGCAGGACCTGCCCGTCCTTGAGCTCCCTGACGAGCTTCTTCACGCCGTCGCCGACGCAGTCGTCGGCGAACACGATCTCCTGATCGAGGAGCTGCTGCAGGCGCTCGGCGACGGGGAGCAGCGTGTACTTCTTCTTGTCCTCGGGCTTGCCCTTCGGGCGTCCGAGGTGGGAGGCGAGGATCACCTTCGCCTTCTGATCGATGGCGCGGTGGATGGTGGGCAGCGCGGCCCTGATGCGCTGGTCGTCGGCGACCTTGCCGTGGTCGTCGAGGGGCACGTTGAAGTCGACGCGGATGAAGACGCGCTTGCCGGCGAGCTGGAGCGCGTCGAGGGTCCTGAGCGCCATGGGCGGCCTCACTTGGTGAGGTACTTGGCGACGTCGACCATCCGGTTCGAGAAGCCCATCTCGTTGTCGTACCAGGCGAACACCTTCGCGAACGTGTCCGTGATGACGAAGGTGTTCGTGGCGTCGAAGATCGCGGAGTGCGTGTTGCCGTTGTAGTCGACGGAGACCGTCGGGTCCTCGGAGTACTGCAGCACGCCCTTGAGCGGCCCCTGCGCCGCGGCCTTGAACGCCGCGTTGATGCTCTCGGCGGTGACCGGCCTCTCGGTCTCGACGGTGAGATCGACGAGCGAGACGTTCGGCGTCGGGACGCGGACGGCCGTGCCGTGCAGCTTACCCTTGAGCGCGGGGATGACCTCGGCGACGGCCTTCGCCGCGCCGGTGGTGGACGGGATCATCGACAGCGCGGCGGCGCGGGCGCGGCGCAGGTCCTTGTGCGGCAGGTCGAGCAGGTTCTGGTCGTTCGTGTAGCTGTGGATGGTCGTCATCAGGCCGCGCTTGATGCCGAAGCTCTCGAGCAGGACCTTCGCGACGGGCGTGAGGCAGTTCGTCGTGCAGGAGGCGTTGGAGATGATCTTGTGCTTCGCGCGGTCCAGCTGCTCGTGGTTGATCCCGTAGGCGACCGTGATGTCGACGTTCTTGCCCGGGGCCGAGATGAGCACGCGCGGTGCGCCGGCGGTCAGGTGGGCCTCGGACTTGGCGCGCTCGGTGAAGAGGCCGGTGCACTCGAGCACCAGGTCGACCTTGTTCGCCCCGTGCGGTAGCTCGCCCGGATTCTTCACCGCGGTGACCTGGATCTCCTTCCCGTTCACCACGATGCCCTTCTCGGTCGCCTTCACCTCGGCGTCGAGCGTGCCGTGGACCGAGTCGTACTTGAGGAGGTGGGCGAGGGTCTTGGTGTCGGTGAGATCGTTGATCGAGACGAACTCGAGGTCCTTCTCGCCACGCTTCAGTGCGGCGCGCACGATGCAGCGCCCGATGCGACCGAAGCCGTTGATAGCGATCCGCGCCATGGACGAATCCCTCCCGAAACGTGTGAGTGGGGTGTGGAAGCCGCGCGTAACCTACTTGCAGCGCGCTGCGGCGTCAACGGAAACCCCGTCCAAAAAAACGAAGAACGGCGCCGCTTTCGGCGCCGTTCCGTGACTAGCCTGCCAGCGCGCTCCGGCTACGCCGTCGCCCGCGCCTCCTCCTGGGCCGCGGACGGCTGGGCGGCGGCGTTGGCGTCGCGCAGGTCCTGGGTGACGAGGTCGATGAGCTCGGTGGTGAGCCCCAGGACCTGGTTCGCGGTGTAGCCGTTGCCGCGCAGCTCCTTGAAGAGCGACTTGGCGAGGATCTTCGTGGCCTTGTTGTCCAGCATCGACGGGACCATCATGGCTTCGCTCCAAAAACCGTCGGCGGACCCCAGCGACGGCAACGAGGTGGTACGGTGTCTTTGTTCATCCCCTGAGCAAGGGACGGGCCACCGAGCATGATGCGACACGTCATGAGTGATTGCAGATGGTTAGCGGCGCGGATCCCCAGCGCGGCCCCAGGGAGAGCGCGAATCCGCGTTCGCACCACCGCAGGATGAGCAGCTGGAGCGCGTAGACGCGTTCGCAGCCCTATCGGAAACGCCACCTCGACCTCACCCGCCCATGCGCTACCGAGTCATCAACATTCCGCTCTGGATCGACGAGGACGAGGCGCTGCTCGTGTCTCGCGCCGCGGAGAAGCTCGGCGTCGCGCGCGGCGCGCTGAGCGACGTCGCGGTCCTCCGCCGCTCGCTCGACGCTCGCAAGAAGGGGCACCCGCGCTGGCTCGTCAACCTGGAGGTCGCCATCGAAGGGGAGCTCCCGGGGACGCGCGCCGACGTCACGCCCGCCCCCGCGCCGGAACCGGAGCCGGGGCCGGTGCGCGCCCCGGACCTGCCGCCCGTCATCCTGGGCGCCGGCCCCGCCGGGCTCTTCTGCGCCCACGCCCTGCTCGCGCGCGGCGTCCGTTCCATCGTGGTCGACCGCGGCAAGCGCGTCGAGCCGCGCCGGCTCGACGTGACGCGCCTCATGCGCTCCGGCGACCTCGATCCCGAGTCGAACATGAACTTCGGCGAGGGCGGCGCCGGCGCCTACACCGACGGGAAGCTCGGTACGCGCATCCATCACCCCGCGGTGCGGCGCGTGGTCGAGCTCTTCGCGCATTACGGCGGGGTGACGCGCATCCTCGCCGAGGGCAAGCCGCACGTCGGCTCCGATCTGCTCCCCGGGGCGGTCTCGGCGATGCGGGCCGACCTCGAGGCGGGCGGCTGCGAGTTCCACTGGGACGCGCGCGCCGTCGACCTGGAGCTGCGCGACGGACACGTGCGGGGGCTCGTCCTCGCCGACGGCCGCACCCTCCCCTGCACCCGGCTCGTCCTCGCGCCCGGCAACAGCGCTCGCGAGCTTTTCGAGCTGTTCGCGGCCCGCGGCTGGCCCGTCGAGGCGAAGCCGTTCGCGGTCGGCTTCCGCGCCGAGCACCCGCAGGCCCTCATCGATCAAATCCAGTATGGGTCCGCTGCGGGTCGGCCTGGGCTCCCGCCCGCCGACTACAAGCTCGCCGACAATCCCAAGGTCGAGGGCCAGGTCCGCGGCGTCTTCTCGTTCTGCATGTGCCCGGGCGGCGTGGTCGTGCCGACGCCGACGGAGCCGGGCCTGCAGTGCACGAACGGGATGTCGAACTCCCTGCGCAGCTCGCGGCTCGCCAACGCGGGCGTGGTCGCCGCGGTCGGGCCAGCCGACTTCGAGGCGGAGGGCTTCAGGGGGCCGCTGGGCGGGCTCGCCTGGCAGCGCAAGTGGGAGGCGCGGGCGTACGAGCTCGGCGGCGGTGGTTATCGCGCGCCGGCGCAGCGCGTGACCGATTACCTCGGCCGGCGCGCAGGCCAGGCGCCCGGCCGCTCGTCGTACCCGCCCGGCCTCGTCCACGCCGATCTCGAGACCCTGTACCCTCCCGCGGTGCGGACGGCGCTCCGCGACGGGCTCCGCGCCTTCGAGCGCCGCATGCGCGGCTACGTCACCGACGAGGCTGTGCTGATCGGGATCGAGTCGCGCACGAGCTCGCCTTGCCGCCTCGTACGAGGCGACGACCACCAGTCGCCGGGCCTGCGCGGCGTCTACCCCACCGGCGAGGGCGCCGGCTACGCGGGCGGGATCGTCTCCTCGGCCGTGGATGGCCTGCGCGCGGCGGAGGCGATCTGCGCGGAGCTCGGCCCGGCATGAGCGCGCGAGCGCCTCCGCGCTACGTCATCCGGAACCGCGAGGGCGAGGAGCTCGTCTGCCCGAGCCTGGCCGACCTGCACGCGCTCTATTCGCAGGGGTTCCTGTCCGACGACGATCTGGTGCGGCCCGAGGGATCGCCGCGCTGGACGCCCGCGGGGCGTATGCCCGCGCTGCGCGGCGTGCGGGATCGGCGCGCGGACCCGCGCAAGATGATGGTCGTGCTGGCCGCGGCGATGATCCTGGTTCTGGGGCTCGCCCTGCTCGCCCGGGGACTGCGTTGAAAGACTAGCGGCCGAACGCTACCCCGCCCTCCCGTAGGCGTCCTCGAGCCGCACGACGTCCTCGACCTCGGGGGTCGAGGCTTCGAGGATGTCGCAGTCGCTGACGGCGATCATCCGGTGCTTCGTCCCGGGCTTCACGTGGTAGCTCTCACCGGGCTTGAGCTTGTGCTCGGTGAGCCCGGAGCCATCCTCGTCGAGGACGAGCGTGAGGTCGCCGCTCCAGAGGTGGATCGTCTCGTCCTTCTTCCGGTGAAACTGGAGCGACAGCTGGTGGCCGGCCTTCACGTGGAGCAGCTTGCCCACGTACCGGTCGGTCTGCGCCCACCACAACTCGTAGCCCCACGGCTTCTCGACGCGCTTCGGCTGCTCGAAGGTCTTCATCTTCGAGAAAGTAACCCTTCACCGCGGCGCGGTCACGACGAGCCCGTGGAGCCCCGCGCGGGCGAGCTGGGGGAGCTGCTTTCGAGCCGCCTCCTGCGTGGGGAACGAGCCGATCTGGACGCGGTAACAGCGTCCCTTGCCGGGGACGTCGGCCGTCACGATACGCGCATCCTTTCCGGCGAGCCGGCGCGCGATGCGCTCGGCGTCGGCGCGATTCGACGAGGACGCGACCTGGATGGTGTAGACGCCCCGAGGCTGCGGCCTGGTCGTCTCGACGGCCGCCGTCCGGGTCCCGCTCGTCGCCGAGCCCTTGGCCTTGGCGTTGGTCAGGGTCGCGGTCGGGGTCGGGGTCGCGGCCCGGGTCGGGGTCGGGGTCGCGGCTGGAGTCGCGGTCGGGGTCGGGGTCGCGACCGGAGTCGGGGCCGGCACCAGCTTCGCCGGCGCGAGCGGCATCGTCCTCTCGATCGGCCGCGCATCCGTCAGCACCTGCGGCGCCTTGAGCTCCGGCACCGCCTCGTCGTGCGGCGCAGGCGGGTCGTCGAGGTGGTCCAGGGCAGCGCGCGCCGTCGCCACGACGGGGACGGCGACGCTGGCAGAGGCCTGGCGCCCCACGGACACTCCGGCGAGGAAGGCACCGCCGAGCATGGCCAGCGCCGCGGCGAGCAGGACGGTCACCTGCTTCGCGCCGAGCGCCAGCCCGGAACGCTGTCGCCGCACGCGGCTGTTTTCGCGCATCCCCAGAGCTCCTCGCCGCACTCGCGGCAGGCGCTCATGGTAGGCGCGAGCGGCGATACCGCCAGTTTTCGGTGGTACCGTGAAACGGGGGGCCGCGCTCCAGCGGGAGGCCTCGGCACTCCCGCCGCCCGCGGCGGCCTAGTCCTCGGCGAGCTCGCGCGACTCCATCCGCTCGGGGGCCGAGACGCCCAGCGCCGCCAGGCCGTTGGCGAGCGCCTGCTTGAGCGCGTTGCACAGGACGAGGCGCGCAGCCGTCTTCACCGGGTCGGGGCCGATCACGCGCTCGCCGCTCTTCTTTCCGCCCGTGTAGTACGCGTGGAAGGCGGCGATCGTCTCGTGGAGCCAGTAGGCGACTCGGTGCGGCTCGTAGGCGAGCGCTGCGCCCGCGAGCATGTCGGGGAACGACATGATCCGCCGGAGCAGGTCCTGCTCTTCCGGCAACGTGAGCGCGCGCGCCGTGGCGAGATCGAACCGGGGCGGCGCGATGCCCGCCTCGGCGGCCTTGCGCAGGATGCTCGCCAGCCGGGCGTGTCCGTACTGGACGTAGAAAACGGGGTTGTCGAGCGTCTGCTTCTTCGCGAGCTCGAGGTCGAAGTCGAGCTGCGCATCGGCGCGCCGGGTGAGGAAGAGGAACCGCGTCGCGTCGGCCCCCACCTCCTCCACCACCTCGCGCAGGCTCACCACCGTGCCCGCGCGCTTCGACATCTTCACCGCCTCGCCGCCGCGGGTGAGGTTCACCATCTGGATGAGCACGACGTGGAGGTCCTTCTTGTCGTACCCAAGCGCCTGCAGCGCGGCCTGCAGCCGCGGCACGTAGCCGCCGTGGTCGGCCCCGAGCACGTCGACGAGCGCGCCGGCGCGCTGCCGCTTCTGCCAGTGGTAGGCGATGTCGGCGCAGAAGTAGGTCGGGGTCCCGTCCGCCTTCTTCACCGGACGGTCGACCTCGTCGCCGAACTGCGAGCTGCGGAAGAGCGTCAGGTCGTCCGCGACGGAGACGCCCTCCTCGTCCGGCTGTGGCTGCGGCGGCGGCGCCCCCTTCTTCGACTTGGGGGGCGGGAGCTTCCCGACGTAGACGAGCCCCTTCTGCTCCAGCTCGGAGAGGAAGCGCTCGACCGCTCCCGACTCGTAGAGCGCCTTCTCGGACGACCACACGTCGAACTGGATGTCGAGCGTGGCGAGGTCGCCACGGATCAGCTCGAGGACGTGCGCCACCGCTCGGTCGCGGAACAGCGCCAGCCACTCCGCCTCGGGCGCGTCGAGGAATCGATCGCCGTGCTCCTCCTTCAGCGCGCGGGCGATGTCCAACACGTACTCGCCGGGATAGCTCTTGGGCGGCATCTCGACATCGCGGCCGAAGAGCTGCTGATACCGGAGGTGAACCGAGCGCGCCAGCGTCTGCACCTGCGCGCCGTAGTCGTTCACGTAGTACTCGCGCGTCACCTCGTGGCCGCTCCAGCGGAGCAGCCGCGCCACCGCGTCGCCGGTGACGGCGTTCCGGCCGTGGCCGACGTGCATGGGGCCGGTGGGGTTAGCCGACACGTATTCGACGATGATCCCCTTCCCCTTCCCCAACTCCGTGCGCCCGAACGCCTCGCCCTGCCGCTCGACCTCGCCGAGCGCCCGGAACCAGACGTCGGGGGAGAGCCGCACGTTGATGAACCCCGGCCCGGCCACCTCCATCGTGGCGATCTCGCCGGCGGCGTCGGCCGCCCGCACCGCGTCGACCATCGCCTGCGCGAGCTCGCGCGGCGGCTTGCCGGCGGGCTTCGCCAGCACCATGGCGGCGTTCACCGCGAAGTCGCCGTGCCTCGAATCGCGGGGCGGCTCGACCGTGAACCCGGTCGTGAGCGCGGGCCAGCGCCCCTCGGCGGCGCCGCGCGCGAGCGCCTTCTCGAACAGCGCGATGACGCGATCCCTGATCATGGAGGGGCTGCTCATACCTTCCGCCCGCGAGGGGCGCAAGGGCTCGGCCGTCGCCTGCTGCGCCGGGGATGGCCAGTCGGCGGTGCTCGCCGACCCCCGCGCGGTCGGAATCGCTCGACGGCTCGGCACCGGCTCGCGTACGGACCACGCGAGCGTCTCCGTCACGCCTTCGCTTCGGGCGCAGTACCGGGGACGAAGCTCTCGAAGGCGCCGCAGCGCCGGCAGCGCCACTGTCGAACGGGGGCCTCGGCGCCGCAGCGCGCGCACCGCACCGGGCGCGCCTTGCGCAGCAGCGCCAGCACGAGCAGGTCGTGGCGTGCCGCGAGCTCCTCTGGGGCGGGCGCGTCGGCCTCGCGCAGGAGATCGCGCATGGCGAGGGTCGTCTCGCCCGTCACGTCGAGCTCGAGCGCGCGCCGCAGCGCCACGACCGCCTCGGGGATGCGACCGGCGCGCTGCAGCGCGCGGCCGTGGAGGTAGTGGAGCGCCGGGTCTTCCGGTGCGCGGCCGAGGCGGGCCTCGACGAGTGGCAGCGCGCGGCGCTCGCCGGCGGCCACGATCGCGGGCCACGCCAGCAGCGCCGCCCGAGGGTCCTCGTCGAGCGCGGCGTCGATGGCCTCCACCGCGTCGGCGCCGTGTCCGGCGGCGCCCTGCGCCTCCGCCAGCGCCAGCAACGCGTCCGCGCTCCGGGGGGCCGCCGCCACCGCCGCCAGCGCGGCGGCCCGGCCGCGCTCCACGTCGGCGGCCAGCTCCGCCCGCGCCTGCGCCGCGAGCAGATGGGCCAGCAGCGGGTCCTCCGCGCTCGACGACAGCTGGCGCTGTACGGCCGCCGCCTCGGCGAGGCGGCCCAGCTCGACGAGCACGTCGCGCAGCCCCTCGCGGGCGGCGCGGTCGCCCTGGTCCGCGAGGACGCGGTAGGCGGAGAGCGCCTCTTCCAGCATTCCCCCCCGCCGGTAATCGTGCGCGAGCTCCCGTTCCACCTCGGTGCGCCGCGCCGGGTCGAGCCCGGGCCGGAGCAGCATGTTCCGGTGCAGGCGGATGGCGTGGGCGAGGTCCCCGGTGCGCCGGAACAGCGCGCCCAGCGCCAGGTAGGTCTCGACCGCCTCAGGGCTGCCCAGCTGCGCCGCGTCGGAGAGCGCCGCGATGGCGGCGTCGGGATCGTCGGAGAGCACGTACCGCACGCCGCGCAGGTAGGCGCGGGCCTCCTTGCGCCGCCGCCACCACCGATCGGCGAGCAACAGCAGCGCCGCGGCGAGCAGCGCGATCGCGACGAGGAGCCAGCGCTGGTGTGTCACGCTCCGTCAAACCCGGCGCGCAGCCGCTGCCAGGCGCCGTCGAGGTGTTCGACGAGGACCCGCGTGTCGGCGAGCACCGGCATGAAGTTCGTGTCGCCGTTCCAGCGCGGGACGAGGTGATAGTGGAGGTGATCCGCGATCCCGGCGCCCGCGACCCGACCCAGGTTCATCCCGATGTTGAGCCCCTCCGGCTGATAGACGGCGCGGAGGACGCGCGCGGCGAGCCGCAGCTCCTCGTGCAGGTCGTGCAGCTCCTCCGGCGCCAGCGCGTCCAGGTCGGCGACGTGGGCGTAGGGGATCACCATGAGGTGGCCGGAGTTGTACGGATACCGGTTGAGCACGGCGAACGAGCGCGCGCCGCGGTGGACGACCAGGTTCGGGCGGTCGTTCGCCTCGGGCTCGGCCGGGAACCGGCAGAAGATGCAGCCCTCGGGTTTGGGGGCGTGGATGAACTCGAGGCGCCAGGGAGCCCAGAGTCGCTGGGGGACACGCGGCTCCGCGGTCGATCCCAACCGGGAGCGCGAGCGCGGCCGCCGCCCCGACCGCGACCCGGACCGCGCCAGCGACGTCGAACGCGAGCTCGCCATCGCTACCTCGCCAGGTAGTACACGCCCGGAGACGCGGCGGCACCCGCCTCGTGGTGGATCTCGCTGCGGACCGCGTCCGCGACCGAGTGCACGGCGCCACCGAGCAGATCCTCGAAGATGCGCGACGACCGCTCCTCCGGGGGATACACGAGGCGCGGCTCGCCGCTCAGCCCGGCCTCCTCCTTCGCGGTGTCGACCGCGTCGTTGAAGTTCCCGAGCTCGTCGATGAGGCCGAGCTGCTGCGCCTGCTGCCCGGTCAGGACGCGGCCATCGGCGATCTTGCGCACCTCCTCCTCGGGCAGGTCGCGCGACTCGACCACCGCCTGCAGGAACTGGAGGTAGACCTGGTCGATGAGCGACTGCCAGTAGGCGCGGTCCTCCGGGGTCATCTCCCGGAACGGGTTGCCGGCGTCCTTGAGCTTGCCGCTCTTGATCGTCTCCATCTTCACGTGGAAGCGCTCGACGAGCCCCTTCACGTTGGGGAACTGGGAGATGACACCGATGGAGCCGGTGAGGGTGCCCGGCTCCGCCAGGATGTGCGGGCACGCCATGGCGATGTAGAAGCCGCCCGAGGCGGCCAGGTTGCCCATCGAGCACACGACGGTCTTCTTCTCGGCGAGCTTCTTCAGCTCGTCGTAGATCTCCTGGCTCGGAGCGACGGCGCCGCCGGGCGAGTCGATGCGGACTACGACCGCCTTCATGTCGCCGTCGTCCATGTACCGCTTGATGACCCGGAGCGTCTCGTCGGCGTCGACCGAGCCGCGCACGCCGGCGCCGATCTCGCCCTTCACCTCGACCACGCCGATACGCGGCCCGCCACCCAGCCGTGGGCCCTCTCCCTTCACCGCGCCGTAGGCGAGGAGCAGGAAGGCGAGGAAGACGACGAACAGGCCGCCGAAGACGAACAGCACCACCGCGAGCGCGGCCCGATCGCGCCGCGGTGGTGCCGGCGGCGGGATGGCGGGCGGCGGGGGCGCGGCCCACGTCGGGGGGGGCGGCCCACCCCAGCTCGGCTGCGACGCCACCGCGGGCGGCGCGACGGGCGCCGGGGGCGGAGAGGTGGGGAGCGGCTCACCGGGGCTGGCGGAAGGCCCGGGGCCTTCGGGAGGCTTCTGCTCTTCGCTCATGGCGCGGACAGGTAAGCACGCGAGCGTCGACGCCGCAACCGGATCACGGGCAGCCGGCGCGCCTCGGCGTCGCCCGGCCGGCGCTCGCCGCGGTCACGTCAGACCCCCGCGAACCATTCGTAGCCCTGGTCCTCCCAGTACCCGCCCGTGCGCACCGGGAGGAAGCTCACCTCGGAGAGGTACTTCACCATCTTGTAGCCGAGCTTCACCGCCGAATAGAGCCGGACTGGCGCGCCGTGCTCGCGCGCGAGCAGCTCACCGTTCATGCCGTAGGCGAGGATCGTCTGCGGATGGAGCGCGCTCTCCAGGTCCCACGACGAGAAGTACCCGGGCTCGAAGGAGCGGAACTCGACGTACCGGGCGCGAGGGTCGGCGCCGGCGAGCCGAGCCACCTCGGAGAGCCGGACGCCCTCCCACGACGCCACCGCCGACCAACCCTCGACGCAGTGATGCCGCACGCGGGTGCGCGTTCCGGGCAGGCGCCGCAGGTCGTCGAGCCCGAGCGCGAGCGGGCGCGCCACGAGCCCCGTCACCCGGAGCGCCCAGCCGGGTGGCGCGGGCGGGTAGATGGGGCCGATCTTGTAGGCGGGGAAGTCCGCCGGATCGCTCTCCTCCTCCTCCGACAGCTCGGGGGCGAGCCGCCCCGGATCGAAGAGCGCCCGCTGGAACCGCTCATTGGCGCGCTCCATGAGCCCGAGGAACCCCGCCTGTGGGTGGCGGCTGTCGCAGCCGACCGCGCCCAGCGCGACGACGCCGGCCGAGCGGACGGCCGCGGCCAGGAACCGCCGGCGCGTCGCGCCCCTCACGGTGCTTCCTCCGCGGGCGGGCGGCCGCCCAGCGTCATGTCGACGAACGTGCGCGGGTGGAGCGCGACCTGGACGACGTGGACGACCGTGAAGAGCGCCAGCGCCGCCAGGACGAGGAGGTGGATCGCCCGCGCGCTGTCGTACCCGCCGAGGAGCGCCGTGAGGCGCGGCAGCTGCACCGGCTCGAAGAGCGCGAGCCCCGAGAGCACGAGCAGCACCGCCGCGGCGAGCACGCCGGTGTAGGCGAGCCGCTGCATCCCGTTGTACAGGCCGACCGGCGCCGGCTCGGCGCGCCTGAGGTGCAGGTCGTGGAGCAGCGTGCCCCAGGCGTTGCGCGCGTCGCGCCGCGGGAAGAAGAGCCGGCGCCTCCACTCGCCGCTCGCGACGAAATAGACGAGGTATACGACCGCGTTCGCGACGAAGAGCCACGCGAAGGCGAAGTGCCAGTGGCGAGCGCCGGCGAGCCAGCCGCCGAGGGTGAGCGCGGCGGGCGGGCTCGCCCCCTGGAACGGATACCAGCCGTAATCCTGACCGCGTTCCCCCAGGCGCGGGTAGGCGGCCAGGATGCGGAGCCCGCTGCCCGCCATCACGGTGAACAGGACGAGGTTCACCCAGTGCGTCACCCGGATGAGCGTCGGCTGCGGCCGGCGGCGCTCGACGGGGAGCGGTCTCCGGCGCGGCTCGACCTGGGGGGCGGGCAGCATCGTTCGCCGGAGCTACCGCGGACGCGAGGTCGAGCGCCGGTGAGCCTCGCTGTCCTCGTCGTGGATGAGCGACTCGACGCGCTTCGCGAGCTCGGGCGTCACGGCCATCTGATGCTGTTGCTGCGCGTGCTCGCCTGCCTTCCGGAGGATCTCGTCGTTCGACTCGCCGCGGATGACGAAGTCGCACGCCATGCCAGCGTCCCTGCAGTGGAAGTCCTTCATGTTCGCCTCCCCTGCTCGTCGTTAATGGGCGCCCCGCGCGGGCACCACTGGCTCGGGATCGGCGGGTCGCCGACGCCGCGGGCGAGCGCACGCCGTGCCGACCCGATGGCGCCCATGGCCACAAAAAACAAGCGGGCGGCCCGGAAGGCCGCCCGCTCGACGTGGGGACGAGGCCCCGCCCTACGACGACGGGAGACTAGCCCTTGCGGCGGTTGAACTTCTCCATGAGGTCGCCGAGCCGCGCGCGGCCGTCGCCCTGCCTGCGCAGGTACTCGTGGTAGTCGTCCTCGCCGCGGCTGAGGGCCTTCACGGACAGCGCGACCTTGCGCTCCTGCTCGTCCATGTCGATGACCTTCACCTCGATCTCGTCGCCCTCCTTCACCACGTCCCGCGGGTGCTCCGTGCGCTCCTCGCGCAGCTCGGACACGTGGACGAGGCCCTCGATGCCGGGCTCGATCTCGACGAACGCGCCGAAGTCGGTGACCTTCGTCACCTTGCCCTTGAGACGCGAGCCGACCGGGTGGCGCTCGCTCAGCGTCGTCCACGGATCGACGCCGATCTGCTTGATGCCGAGGCTGAAGCGCTCGTTCTCGACGTCGATGTTGAGCACCACCGCCTCGACCACGTCACCCTTCTTGAACTTCTCACCCGGGTGCTTGATGCGCTCGTTCCACGAGATGTCGGACACGTGCACGAGGCCGTCGATGCCCTCCTCGACGCCGACGAAGATGCCGAAGTCGGTGACGTTGCGGACCTCGCCGCGGATGACGGAGCCGATCGGGTACTTGTCCTCGAGCAGCGTCCAGGGGTTCGCCTCGATCTGCTTCATGCCGAGGCTGATCCGCTTCGCCTTCGGGTCGATGTCGAGCACGACCGCCTCGACCTTGTCGCCCACGTTGACGAGCTTCGAGGGGTGCTTCACCCGCTTCGTCCAGCTCATCTCGCTGACGTGGACGAGGCCCTCGACGCCCTGCTCGAGCTCGATGAACGCGCCGTAGTCCGTGAGCGAGACGACCTTGCCCGCGACGCGCGTGCCGACCGGGTACTTCTCGTCGGCGCGGTGCCACGGGTCCTCCTGGATCTGCTTGAGACCCAGCGACACGCGCTCGGTGGCGGCGTCGAACTTGAGGACGACGACGCGGACCTCCTGGCCGACCTCGAACATCTCCGACGGGTGGCCGATGCGGCCCCAGGACATGTCGGTGACGTGGAGGAGACCGTCGATGCCGCCGAGATCGATGAAGGCGCCGTAGTCGGTGAGGTTCTTCACCACACCCTTCATGATCGCGCCTTCGCGGAGGTTCTTCAGCGTCTCCTTCTTCAGCTCCTCGCGCTCCTTCTCGAGCAGCACGCGGCGCGAGAGGACGATGTTCCCCCGCTTCTTGTTGAACTTGATGACCTTGAACTTGAACTTCTCGCCGATGAGCTTGTCGAGGTTGCGCACCGGGCGGATGTCGACCTGGGAGCCGGGGAGGAACGCCTTCACGCCGATGTCGACGCTGAGGCCGCCCTTCACGCGGCCGACGATGACGCCCTCGACGAGCTCGTCGCGCTCGCACGCGGCGGAGATCTCGTCCCAGATCCGCATCTTGTCGGCCTTCTCCTTGGAGAGGACGACCATCCCGCTGTCGTTTTCGCGGGACTCGACGAGGACCTCGATCTTGTCGCCGACCTTCACGCCAGGCTCACCTGCCGGCCCGGGCGTGAACTCGTTCATCGCGACCTGACCCTCGGACTTGTAGCCGATGTCGATGACCGCGTAGTCCTTCGTGAGCTGGATCACCGTCCCGCTGACGACCTTGCCTTCTTCGATTTGGCCGGTCTTGGCTTCGCTCTGC
Organism: Anaeromyxobacteraceae bacterium; assembly: GCA_035538735.1. Taxonomy (GTDB): domain Bacteria; phylum Myxococcota; class Myxococcia; order Myxococcales; family Anaeromyxobacteraceae; genus Anaeromyxobacter_A. The sequence continues at coordinate 318 of DATLJU010000204.1, read as the reverse complement.
GCGAAGAGGGTGGCGAAGTCCTCGGACTCGGTCTCGGCGGGCGGACGGGTGAGCTGATTCTCCATGTACGTGGAAATCCCGATTGGACGGGCTGGCGCCGGCGGCTGCGAGAACGGGACCGGCGAAAGCTGCGTTTAACCCCTGGTCGAACCGACCTTCCACCCGGGGAGCGAGGTGGAAGGGGCGCCGCCGATCGACGGATCGGCGTCGTACTCTATGGAGCCGCGGAACCTACACAACCGAAAGTGGAGCGTCAAGGCGCCGGGGCGAGCGGGCGCCCGTCAGGGCATGCTCCGCAGCCGGGCGGCGACGCCCTCG
>DATLJU010000203.1:0-7017 GCA_035538735.1 Anaeromyxobacteraceae bacterium | reverse complement strand
CGAGCCGTCGTAGCCGCGCCAGGCCACCAGGCGGGCGGATCGGCCCGGGCAAGCGTGCCGCACGAGACGCGCGCCGCGGGCGAGCGTGCGCCCGCCGCACTCCGGGCAGGTGAACGCGCGCTCGAGCTGGCGAGCCTCCGCGTCGGTGAGCGGCGGCGGGGCGCCGGGCAGCGCCGGCCCGGGACGCGCGCCCATGAGGCCGCGGGCGCGGTACGACTCCAGCTCCGCGATCTCGGCCTCCTCGCCGCCGCGGGCGCGTCCCTCGTCCGCGCGCGAGGCCGCCTGGCAGGAGGGGCACGGGGACGTCCCGAGCGTCCGCGCGACGCGCACGGCCACGCCCCCCGCGATCTCCTCCTCCCATGGCTCCCGCGCGTCGATCTCGAGGGCCGGCAACGAGAGCGCCGCCAGCGCCGCTTCCTTCTCGGTGTCGACGGCGTGCGTGACGAGCACCTCGAAGGCCAGCGCCGGGGCGCGGCGCCGGGTGACGAGCACGTCCGCGCGGAGCGCGCCCGCCGTCCCCTCCGCCACCGCTGCGTCGCCCACGGCGGCGAGGTCGAGCGGCGTCTCGCGCCGGCAACGCAGGCAGCGCGCGCCGAGGCGCACCGCCAGCCGTCCGGCGAACGCCTCCGCGCACAGGAAGAGGAGCCGCTCCTTCGCGTCGAGGTGCAGCGCCGTCTCTGGACGGGTCAGAGGACAGCTCGAGCCGGGCCGGTGCGCGAAGTGCCGCGCGCGCATCGGTCCCAGCTTCGCGACCAGCTCCTCGCCGCACCCGATGCAGCTGAAGGGGGAGCGCTCCCGGCGCGAAGGCCGGTCGAGCGCGCGCACGTGGACGTGCCGACCCTCGCGATCCTTCGCCCAGGCGAGGAGCACGTCCCGTGAATCGCCCTCTCCCCGCTGGCGGGGGGAGGGACGGGGAGAGGGGTGGCGCCCCGGGTTTCTTGCCCGCCGCACGGCGCCTTCATTACACTCCGCCGCCTCTCCGCGAAAGGAGACCCCCATGCCCCTCGAGATCGGCAAGAAGGCCCCCGGCTTCGCGCTGCCCGACGAGGACGGGAACACCGTGAAGCTGTCGGACTTCAAGGGCCGCCGCGTCGTCGTGTTCTTCTACTCGAAGGCGAACACCTCGGGCTGAACCCGCGAGGCCTGCGACTTCCGTGACGAAGTCGACGCGTTCGAGAAGCAGAAGGTCGCGGTGCTCGGCATCTCGAGGGACACGCCCGCGGCGCAGCGCAAGTTCAAGGACAAGCACGGGCTCCCTTTCCCGCTCCTCTCCGACGCCGACACGAAGGTGCAGCAGGCCTGGGGCGTGTGGAAGGAGAAGAACATGTACGGGAAGAAGGTCATGGGGACCGAGCGGACCACGGTCGTCGTCGGGCGCGACGGCCAGGTCGAGCGCGTCTTTCCGAAGGTGAAGGTGGACGGGCACGTGGCCGAGGTGCTGGAGGCGCTATAAGAGGGGCGTGCCACGACCGCTCCGCCACGACCTCGTCGACGCCGCCGCGCTGGAGGTGCACGGGCTCGTGCGGGAGCAGGGCTGGCTCGCCGACCGCGCCCTCGACCGCGTCCTGAGGCGCGAGAGGCGGCTCTACGCGGGCGAGCGCCGCGCCGTGGCGGAGTCGGTCTACGGGATGCTCCGGAGCGAGGGGCAGCTCCGCTGGCTCGCCGGCGACGCCGGGTTCCTCCGCGGGGGCTCGCCCACGCTCGAACCCGCGGGCCTGTACGCCCTCTGGCTCGCCCGCAGCAGCGGCGCGACGCCGGAGGCGGCCGCGAAGCGGGTCGGGATCCCGGCGAAGCAGGTCGTCTCCGCGCTCGACCGCGCCGACGCCCGCATCGCGGCGATCGCGGATCCGGCGGACCGGCTGGCGGTGGAGGCCTCGCTGCCGCGCTGGATCGCGGAGCGGTTCCTCGCCGAGCGCGGGCCGGAGGAGGCGCGCGCGCTCGCGCTCGCGCTCAACGCGCGGGCGCCGCTCACGATCCGCGCGAACCTGCTCAAGACCACCCGCGAGGCGCTCCGGGCGCGGCTCGCCGTCGAGGGCGCCGCCGCGGCGGCGACGCGCTTCTCGCCGTGGGGGCTCGTCCTCGACGGCCACGAGAACGCGTTCCAGCTCCCGGCCTTCCAGGACGGGCTCTTCGAGATCCAGGACGAGGGGAGCCAGCTGCTCGCGCTCGCTGTGGGCGCGCGCCCGGGCTGGACGGTCGCCGACGCCTGCGCCGGGGCGGGAGGGAAGTCGCTCGCGCTCGCCGCCGAGATGCACGGCAAGGGATCGCTCGTCGCGCTCGACGTCGACGAGGAGCGCCTCTCGGAGGCGAAGCGGAGGGCGCGCCGCGCCGGCGTCCACAACCTGCGGAGCCGGCTCATCCCGGCCGACGCCGCGGCCTCGGCCGCCATCGCCGACCTCGCCGGGAGGTGCGAGCGCGTCCTCGTCGACGCGCCTTGCAGCGGGCTCGGGGCGCTGCGCCGCAAGCCCGACGCGCGCTGGCGGCTCGCGCCGGAGGATCCCGCCCGCTTCGCGGCGCTGCAGTCGGAGCTCCTCCTCCGCTTCGCGCCGCTCGTGAAGCCGGGCGGCCGGCTCGTCTACGCCACCTGCGCTGTCGGCCGGACGGAGAACGACGAGGTGGTCGACCGCGCGGCCCAGGCGCTCGACGGGTTCGAGCGGTTGCCCGTCGCCGCCGCGCTGGGCCCTGAGCTGGCGGCCGCCCTCGGGGCCGGGGAGCACGCGCTCACGCTCCTCCCTCACCGGCACGGGACCGACGGGTTCTTCTGCGCGGCGTTCCAGCGAGCGCGGTAGCCGCTCGTCCCACGCCGCCTCCTCTCCCTGGCCCTCTCCCCCTCCGGGGGAGAGGGGAACGATAAGCGTCTCGCGCGAGGGGGCGGGCGGCAGCTCCTTCATTTTTCTTCAGCCGTGGCGCCAATGTGCGCCTTGAGCGGCCGCGTGGCTTTCTGCCGCTCGCACCCGTCCCGGCGGCGCCGCGCTCGGCCGGCCGTCTGCTGTCCCGAGGAGGGTGGTTCTCTAGGATGCGCGCGCTGGGCGGGGCTCCGAGGTGGGGCTCGCTCACACCTCCGTTCGGCGCATGCCCGCGACCTTCCTCCTCTCCTTCCTGCTCGCGGCGACCTCCGGCTCGCCGGCTGCGCCAGCGTCGCCGGCAGCGCACGCCGATCCGTGCGATCGGCTCTCGTCGATGGACGACGCTCCGGCCTGTGGTGGCCAGCCGCTCTGCTCCGCGCGCCAGCGCGTGCAGCTCGCCTGCGAGGTCCGGGACGCGCTCGAGAAGCGCTACGTCTTCTTCCCGGTGAAGGGTGAGATGCTGCGCGGCCAGGGGAAGGAGTTCGACTCGCGGCGCCACCTCGACGCGTGCGTCGAGCAGGAGCGCGCGATCGCGCTCGAGGACGACCCGCTCCGCTTCTACGATCGGATGCGCCGGTGCACCGCCGCCTTCGCCGATGGCCACCTGCTGCTCAGCGCGCCCGTGCGCTTGCCGCAGGTGGCGCTCGGGCTCGGGCTGCGCATCGTCGAAGGGCGCGTCTACATCGCGAACCGCCAGAAGAAGGTCGTCTCGCACCTCAAGACGGTCGCGGGCGTGCGCGACATGGAGGACCTCGTCGCGGTCGGGAACGAGGTGCTCGCGATCGACGGTCACCCCGTGCAGGACGAGCTGCGCCGGCTGGCGCAGTACCTCCCGGCCAGCTCCGACGCCGCTCGGCTCGAGCGCGCCGTCGACGCGCTCACCCGGCGCGACTTCGCCTTCCCCGAGCGGCGGTCCTGCACGCTCACGGTGGCCGTGAACGGCAGCCGCCGCGACGTCGAGCTGCCGTGGTGGCTCTCGCCCGACGCGGAGGGGCACCTCATGGCGCAGGCGTGGTTGCGCCGCATCGGCGTCGCCACGGCCGACCTCCTCACCTGGCGCTACGACCAGGCGAAGGACACCTGGGACCAGGATCTCGGCTCGACCGAGGGATACCTCCGCACCGAGCCCATCCTGACGCCGCTCGACGCGTCGTCGCTGCGCGAGTACACCGACGACCGGGACCGGCCGGCGGTGCTCCTCGGCGAGGTGGTGCGGCGGCGCGACCGCGCCTTCTGCTACCTCCAGATCCTCACCTTCCACACCGAGAACCTCTCCGGCGGCGGCGAGGGGCGCCAGCCGTTCACGGCCGTGATCGCGGCGTTCGTGAAGCAGTGCAAGGACAAGCAGCTCGATCTCGTCCTCGACCTTCGCCAGAACGAGGGCGGCTACCTCGCCCACTCGAGCGCGCTCCTCGCCGCGCTCGGCGAGCAGCGAAAGGCTTACCCCGGCGGCGCCCTGCTGCTGCGCGCGTCGACGCAGAATCAGCTCGTCTACCAGCAGCGGTCTCCGACCGCGTCCAGCGCGCCCGCCCGGACCGGCGACGCCTTCGAGCCGCGCCACATCGCGGAGGCGATCGGCGCCGCCAAGCGCGCCCGCGTCGAGTTCACGCCCGCGTTCCTGGAGCAGCCGCTCAAGGCGAGCGACGCGGTGGGCGGCTACCAGGGCCGGGTGGTGGCGCTCGTCGCGCCGACCTGCATGAGCGCCTGCGACCGGATCGCGGCGCTCCTCAAGAGCTCCGGCCGCGCCACGCTCATCGGCGAGCCGACCGAAGGTGCCGGCGGGAGTCAGCAGGAGGCTCGCAACCTGGCGGTGCGCTGGACCGACCCGGAGGGCCTGCTCGCGCTCGCCATCCCGAACGCCGCCATGGGCGTGCAGCACGCGCTGCCGGTCACGCCCGGCGATCGCCCGGCGGACGAGTTCTTCCAGGGGCTCACCTTCGAGAACCGGCCCGTCCGGCCCGACGTGCCCTACGCGACCCGGCTCGACGACCTCAGCCACCACAACCGCGGGTGGCTGGAGGCAGTGGACGCGGCGCTGTTCGGGACGGGCCTGCGCGCCGGCGTGAGCCAGCCTCAGCTGGCGGGCGTCGCAGGGCCCTGACCGACCGGCGGCAGACGAGCCTCACCTCCGAGAAGGGTAACGCCGACGGGTGCGCGCTTTTTGCACGGCCCCTGCGCGTTCCTGTCCAGGGTCGTGGTAAGTACCGGCGGATGCCTGAGCTGCCGGAGGTCGAGATCGCGGCGCGCAACCTGCGCGCGTGGGCACTCGGCCACCGCGTGCTCGGCGCGGACGCCGAGGAGCAGGCGCGGCGGATCTTCCGGCCGGACCGGCCGCGAGCGTTCACCGAAGCGCTGGCCGGCCGGCGGGTGGGTGACGTGCGCCGGGTCGGCAAGCAGATCCTGATCCGGCTCGAAGGCGGCAAGGCGCCGCTCGGCGTGGTGAGCCACCTCGGCATGACCGGCAAGTGGCTCCGGCGCGCGCGCGGCGAGGCGCCGCCCAGCCACTCGCGGGCGCGGCTCCACCTCGACGACGGCGCGACGCTCCACTACCGGGACCCGCGCCTCTTCGGGCGTTTACGGCTCGTGCCCGGCGCCGACTTCGATGCGGTCCCCGAGCTGGCCGCGCTCGGTCCCGATCCGCTGCACGACGGGATCGACGTGGGGCGGCTCGCGTCCGCGCTGTCGCGCCGGCGGATCCCGGTGAAGGTGGCGCTGCTCGACCAGGCGCTCCTGCCCGGCGTCGGCAACATCCTGGCGAGCGAGGCGCTCTTCCGGGCGCGGATCGATCCCAGGCGTTCCGCTCGCTCTCTCTCCCGGAGCGAGGTGGGGCGGCTCGCGACCGCGGTGCGCGCCGCGATCGAGGACACCATCGAGCGCGAGGCGGGGCCGGAGCCGCGGTACGTGGAGGAGCCGGGCTCGGACAACCCGTTCCTCGTCTACGCGCGCGAGGGCGAGCGTTGCCCCCGCTGCCGCCGCGCCGACCTCGTGCGGGTGGTCCAGGCGCAGCGCTCGACCTTCTTCTGCCCCAGGTGTCAGCGGTGAGCGGCTGGGTCACGATCTACGACGTCGCCGCGGAGCCGTTCCGCTGGGGCAACGCCGGGGAGGGGCTGTGGGCGCTCTCGTCCCTGTTCCTCGGCGTCTCCTGCGCCAGGGCGACCCTGCGCCGGCGGACCGTCGCCCTGGCCGCGCTGGCGTTGTCGCTCTCCGTCGCCGTGGCGGGGGCGATCCTGTGGCAGTCGTTCGCGCACCATCGAAGTCACCTGGAGTGCGTCCAGGCATCGCGGCAGGACGCGGGTCAGGTGCTGGAGGGGGTGGTGAGCGACTACCGCCCGCTCGCCTCCTACTGGCAACGCCCTGCCGAGGAAACCTTCACGCTGGGTGGTGAGCTGGTCCGATTGCCACTCGTGCGTGAGGGGTGCGGGTATCACCGCACGGCGCTCGAGGGCAGCACGCTGCACGACGGGATGCGCGTCCGGTTGCGCGCCTGGAAGGGGCAGATCCTGCGCGTCGAGGTCGATCGCGACGCCCTGCTCGGGATGGTGGAGCCGCACCAGCACCGTTGAGCGGAGGGGATCGAGGACCGATGCTGTCCGCGACTCTCGGTGCGTCGAGGGTGTGTCTGCGCCGCGGACCCACATTTCTTGACTGCCGCTTGGCGGGCTGCTAGGGAGGCAAGCTCAACCTTTGGTGTCCTCGTCGAGAGGAGTAACCACAAATGGGTATTCGTCACGCGATGCTGCGGGTCATCGGACCCGCTCTTCTGTCGCTGGTGGTTGGCGCGGAGACTGCTTCGGCGCAGACGGTCTATCCGGGGGGCGGGACCGCGAATCTCAAGATTGACGTCGCGAGCCCGAAGTCGATCGTGTTCGGTGGCACCGCCACCTACACGATCACGATCGCGAATCAGGGCCCGGACCTCGCGAGCGACGTCAAGCTCGCCAGCGTGACGCTCCCGGCGGCGCCGGACGGAAGCTCGAACTTGAAGGCCACCAAGGTGACGGGGTGCACCCCCGAGGACACGACGGGGAAGGTGCTCTTCCCCTGCGACGTCGCCTCGGTTCTGAACACGCCGGATCCGGTGACGGTCAAGGTGACGGTCACGTGGGCGGCCACGGACGCCGACGGCAACCTCGTCATCCCCACGACGTGCCCGGCGACGACGGCTACCCTC
>DATLJU010000202.1:0-4342 GCA_035538735.1 Anaeromyxobacteraceae bacterium | reverse complement strand
CGCACCGACGCGCTCACCGGGCTGCCCAACGTGCGCGCCTTCCGGGGCCGGCTCCACGACGAGGTGAAGCGCGCCCGCCGCTACCACACGCCGCTCGCCTGCGTCATGGTCGACATGGACAACCTGAAGCCGATCAACGATGAGCTCGGGCACGCCGCGGGCGACGCGGCGATCGGCGCGGTGGCGGACGTCATCCGCCACGAGCTGCGCGAGACCGACTTCGCCGCCCGCTATGGCGGCGACGAATTCGTCATCCTGCTCCCACACACGACGGCGACGGAGGCGCGGGTGCTCACCGAGCGCGTCCGCGACCGGCTCGTCGAGGCATCACCTCAAGTGCAAGGACGGCCCGTGACGGTGGCCGCCTCCTTCGGCGTCGCCGCGCTCGACGGTGGCCCGCTCGACGAGGCCGCGGATGCGCTGGTCCGCCGCGCCGACGCGGCGCTCTACGCCGCGAAGCGCGCCGGTCGCGGTCAGGTGGTGGCCCACCCGTCCGCCGACCCCGAGCGCGACCCCGACGCCGGCGGGGACACCGCGGCGCCGTGATACTCAGCTCTTCCCAGCCCCGCCGGCGGGCGACGACGCGGCGACCTCCTCCACCTCCGCAGCGCCCCCGTCGCCGACGCGATCGCGCGCGATGGCGGCGTAGCGGTTGAGCTTGTTGTAGAGGGTCTTCTCGCTGATGCCGAGGATCTCGGCCGTCCGCGCCTTGTTGCCGCCGTTCTTCTGCAGGGACGAGAGGATGTACTCCTTCTCCACCTCGCGCAGCTGGATCCCGAGCGGCACCCGCAGCACGGCCGCTTCGGGCCGGGTCGGCCGCATGTCGGGCGGCAGGTGCTCCTCGTCGATGACGTCGCCGTCGGTGAGGATCATGGCGCGCTCGACGGTGTTGCGGAGCTCGCGGATGTTCCCGGGCCAGGCGTAGCCCTGCAGCACGTTCATCGCGCCGGGCGTCATGCCCTGGACGTGCTTGCCGGTCTCGCCGTTGAACTTCTCGATGAAGTGCTGCACGAGCAGCGGCACGTCCTCGCGCCGCTCCTTCAGCGCCGGGAGCTGGATGGTGAAGACGTGCAGCCGGAAGTAGAGATCCTCGCGGAACCGTCCGCGCTTGATCTCTTCCTTGAGATCCCGGTTCGTGGCGCACAGCACGCGCACGTCGACCTCGACCTCGCTCTTTCCGCCCAGGCGCCGCACCTTCCGCTCCTCGAGGACGCGCAGGAACTTGCCCTGCATCTCGATGGGGAGCTCTCCCACCTCGTCGAGGAAGAGCGTGCCGCCGTGGGCGAGCTCGAAGTTGCCGAGCCGTCGCTGATCGGCGCCGGTGAAGGCCCCGCGCTCGTATCCGAACAGCTCGGACTCGATGAGCGTCGGCGGGATGGCGCCGCAGTTGAGCGCCACGAACGGCTTATCCTTTCGCTGGGAGAGGGAGTGGATGGCGCGCGCCACCACCTCCTTCCCGGTGCCGCTCTCGCCCGCGATGACGACACTGGCGTTCGCCGGCGCCACCTTCTTCACCAGCTCGAAGACGCGCTGCATGGCAGGCCCGGAGCCGATCATGTCGGTGCCCGGCGCGAGCGCGGCGAGGCGCCGCCGCAGGAGCTGCACCTCCCGCATGGTCTCCTTCTTCTCCAGCGCGCGGTCGAGCACGACCCTCAGCCGCGAGATCTCGAGGGGCTTCTCGATGAAGTCGTAGGCCCCCTCCTTGATGGCCTGCACCGCCGTCTGGACGGTGCCGCGGCCGGTGAGGAGCACCACCGGGCAATCCGGCAGCTCGGCGCGCAGCGCCCGCAGCAGCCACAGCCCGTCCATGTTGGGCATCACGAGGTCGGTCAGGATGACGTCCGGGTGCCACTCGATCGCGCGCCGCAGCGCCTCGGTGCCGTCGGAGGCGGTCTGGACCTCGTACCCCCAGCGGTCGGCCAGCTCGGCCAGCGCGTCGCGGCTGTCGGTCTCGTCGTCGACGATGAGCAGGCGGTATTTCACAGCGGGCGCTCCTTGGGCAGCGTCAAGGCTACCCGGACCGTGTCCTCGTCGGACGTCTCGTCGAGTCGACCGCCCATCTCGCGTGCGCCGGCCGCCACCACCCCGTCCATCCACGCCTGAGACGGATCGGCCCACGCGCGGCCGTGCTCGATCGCCATCGTCACCTCGCCGCCTGCGATGGAAGCGTGCGTGAGCAGTCGGCCGCCCTCCGGCGTGCCGACGAGCGCGCGCCACAGCAGCCCGAGCACGAGCCGCGCTGCCCGCGCGGGATCGCCGGCGGCGCGCACGGCCCCGGGCTGAGCCTCGCACGCGACCGCCACCCGGCGCCGGCGCGCCTCGTGCCCGAGGAGTTGCGTCGCGTCGCACAGCAGGCTGCCCGCGTCGAACCCCCCGGACGACGGCGGATCGGCCACGTCGAGGTACCGACGAACGACCTCGTTGACGCGGCCGATCTGGTTCTTCAAGGACGCGAGGTTGCTCGCGCAGGCGGTCGCGAGCGCGCCGCTCTCGGCGCCGATCTTGTCGCCGAGCAGCGCCAGTTGGAGCGCCATCGCGTTGAGCGGATTCTTCACCTCGTGCGCCAAGCTGCCGGCCAGGCGGGCGAGGAGGACCGCCTGCATGGCATACTCGGACGCCGGCGCGCCGAGCCCATCCTCGATCGGCAGGGCGCGCAGGAGGAGACCCGCCTCGCCCGCCACCCGGACGAGCTCACAGTCGGGCGCGCCACCTTCGCCGGCGAGGCGCAGCGCGTCCGGGCCATCGCCGGCGAGGAACGCCGCCAGCGCCTGGTCCCGGGTGGCTCGGCGGCGCAGCCCGTCGGTGGCTCCGCCGGAGGGGATGCGCAGCAGCGCCAGGAAGGTCCCGTCCACCGCCAGGACCCGCCCGGCACGATCGAGGAACGCCGAACCGTCGGCAATCATGGGAGCATGCTCCAGTCGTCGGTTACCTTTTTACCGACTTCATCGCTGAAATCGCCGCTGAGGTGACGATGGGCCCGATTTTCTTCAACGCGCTGCACCGGCCGACTGGAAATTCGGGTGTCCACCGCCGACGTGTCATGCATTCCACCGTGGCGGCTGTGGCGATCGCAGCCTCGATCGCCTGCGCAGCGGCAGTCCGGCCGGCTGCCGAACGACCCATCTCGACCGCCACCTCTACTCCTACCCCCACCCCGACCGCGAGCGCGACTCCCTCCGGACCCCCTCCGCAGCGGGCGGGGCCCCGCCCGCTCGCCTCCGATGATCCAGGCATCCGCACCCTGGCATGCGCCTCGCTCGCGGCGGTGGGCGACGTCCTCATGCACGGCGCGGTGAAGGACGCGGCCGCCGACCATCGCGCCGCCGACAACGACGACGGCTACGGCTGGCTGTGGGCACCGGTCGCTGACCTGCTCGCGGCTGCGGATCTCACGTTCGCAAACCTCGAAACCCCGATAGCGCCCCGCGCGGGCCAGGGCGCGCGCAGCTTCGTGTTCAACGCTCCTCCGGCGGCGGCCCGCGCCCTCAAGCGCGCCGGCGTCGACCTGGTCAGCGTGGCCAACAACCACATGTTCGACCAGGGCCGCGCCGGTTTCGAGGAGACCCTGCGCCAGCTCGAGGCCGTCGGTCTGCCTTACGTCGGCGCGGGCGAGGCCGGACGCGAGTCGGGCCCGCGCACGGTCGAGCTGAACGGGATCCACGTCGCATTCCTCGGCTACGCGTACGGCTTCAACCAGTCGGGGAACGCCTGCCCGCCGAGGCCGTCTTCCCCGTGCCTCAAGGCGTCGCTCCTCGACCCGGAGCGCGCGGTGGCCGAGGTGGCCGCCGCCGCGCGCGAGGCGGACGCCGTCGTGGTCTCGGTGCACTGGGGCATCGAATACGCCGACCAGCCGCGCCAGTCGGAAGTGGACCTCGCGCACCGGCTCGCCGAGGCCGGCGCGCTGGTCGTGCTCGGGCACCATCCCCACGTGCTGCAGCCGGTCGAGCTCTACCGGCGCGGCGACGGCCGGACGGCGCTCATCGCCTACTCGCTAGGCAACTTCGTCTCGAACCAGTCGCGCCACTACGCGCACGGCGTCACGCCGGAGAAGGTCGGCGCCACCCGGGACGGGCTCCTCCTGCGCGTCGAGCTGGCGCGGCGCGACTACGGGCGGGGCGTGGTGCGGGTCGAGCTGAGCGGCGCGGCCTGGCTGCCGCTCTGGACCGAGAACGACACGGATGACCCGGAGCGACGCGCGCGGCGAGCGCGGCCCTCGATCCAGGTGGTCTCGGTGGATCGCGCCCTGGCCGCGGTCGGGCGCGAGCTGGCCGCCGTTCCCGACCCCGTACCGCCGGCGGAGGAGGCCCACTACGTGACGCTGCGCCAGCGCGAGGACCTGTAC
>DATLJU010000201.1:0-4370 GCA_035538735.1 Anaeromyxobacteraceae bacterium | reverse complement strand
AGCACGTCCGCCGCGGCCTGGCCCACGCGCTCCGGGACATACCCGCCCTCGAGCACGACCGCCACGCGGCCGTGGGCGGCGGAGCGCGTGCGCTCGAGGAGCTGGCACGCGATCGCGTGCAGATCCTCGGGCTCGAGCGGGAACCCACCCAGCGGATCTCCGGCGAGGCAGTCGAACCCGGCCGACACGAGCACCAGCTCGGGGGAGAACTCGTCGAGTGTCAAGTCGAGAGCGTCCTGGAACGCGTGGCGGTACTCGGTCGCCGTCGTGCCACGCGGGAGCGGCACGTTGCGCGTCTTGCCGGTGCCGGCGCCGCCACCGCGCTCGGAGGCGGCGCCGGTTCCGGGGTAGTGGTCCTCGAGGTGAAGGGACAGGTAGTAGACCGAGGGATCCGTCCAGAAGAGCTCCTGCGTACCGTTGCCGTGGTGGACGTCCCAGTCCACGACGAGCAACCGCTCGATCGCGAAGTGCTCCTGCACCGCTCGCGCGGCGATCGCGACGTTGTTGAGCAGGCAGAAGCCCATGGCGCGGTGGGCCGTGGCGTGGTGGCCGGGCGGGCGGCAGCACGCGAGCGCCGTGCTCGCTTCGCCACGCGCGACGCGCGCGGCGGCTTCGATGGCGCAGCCGGCCGAAGCGAGCGCCGCCTCGAACGACAGACCGGAGACGGCGGTGTCCGGGTCCAGCCAGCGGAGACCTCTCGCCGAGGAGGCCTCCTCCACCTCGCGTCGCAAGGCCGTGAGGTACTCCACCGTGTGCACGCGCAGCAGGTCCTGGAGCGTCGCGGGCCGCGCCTCCACCTCCCGCACCACTCCGGCGAGGGAGGGGTCGGCGCGGATCGCGTCGAAGATGCCCTGGAGGCGCGCGGGGCGCTCGGGGTGGCCCGGCCCGGGATCGTGCTCCTGGCACCAGGGGTGGTAAACGAGAGCGCTCGTCGGCATCGCGCCTCCGGCTCACCGCGTCTTCTGGTACGTCCCCATGAGCTCGGCCTTGGCGAGCACGTGGCCGTCCATCGCCGCCTCGAGCTTGGCCTTGGTGCTGGCGCCGAGGTCGGGCAGGGCGGCGTCGAGCGCGTACAGCTTGAAGAAGTACCGGTGGCGTCCGATGGGGGGACACGGACCGCCGTAACCGGTGCGCTTCCAGTCGTTCGTGCCCTCTCGCGTGCCCGCGGGGAGCTTCGCCGCGGCGACGGCCTCCGGCAACCCCGTCGCGTTCGGCGGGAGCGCGTAGAGCACCCAGTGGACCCACGTCATCTGCGGCGCCTTGGGGTCCGGCGCGTCCGGATCGTCGACGATCAGCGCCAGGCTCTTCGTCCCCGCGGGGAGACCGCTCCAGGCGAGCGGCGGGGACGTGTCCTTCCCTTCGCAGGTGTGGACGGATGGGATCTCGCCACCTTGCTGGAAGGCGGCCGACGTGAGCATGAGCGCCATGAGTCCTCCTCGCCTGTGCATCACCCACCCGTCGCCAGCGCCACCTCCCGGGGAGGGGCGCCGCGATACCACGCGGCCCGCGAGCGCGGCACGCCGACGGCGCGTCCGGCCTGGGAGCGCTTCGCGAGCAGCATCTGGAACACGCTGATCCGGCCCAGCCGGAAGGCGACCGCCGACGACGCGAGGTACAGCCGGTAGGCGCGCGCGGCGCGCTCTCCGACGAGCGCCACGGCCTCGGCCCACCGCCTCTCGAGGCGCTCGAGCCAGGCCGCCAGCGTCTCGGCGTAGTGCTCGCGCAGCGACTCGACGTCGCGTACCTCGAAGCCGGCACCCTCGGCTGCGGCGACGACCAGGTGGAGCGGGACGAGATCGGCGTCGGGAAAGATGTAGCGGTCGATGAACCCGCCGTCGCGGCGGGTCAGCCACGGGACCGTCGCGACGCCGGGCGCCAGGTCGGCGATGGCGTGGTTGAGGAAGAGACCGCCGGGGAGCAGCACGCGATGGATGGCCGAGAAGTAGGCGTCGAGGTTCGCCCGGCCGACGTGCTCCATCATCCCGACGCTCGCCGCCTTGTGGAAGCCCTCCTGGGCGGGGACCCGGCGGTAGTCGGTGGCGAGCGCCGTCACGTGGCCATCGGGCGAAGCGCGTGCCAGGCGGCGCCGCGCCTCGACGAGCTGGTGCTCGCTGAGCGTGATGCCGAGGCCGACGACCCCATAGTGCACCGCCGCGTGCTCGAGCAGGGCGCCCCAGCCGCAGCCGACGTCGAGCAACCGTTCCCCCGCGGCGAGGGCGAGCTTCCGGCAGATGAGATCGAGCTTCGCCTCCTGCGCCTCGTCGAGCGACTCGGTGCCGGTCGCGAAGTAGGCGCAGGAGTAAACCAGGGCACGGTCGAGGAACAGGCGGTAGAACGCGTCCGACAGGTCGTAGTGGTGGCGCACCGCCTCGCGATCGCGCGCCAGGGAGTGGACGCGGCCGCGGGGCCGCGGGGCGAGGGCGCGCTCCAGCGCGTGCCGCGCGCCGCGCCGGAGCGCGGCGGACACGAGCGCCGCCGCGAGCGAGGCGCGCAGGTGGGGACCTTCCCAGCGCGCCGCCGACTCCAGCAGCCCGATGGCATCGCCCTCGATCTCGATGTCCCCTTCGAGGATGGCCTCGGCGAGCCGCCGCTCCGACGCGGGCGGGAGCAGCGCTTCGAGCGCGCGCGGGTCGGTGAGCGCGATGGCCCCGCGCAGCCCCTCGTCGCGGGCGGGCGGCAGGACCGCCCCGTTCCACAGCCGGACCGGGAACGCGCGGGTCGGGCTCTCGAACAGGGCGAGGGCGGTTTCGACGGGATCCACGGTTTCCTCGACGCGACGCTTGCCGGGCCGCCGAGCGGCTGCCTCCACGCCGCCGGCCTTCACGTCATGTACTGAGGGTAGTTGCGTCGCTCCGAGAGCGGGAGCGCTCGCGCTGGGTGCCGGGAGGCGGAACGCCCTTCGCTCGGGGAGGAGCCGGGCCGGCGCGGGCACGCGTCCCGCCGGGAATTCCCGTTTGACACCGCCAGCCTGCGCGCCTAGCGTGCCCGGTCCGGCCGCGCCGAGGGCGCCGCCGAGGAGGCGCGCGTGACGTTCCAGGAACTCATCCTCAAGCTGCAGCAGTACTGGTCGAGCCGGGGCTGCATCCTCGCCCAGGGCTACGACCTCGAGGTCGGCGCCGGGACAATGAACCCGGCCACCTTCCTGCGCGTCCTCGGCCCCGAGCCGTGGAACGTCGCCTATGTCGAGCCGTCGCGCCGGCCGGCCGACGGGCGCTTCGGCGAGAACCCGAACCGCCTCTTCCAGCACCATCAGTTCCAGGTCATCCTGAAGCCCCACCCGCCCGACGTGCAGGACCTCTACCTCGGGTCGCTGAGGGCGATCGGGATCGACCCGCTCGAGCACGACATCCGCTTCGTCGAGGACGACTGGGAGAGCCCGACGCTGGGCGCCTGGGGGCTCGGCTGGGAGGTGTGGTGCGACGGGATGGAGATCACCCAGTACACCTACTTCCAGCAGGCGGGCGGCTTCGAGGTGAAGCCGGTGGCGTGCGAGCTCACCTACGGGCTCGAGCGCATCGCCATGTACCTGCAGAACGTCGAGAACGTCTATGACGTGGAGTTCGTGAAGGGCGTGAAGTACCGCGAGGTCTTCCACCGCAACGAGTACGAGCAGAGCGAGTACAGCTTCCGCGCCTCGGACCCGAAGATGTTGTTCGAGCTTTTCGCCACCTACGAGCGCGAGTGCAAGCGGCTGCTCGAGCTGAAGCTCCCGCTGCCCGCCTACGACTACTGCCTCAAGTGCTCGCACGCGTTCAACCTGCTCGACGCGCGCGGCGCCATCAGCGTGACCGAGCGCGCCGCCTACATCGGCCGGGTGCGGGCGCTCGCCCGAGGCTGCGCCGAGGGCTACCTCTCCATGCGCGAGCAGCTCGGGTTCCCGCTCCTCGCGGCGGCGCAGGCGAGCGGCAAGAAGACGAAGGCGAAGGCCAAGAAGAGGGCGGCATGACGATGGCACACCTGCTCTTCGAGATCGGCAGCGAGGAGATCCCGGCCGGCTTCGTGCCGCCGGCGCTGCGGCAGCTCACCGAGGACCTCACCAAGGCGCTCGACGAGGCGCGCCTCGCGCACGGCGAGGTGAAGGCGGTCGGCACGCCGCGGCGGCTCTGCGTGTGGGCACGCGACGTGGCGGCGAAGCAGCCCGACGCGAAGACCGAGGCGCTCGGTCCGTCGGTGCAGGCGGCCTTCGACGCGGAGGGCAAGCCCACCGCCGCCGCCCTCGGCTTCGCGAAGAGCCAGGGCGTGGACGTCGCCGCGCTGGCGCGCGTGCAGACGCCCAAGGGCGAGCGGCTCGCGGTGCACAAGGTGGAGAAGGGCCAGCGCGCGGAGAAGGTCCTGCCGGCGCTGCTCGAGAAGCTCGTGGCGGGGCTCCG
>DATLJU010000200.1:0-8354 GCA_035538735.1 Anaeromyxobacteraceae bacterium | reverse complement strand
GGAGGAGGCCCTGGCTCACGAGCCCGGGGCTTACGATGCGCCGGAGGAGCGGCGGTCGCAGAAGCAGGCGCGGGAGCTGCTCGCCGAGCTGAAGCACTGAACCTCTGTGTCGGAGGCATCATGATCGCGCGCGAGGAGGTGCAACGCGGTCCAGGGCGGCCGCGCAGCCTGGTCGACCTGTTCGAGGCCACCGCGGCCCGCCTCGGCGCGCGGACGGCCACCCAGCAGAAGCGCGACGGGCGCTGGGTCGACACGAGCTGGGCGGAGCTGGCCCGGCGGGCCCGCGACGTCTCCGACGGTCTCGCCGCGCTGGGGGTCGCGAAGGGCGACCGGGTGGCGCTCCTGGGCGAGACCTCCACCGAGTGGATCGTGGCCGACCTCGGGGCGATGGGCGCCACCGCGATCGTGGTGCCGATCTACCAGTCCAACAAGGCGCACGACTGCCAGTACATCCTCGAGAACTCGGGGGCGCGGTTCATCTTCTGCGACTCCGAGGCGCAGGTGGCCAAGATCCGCGAGATCCGGGATCGACTGCCGCGCCTCGAGGGGATCATCCGCTTCGAAGGAGCGCCGCGCGACGGCTTCGAGCGGACGCTCGCCGAGCTCGAGAAGGCGGGGGCCGCCTGGCGCGGCGACCACGAAGGCGCGCACGCCGCGCGGCTCGCGACGATGTCCCTCGACGGGCCGGCCTGCTTCATCTACACCTCCGGGACGACCGGCAACCCGAAGGGCGTCGTGCTCACCCACGGCAACTGGGTCTACGAGGCGGAGGCGGTGGAGTCGCTCCGCATCATCCGCGAGGACGACCTCGTCCTGTGCTTCCTCCCCATGGCGCACTCCTTCGCCAAGGTGATCGAGGCGGTGTGGTTCAAGGTCGGCGCCACCGCCGCCTTCGTCGAGTCCATCGAGAAGATCGTGGACAACGCGGCCGAGGTGCGGCCCACCGTCATGCCGTCGGTGCCGCGCATCTTCGAGAAGGCCTACAACGCCGTGGTCTCGAAGGGCCTCGCCACGCCGGGCCTGAAGGGAAAGCTCTTCGCCTGGTCGCTTCGCAGCCTGGAGGCGGAGGTGGACGGCCTCGAGCGCGGTGAGGCCGGGCGCGGCGGCCTCGGCCTCGCGATGGCGCGGCGGCTCGTGTTCCCCAAGCTGGCCCAGACGCTGAAGGACCGCTTCGGCGGGCGGATGCGGCTCTTCGTGTCCGGTGGCGCGCCGCTCTCGCCGCGCATCGCGTGGTTCTTCCACATGATCGGCTTCGAGATCCTGGAGGGCTACGGACTCACCGAGTCCGCCGCCGGCACCTTCGTGAACCGGCCTGGCAAGGCCAAGATCGGCACCGTCGGGCCGCCGGTGCCCGGGACGGAGGTGCGCATCGCGGAGGACGGCGAGATCCTCATCCGCGGGCCAGGGGTGATGAAGGAGTACCACGGGAGCCCCGAGGCGACGGCCGAGGTCCTGCGCGACGGCTGGCTCTACTCGGGCGACATCGGCGAGGTCGATCGGGACGGCTACCTCCGCATCACCGACCGCAAGAAGGACATCATCGTCACCGCGGGCGGGAAGAACGTGGCGCCGCAGAACCTCGAGAACGAGCTCAAGACCGAGCCGCTCATCTCGCAGGTCATGGTGCACGGTGACAAGCGGAAGTTCCTGTCGGCCCTGGTGACGCTCAACGAGGAGAACGTGCGCAAGTGGGCGCAGGACAGCGGCGTGGCGCTGGCCGGTCCCCTGCACGAAGACCCGCGGGTGCGCGACCGCGTCCAGGCCGCCGTCGACGCGCTCAACGCGAAGCAGGCGAGCTACTCGACGATCAAGAAGTTCGCCATCCTCCCGCGCGACTTCACGCAGGAATCGGGCGAGCTGACGCCGACGCTCAAGGTGAAGCGGAAGTACTGCACGCAGAAGTACCGCGACGTGCTCGACGCGTTCTACGCCGAGTGAGGGAGAGGACGACCATGGAGCGCGAGGGCGGGGCGCGCGTCCTGCTGATCGAGGACGACGACGACAATCGCGAGCTCATGGGGGAGGTGCTGCAGGACGCCGGCTACGAGGTCGTGCTCGTGGCGAGCGGCGCCGAAGGCCTGCGGACTCTCGCGGAGCAGTCGATCGACGTGATCGTGACCGACCTCGGGATGCCAGGGATGGGCGGGCTGGAGGTGGCGCAAGCGGCGAAGGAGATCGCCCCGTCCGTTCCGGTGGTGGTCATCACGGGGTTTGCCGATCGTGAGGACATCAAGCGTGCGCGCGGCCGCGAGATCGACGCGGTGCTGGTGAAGCCGGTCGACCCCGACGCGCTCACCTCCGTCGTGGACCAGATGGTGAAGCGGCACTGAGACGGGTCCCTTGGCGCCGCGGCCGGTCGCGTTGACACCGTGCCACCTGGCCTCTACTTTCAGGGTTGATTCTGCAGTCAACTTCGACCGGAGGCTCGATGGCGGCCGAGAGCGTCAAGGACGTGTTCGAGAGGCACATCCCGAACCGGCTCAAGGACAAGCCGGATGTCGTCTCGAAGATCGGCGCCGTGTACCAGTTCAACATCTCCGGCCCGAGCGGAGGGCAATGGTCGGTCGACTGCACGAAGCCCGGCGGCGCGATCTCGGCCGGTACGGCCGCCGCAGCCAAGTGCACCGTCACCTGCACCGACGCCGATTTTCTCAACATCGTGAACGGGAAGCTCAACGCCCAGATGGCGTTCATGGCGGGCAAGCTCAAGATCCAGGGCGACATGGGGCTCGCCATGAAGCTCCAGCAGATCCTCGCCTGAGAGCCTGAGCCTTCGTCTCCCTCGCCTGGGAGGAGAGGGAAAGGGGGCGCCGCCCCATGCCACCGCTGCCCCTCGCCGGCCTGCGCGTCCTCGACCTCTCCCGGCTCCTGCCCGGCCCCTACGCCACGCTCGTGCTGGCCGACCTCGGCGCCGACGTGGTGAAGCTCGAGGACCCCCGCGGCGGCGACTACCTGCGGCACATCCCACCCTTGGCCGGCGCCGATTCCGGCGCCTTCCTGGCGTTGAACCGCAACAAGCGCTCGCTCGCCCTCGACCTCAAGGCCCAGGGCGGCGCCGCCGCGCTGCTCCGGCTCGTCGGGGCCTTCGACGTGCTGGTCGAGTCGTTCCGGCCGGGCGTGCTCGATCGGCTCGGCGCCGGGCACGCCGCCCTGCGCGCTCGCAACCCGCGGCTCGTCGTGTGCGCCATCACCGGCTACGGGCAGGACGGGCCGTACCGTCACCTCGCCGGGCACGACATCAACTACTGCGCCATCTCGGGCGCGCTGGCGCTGAACGGTGGACCGGACGCGCCGGTGCCGTTCGGTGTGCAGCCTGCGGACGTGGCGGGCGGCGCCTGGGTCGCGGTGGCGGGCATCCTCGCCGCGCTGCACCGGCGCGACGTGAGCGGGGAGGGCGCGCTGGTCGACGTGGCCATGACGGACGGTGTGCTCGGCATGACGTCGCTCGCGCTCGGACAGGCCTGGGCGCGCGGCGCGCCGCCCCGGCGCGGCGCCGAGCTGTTCGACGGCAGCGCTGCGTGCTACCGGACCTATCGCACGCGCGACGGCAGGTTCGTGGCGCTGGGGACGCTCGAGCCGCACTTCTTCGCCCGCTTCTGCGCCGCCGCCGGGCGTCCCGACCTGGCGGACCGGCAGCTGGAGGACGGGGGTCGAGGTCCGATCGAGGAGCTCACCGCCCTGTTCGCCTCGCGGACGCGCGAGGAGTGGGCGCAGCTAGGGCGCGAGCAGGACCTCTGCCTCACCCCCGTCCTGGAGGGCGACGAGCCGAGCCGGGACCCGCAGCTGAGCGCGCGGGAGCTCTTCGGCGAGGTGGAGCAAGCCGGCGGCGAGGGCACGTTCCCGGCGCTCGCCACGCCGGTGCGGGTCGACGGCGCGCGTGCGCCGTTCCGGCCCGCCCCCCGCCTCGGCGCCGACACCGACCTCGTGCTGGCGGAGGCCGGGTTCACGCAGAGCGAGATCGCGGAGCTGCGCCGTCGCGGCGTCGCTGGCGCGGTCGATGAAGCGGGCGGCCCGGCCCCCGCTTGACACGCCGTGGGCCGGCGATAACACTGCCGCCCGTGCGTGTAGCCCTCGCCATCGCGGCCCTCGTGCTCGTCCTGACGGCCGCGGTTGCGCCGCACGTCCACGAGGGTCCGCTCGGCGACCACGCCTGTCTCGCCTGCGTCGCCGCCGGGGCCGACGAGGCGACGGGGCAGACCCCAGACGTGGCTCCCCGTCCGCTCGAACCGGTCGACGTGGTCCAGGTCCAGCCGGCGGCGCCGGTGTTCGGTGTGCCGCTCGGGGCGATCCCCGGCCAGTCACCTCCCGGCGTCTAGCGATCGGCGTACCGAGTTCACGGCTCCGCGGCGAGGCGCGTCCTCGGGCTCGGAGCGGGTGGGCCCGGACCTCGTATTCGTCGTCGCATCCCGGATCTATGGCGCGTTCGCGCGCCGAGGTGAGAGCCCATGTATTGGTTCCTCGTGGCTGCGCTGGTCGCTGCCGCCGAGCCTGACGCCGCACCGGCGCCGCCCGCGCCGTCGCCGGAAGAGCAGAAGAAGCTCGAGGAGGAGATCACGAAGGAGCTCGGCGCCGCGCCCGGCGGGACCGCCGCTACCCCGGCGCCGGCCCCAGGCCAGCCAGCGCCCGGCACCGCACCAGCCCCGGGCACGCAGCCTGCGACCGGCGGGAACCCGTACGCTCGCATCTTGATGCTCCCCGACATCTCCGCCATCGGGGACTTCGCGGCCACCTACCACAACCTCGACGTGGGCAGCCTCTCGCCGCGGAGCGGTCTCTATGGCCCCCCGCACGAGGTGACGCCCCACTTCGAGGAGCTCGAGCTCGGGCTGCAGTCGGTCATCGACCCTTACGCGCGCGCCGACATCTTCATTTCCTTCACACCTGGTGGCGTCGATGTCGAGGAGGCTTACCTCACCACCCTCACCCTCCCGGCGGGATTCCAGGTGCGCGCTGGCCAGTTCTTCTCGCCGTTCGGGCGCCTCAACCAGCAGCACCCGCACGTGTGGGATTTCGCGGACGCGCCGCTGGCGATGGACCGCCTCCTCTCCGCGAGCACGTTGAAGGGACCCGGCGTCGACGTCGCCTGGCTCGCGCCGCTGCCGTGGTTCGCCGAGCTGCACCTCGCAGGTCAGAACACGCAGCCCTCCTTCATCACCGAGAACCGGCGGACGCTCCTCGCGCGCCTGCTGCAATTCTTCGACGTCGCGGAGGGCGCTACGCTGGGCGTGGGCTTCTCGGGGGCGTTCATCGAGGAGCCGCTCGCGGGCGCCAGTCGCCAGGTGGGCGGTGCCGACGTGTTCTTGAAATTCCGCCCCATCAGCACACGCTCGTACCTGGTCCTCCAGGGCGAGCTCTTCACCCGACACATCACCGGGACGGAGGAGGCCGGCACGAGGACGGGCGGGTACCTTCAGGCCGTCTTCCGCGACGGGCCGTTCTTCGCCTACGGCGTCCGGGGTGAGCTCTCGCCGGCGGCGGTCCCCGGCACGAACCTCGTAGTGCCCGGCAGCGGCACCGAGTCGCGCCTGACCGCGCTCGCGACGTGGTTCCCGAGCGAGTTTCAGCGGCTCCGGGCGCAGCTCGCGTGGGACCACCTCCCCGATGGCCACGACGGCTTCGAGGCCATCCTCCACCTCGAGTTCATCATCGGCGCGCACGGCGCGCACCCGTTCTAGGAGATCGAGACCATGACCTCCCTCCCGTTCGCACAGGCGCGCCGCGCCACAACGCTCCGGCTCGCCGCGACGGCGCTGACCGCGGTGCTCTCGCTGCTGCCCATCCATGCCGAGGCCGCGCTCAGGATCGTGACCACCACCGAGGGCTTGGCCGCCCTGGCCAAGGAGGCCGGCGGCGACCAGGTGCAGGTCCAGAGCCTCTCGCGCGGAATCCAGGACCCGCACTTCGTGGACGCCAACCCGACGCTGGCGGTGAAGCTGCGACAGGCCGACCTGCTCGTCGACGTGGGCCTCGACCTCGAGATCGGCTGGCTCCCCCCGCTCGTGAACCAGTCGCGCAACCCCGACATCCAGCCGACCGGCCAGCGCCGCCTCACCGCGGCCAGCTACATCCACGTGCTCGACATCCCGACTGGGCCGGTGGACCGCAGCATGGGCGACCTGCACCCAGCCGGCAATCCACACTTCATGGACGACCCGCGGGCGGCGGTTGAGGTCGTGGCCGGGATCGCGAAGAAGCTCGCTCAGCTCGACCCGGCGCACGCCGCGGCCTACTCGCAGCACAGCGCCGACTTCCAGCGCCGCATCGACGCCGATCTTGCCCGCTGGAAGGCGGCCTTCGCCCCGCTCCGCGGCCGGCCCATCGTCGCGCAGCACCAGACGATGAGCTACTTCCTCGACTGGACCGGGCTGCGCGCCGCCGGCTATCTCGAGCCGAAGCCGGGCGTGCCCCCGCCGCCGTCCCACCTCGCGGACATCGTGCAGATCATGAAGGCGCAGGGGGTGAAGGCGATCCTGGTGGAGAACTATTACGACACGCGCTCGGCCGAGGTGGTCTCGCGGCACACCGGCGCCAAGGTGGTGCTCATCCCCGGCGATGTGAACGGCATGCCCGGGACGAGCACCTACGAGAGCTACATCGATACGCTGGTGCGGCTCGTCGCGGGGGGGGTGCGATGACGGCGAATTCTGCGCCCATCCTGGCGCTCGACGGAGCGGCCATCGGCTACGGCCGCGAGGTGCTGCTGCGCGACATCTCGCTCGAGGTCGCCCGCGGCGAGTTCCTCGCCATCGTCGGCCCGAACGGCGGCGGGAAGACCACGCTCCTGCGCACGCTCCTCGGCGTGCAGCCGCCCCTCGCCGGGTCGCGCCGGCAGCCGAGAGCGCTCCGCGTCGGCTTCGTGCCGCAGCGCGATCACGTCGACGCCTACTGGCCGCTCACTGCCGCCGAGGTCGCCGTCATGGGCCGCTACCGCCTGCTCGGGACCGGACGGCGACCCGGTGAGCAGGATCGGGTGGCGGTGCGTGCGGCCCTGGCGCGGGTCGGGATCGAGGACCTCGCCGACGCGCCGTTCCGGACGCTCTCGGGCGGCCAGCGCCAGCGCACGCTCATCGCACGCGCGCTCGCCTCGGAACCCGAGTTGCTCGCGCTGGACGAGCCGACGAACGGGATGGACCCGGCCGCGGAGCTCGATGCGATGGACGTCCTGCGCGACCTGCACCGCGCGGGCGGCCTGGCGGTGGTGATGGTGTCGCACCGGCTCGAGGCGGTGGCCAACTACGCCCACCGGCTCTGCTTCGTGGACAAGGACAAGCGGCTCTTCCGCGTCGGCTCGCTCGAGGAGATGCTGACCTCCGAGGCGCTCGGGGCGCTTTACGGCAGGCGCGTGGCAGTGCGCGAGGAGGGTGGACGGCGCTTCGTCTACCCGGAGGCGGAGGCATGATGAGCATGAGTGCCTGGCAGGACTTCCTGGCTGCGCGCGAGATCTGGCGCGAGCCGCTCATAGCCTCGCTGGTGGCGGGGGCGCTCTGCGGCTTCCTCGGGGTGTACGTGGTGCTGCGCCGGACCGTCTTCGTTTCGGCTGCGCTCACGCAGCTCTCGACCCTCGGGCTCATCGCCGCGCTCATCCTGGAGGAGTCGCTCGGGGTCGAGATGGAGCACCTCGGCGTCCAGCTCGCCGTCGCGCTCGCCTTCTCCGTCGCAGGGGCGCTCGTGCTCGGGCTGGCGCTCCACGGCCGCCGGCTGCCGGCCGAGACCGGGGTGGGCATGAGCTACGTGCTCGCCGGCGCGCTGGTCGTGCTCGGCGCGAACCGGCTCGTCCACGCCGCGCACGACCTCAACGCGATGGTGTTCGGGAACGCGGTTGCGGTTCCGCTCACGGACCTCCTCATCCTGGCGGGGATCGCCGCCGCCTGCGCCATCGTCCACGCGGTGTTCGCCAAGGAGTTCGTGTTCGTGTCGTTCGATGGCGAGTCCGCCGCCGCGCTCGGCTACCGGACCGCCCGCTGGAACGTGCTCCTGTTCCTCACGCTGGGCCTTGCCGTGCCGGTCGCCGCCCGGGCGCTCGGCGCCTTGCCCGTGTTCGCGTTCCTGACCATCCCGGCCGCGGCCGCGCTGCTCCTGGCGCGGCGTCTCCGAGCCGCCTTCGCCCTAGCGACGGTGATCGGCGTCGTGGCCGCCGCCGGGGGGTACCTCATCTCGTGGTTCTGGCAGCTTCCCACCGGCGCTACCATGGTGGCGCTGGCCGGCCTGTGCGCCGTCCCCGGGGCCATCGTGCGGAAGCGCTAGCCGGCGCCGGCGAAAAACTCTTGAC
Source organism: Anaeromyxobacteraceae bacterium (assembly GCA_035538735.1). Lineage (GTDB taxonomy): Bacteria > Myxococcota > Myxococcia > Myxococcales > Anaeromyxobacteraceae > Anaeromyxobacter_A. Next base: position 85 of record DATLJU010000200.1, on the reverse strand, counting down.
CCGGAGGGCGCCCGGACGTAGAAAGCCGCTCCCACCGACCTGACGCGGGGTGGAGCAGCCAGGTAGCTCGTCGGGCTCATAACCC
>DATLJU010000199.1:0-22996 GCA_035538735.1 Anaeromyxobacteraceae bacterium | reverse complement strand
CGAAGGGCGAACGGCAGGTGCTACGGCGCGCGCCGGCGCCGCACGCCAGCGGCCAGCACGTCGAGCGCGCGGATCGTCTCCTCGAAGCCGAGGCAGGCGTCGGTGATGCTCTGTCCGTAGACGAGGGACCCGGGCACGAGGTCCTGCCGCCCCGCGACGAGGTGGCTCTCGATCATGACGCCGGCGATGCGCGGCTCGCCCGCCGCGAGCTGGGCGGCGATCGCCTCGGACACCGGGAGCTGCTGCGGGGCGTCCTTGCGGCTGTTGGCGTGGCTCGCGTCGATCATGAGGTACGGATCGAGCCCCACGCGCGCGAGCTCGTCGCAGGCGGCGGCCACGCTCTGCGCGTCGTAATTCGGCGTGCGGCCACCGCGCAGGATGAGGTGACCATCCTCGTTGCCGACCGTGGCGACGATCGCGGAGTGGCCGCCCTTCGTGACCGACAGGAAGTGGTGCGGCTCGCGGGCGGCGCGGATGGCGTCCACCGCGATCCGCACGTTGCCGTCGGTGCCGTTCTTGAACCCGACCGGGCAGGAGAGGCCGCTCGCCAGCTCGCGGTGGACCTGGCTCTCGGTGGTGCGCGCGCCGATCGCGCCCCAGGACACGAGGTCGGCCAGGTATTGCGGCGTGATCATGTCGAGGTACTCGCAGCCGGCGGGCAGCCCCAGCTCCGCGATGTCGAGGAGGAGCTCGCGGGCGAGCCTCAGGCCGCGGTTGATCTGGAAGGTCCCATCGAGCTCCGGATCGTTGATGAGCCCCTTCCAGCCCACCGTCGTGCGCGGCTTCTCGAAGTAGACGCGCATGACGATCTCGAGGTCGCCCGCGAGCCGCCGCCGCTCGGCGACGAGGCGCGCCGCGTACTCGCGGGCGGCGCGCACGTCGTGGATGGAGCAGGGCCCGACCACCACCACCAGGCGGTCGTCCGCGCCGTGCAGGATCCGGTGGAGCGCCTGGCGCGCCGCGTGGACCACCTCGGACGCACGCTCTGTGCATGGGAACTCGCGGATGAGGTGGGCCGGCGGGGCGAGCTCGTGGATGCCCGCGATGCGGACGTCGTCGGTCTTGTGAGGCACGGTACTCTCGGCTAACGGCGCATCGCGCGCTTGAGCGATCGGACGAACCGGCGGACGCGCTCGGCGCGCGCGGTCCGGCTGCCCTGCTCCGCCACCCGAGCGACGATGGCGCTGCCCACGACGACGCCGTCGGCGAGGCGCGAGACCTCGCGCGCCTGCGCCGGCGTGGAGACGCCGAAGCCGACCACCACCGGGACGGGCGAGGCGGCCCGGACCTCCGCCACCCGCGCGGCGAGATCCTCCGGCAACGCCCGGCGCGCGCCGGTCACGCCGGTCACCGACACGAAGTAGAGGAACCCGCTCGCGGCCTCGGCCGCGGCCCGGCGGCGCGCGTCCGTCGAGGTGGGGGCGAGCAGGAACACGGTCTTCACGCCCGCGGCGGCCGCGGCGCGCCGCAGGTCGCCCGCCTCCTCCGGCGGCACGTCGGGGAGGATGACGGCGTCCACGCCGCTCCGCGCCGCGTCGGCGAAGAAGCGGTCGAGGCCGTAGGAGAGGACGGGGTTCAGGTACCCCATGAGCGCGAGCCGCACCGTCGAGCGGGCTCGCACGTGCGCCGCGACCTCCAGGGCCGTGCCGACGTGCGTCCCGCTCGCCAGCGCGCGCTCCGCGGCGCGCTGGATCGTCGGCCCGTCGGCGATCGGATCCGAGAAGGGCATCCCGATCTCGATCAGGTCGGCGCCGCCCTCCGCGCAGGCGAGCGCGGCCGCCTTCGAGGTGGCGACGTCCGGGTCGCCCGCCATGAGGTAGGTGAGGAGCGCCGCCTCGCCGCGCTCGCGCGCGGCGGCGAACATCGACGCGATCCGATCCTCGCGCGTGACCATCGGCTTCGCCGTCTCGCTCATCGCGCGCTCCGCCGCGTCCCTGGCGACTTCCGCCCTCCGCCCGCCCGGCGGCGGGAGGGTCGGGGAGAGGAACGCGTCCGGCGCACCGGCGCCCTCCGTCTCACCGGCGCGGGCTCCGCGGGCGCCAGCGCTCTCCGCACCTGGTCGACGTCCTTGTCGCCCCGGCCGGAGACGTTCACCATGAGGAGACCCCCCGGGCCGAGCTCGCGGGCCAGGTCGAGCGCCGCCGCGACCGCGTGCGCGCTCTCCAGGGCCGGGATGATGCCCTCGGTCCGGGCCAGGTACTGCAGCGCCTCGAGCGCCTCCGCATCGGTCGCGCTCCTCACCGTGAGGCGCCCCTCGTCCTTGAGGTAGGCGAGCTCCGGCCCGACGCCGGGGTAGTCGAGCCCGGCGCTGATGGAGTGCGCCTCCGCGATCTGGCCCTCCGGCGTCTGGAGCACGTAGCTGCGCGAGCCGTGCAGCACGCCGGGCCGGCCCTTCGCGAGCGACGCACCGTGCTTCCCCGTCGCGAGACCGTGGCCGGCCGCCTCGACGCCGACCAGCTTCACGCCGGGATCCGAGACGAAGGCGCTGAAGATGCCCATGGCGTTGGAGCCTCCGCCGACGCACGCGACGACCGCGTCGGGGAGCCGCCCGCACAGCTCCAGCACCTGGGCCCGCGCCTCCGTCCCGATCACCGACTGGAAGTCGCGCACCAGCGCCGGGTAGGGGTGCGGACCGGCGACCGAGCCGATGATGTAGTGGGTGTCTCGGACCTTCGTGACCCAGGCCCGGATCGCCTCGTTCATGGCGTCCTTGAGCGTGCGCGACCCCGCTTCGACCGGGATGACGCGCGCCCCGAGGAGCCGCATCCGGAACACGTTGAGCGCCTGGCGCTCCACGTCGAGCCCGCCCATGTACACCTCGCAGGGCAGCCCGAACAGCGCGGCGGCGGTGGCGGTGGCGACCCCGTGCTGGCCGGCGCCGGTCTCCGCGATGATGCGCTTCTTGCCCATGCGGCGGGCGAGCAGCACCTGGCCGAGCGTGTTGTTGATCTTGTGCGCGCCGGTGTGGCACAGGTCCTCGCGCTTCAGCATCACCCTGCAGCCGCCGACGTCCGAAGACATGCGGCGGGCCTCGCCGAGCGGCGTCGGGCGCCCCGCGAACCGGCGCAGCAGCTCGTCCAGCTCGCGCTGGAACACCTCGTCCCCGCGCGCGGCGCGCCAGGCCGCCTCGAGCTCGTCCAGCGCCGGGATGAGCGTCTCGGGGACGAAGCGCCCCCCGTAGTCGCCGAAGCGGCCGCGGGCGTCGGGGATGGTGGTCACGGGCTCTCCTTGATCGCGCTCTCGATGAACCGGCGCAGCTTGTCGGGGTCCTTCACGCCGGGCGCGCTCTCGACGCCGCTCGCCACGTCGACCGCCCACGGCCGCACCGCGCGGATGGCCTCGCCCACGTTCTCCGGGGTGAGGCCGCCGGCGAGCACGACCGGAAACCGCTCCGCCACCTGCCGCGCCAGCCCCCAGTCGCAGGTGGTGCCGCTGCCGCCGAAGCCCTGCGAAGGGGCGTCGAGCAGCAAGCCGCGCACGCGGTACCGGTGGAGGTCGCGCAGGCTCTCCGGGCCGGCGAGCCGCACCGCCTTCACGGCGGGGATCGGGTAGCCGTTCACGTCCTCCCAGCTCTCGTCGCCGTGGAGCTGCACCACCTGCACGCCCGCCTGCGCCGCGAGCGCCAGCACGGTCGTGGGCGGCTGATCCACGAACACGCCGACCGGCGTGACGAAGGGCGGCAGGCGATCGACGATGGCGCGCGCCGCGTCCGGGTCGACGTGCCGCTTCGAGCCCGGCCACAGGTTGAACCCGAGCGCGTCGGCGCCGAAGGAGGCGGCGAGGAGCGCGTCCTCGAGGCGGGTGATGCCGCAGATCTTCACGCGGACGCGACTCACGGTACGAGCCCCTCTCCCCGTCCCTCTCCCCGCCTGGCGGCGGGGCGAGGGTGACGAAACGCGTGGCACGGCGTGTAATCGACCCTCTCCCCCACCGGGGGAGAGGGCAGGGAGAGGGGGCAGTTCACGATGTCATCTCCCTGAGCAGAGCTCCGGGGTCCGGCGCCCGCACCAGCGCCTCGCCGACGAGCAGGTTGGGCGCGCCCGCGGCGCGCAGGCGGCGCGCGTCGGCCGCGGTGCGCACGCCGCTCTCCGCTACCCCCTTCACCTCGAGCGGCAGCCGCGGCAGCAGCCGCTCGCTCGTCGCGAGGTCGACCGCGAACGTGCGCAGATCGCGGTTGTTGACGCCGACGAGCCGCGCGCCCACCGCGAGCGCGCGATCGAGCTCGAGGTCGTCATGCACCTCGACCAAGGCCGCGAGCGAGAGCGCCGCGGCGTCGTCGAGGAGCCGGCGCAGCGCGGCGTCCGACAGGGCCGCGACGATGAGCAGCGCCGCGTCCCCCCCGGCGAGGCGGGCCTCGAGCAGCTGGTAGCGATCGAGGACGAAGTCCTTGCGCAGCAGCGGCGTCGCGACCGCCGCGCGCACCGCGTCCAGGTCTTCGAGGGAGCCGCCGAAGCCCGGGCCGTCGGTGAGGACCGAGATGGCCGCCGCGCCCGCGGCCGCGTAGCGGCGCGCCTGGGCGACCGCGTCGAGGTCCGCGGCGATGGCGCCGGCCGACGGGCTCGCGCGCTTCACCTCCGCGATGATCCGGGCCGGCCCGCCGCGCGGCGAGAGCGCGCCGCCGAAGTCGCGCGGTGGGGGGCGATCGCGGCAGGCCGCCTCCAGCTCGCGGTCCGGCCGCGCCGCGCGCCGCGCCGCCACCTCGTCCGCCTTCCGCGCCATGATGCCGTCGAGGACGGTCACGGCTCACCGTTCGACAGCGCGCGGAGCCGCTGCAGCTTGTCGAGGGCGGCGCCCTCGTCCACCGCCCGCGCCGCCACCCGCACGCCGTCCGCGAGGTCGCGGGCAGCCCCCGCCGCCACCAGCGCCGCCGCGGCGTTCACGAGCACCGCGTCACGGGGGGCGCCCTGCTGGCCGGAGAGGACGTCCCCCAGGATGGCGGCGTTGAGCGTGGCGTCGCCGCCGGCGATCTCCCGCCGGTCCCAGCGGCGGAGCCCCACGTCCTCCGGCACCATCGCGAAGCGGTCCACGCTGCCGTCCCGTACCTCCGAGACGTGGGTCATGCCGGTGACCGCGATCTCGTCGAGCCCCTCGCCGTGCACGACGAACGCGTGCCGTGTCCCCAGCGCCGCCAGCACGCCGCCGAGGATGGGAACCCAGCGCGGTTCGTAGACTCCCATGACCTGGTAGCGCGCGCCGGCGGGGTTCGCGAGGGGGCCGAGCAGGTTGAAGATCGTGCGGATGCCGAGCTCGCGCCGGATGCCGGCCACCGCCTTGAACGCCGGGTGGAGCTTGGGCGCGAACAGGAACCCGATGCCGCACTCGGCGATGCAGCGCTCCACCACCTCGCGCGCGGCGTCGACGTGGACCCCCAGCGCCGCGAGCACGTCCGCCGAGCCGCAGCGGGAGGACACCGAGCGGTTGCCGTGCTTCGCGACCGTGACACCCGCGCCCGCCACGACGAAGGCGGCGCCGGTGGAGATGTTGAAGGTGTTCTGCCCGTCGCCGCCCGTCCCGCAGGTGTCGACGAAGACGTCGCGCGCGACGTGCACCCGCTCGGCCCGCGCCCGCATCACCTCGGCCGCGCCGGCGATCTCGTCCACCGTCTCGCCCTTGACCCGCAGCGCGGCCAGGAAGGCGCCCACCTGCGCCGGCGTGGCGCCGCCATCGGCGATCTCGTTCATCACGCCGACCGCCTCGGCGCGGGTGAGATCGTGGCGGAGCACCAGCTTGGCGATGGCCTCCTGGATCATCGTGCGGCTCCTCGCGGCAGGCGCTCCAGCCAGTTCCCCAGCAGCAACTGTCCCCCTTCGGTCAGGATCGACTCCGGGTGGAACTGCACGCCCTCCACGTCCAGCCTCCGGTGGCGCAGGCCCATGATCTCGCCCTCGTCCGTCCAGGCGGTGACCGCCAGCGCGGCGGGCAGGCTGTCGCGCTCCACGATCAGCGAGTGGTAGCGGCCCGCGGCGAACGGCGACGCGAGGCCGGCGAAGAGCCCCTTGCCGCGGTGGCGGACCGGGCTCGCCTTGCCGTGCACGATGCGGGCGTTGCGTACCACGCGTCCACAGAACGCCTGGCCGATCGCCTGGTGACCGAGGCAGACGCCGAGGATGGGCAGCTCGCCCGCGAGCGCGCGGATGGCCTCGAGGGTCACCCCGGCCTCGCTCGGCGTGCACGGCCCCGGCGAGAGGACGAGCCCGTCCGGCCGCCGTGCCCGCATCCCCGCCACGTCGATCGCGTCGTTCCGGAACACCTCGACCTCGGCGCCCAGCTCGCCCAGGTACTGCACGAGGTTGAAGGTGAAGCTGTCGTAGTTGTCGACGAGGAGGACGCGGGGGCCGGTCATGGGCGGCCTCCCGCGCGGGTGCGCGTTCGTCCTTCGACTCCGCGGCGCTTCGCGCCGCTACGCTCAGGACGAACGGTAGGCTCAGGACGAACGGAAGGTCGTCCCGTCGCGGGCCGCGCCTCGAGGTCTCCCGTCTCCGCCTGCGCCACCGCCGCGAAGCAGGCGCGCGCCTTGTTGACGGTCTCGAGGTACTCGGCCGCCGGCTTCGAGTCGTAGACGATCCCCGCGCCTGCCTGGACCGAGACGCGCCGGCCGCGCTGGGCGAGCGTGCGGATGGCGATGCACATCTCCATGTCGCCGCCTCGATCGAAGTAACCGACCGCGCCGGCGTACGGGCCGCGCCGCGCCGGCTCCAGCTCGTCGATGATCTCCATCGCCCGCACCTTCGGCGAGCCGGTGACCGTGCCGGCCGGGAAGCCGGCGCGCAGCACGTCGATCGCGGACAGCCCGGGGGCGAGCCGGCCCTTCACCTCCGAGACGAGGTGCATGACGTGGGAGTAACGCTCCACGGTCTTGAGCGCCGTCACCTGGACCGTCCCGACCTCCGCGACCCGGCCGACGTCGTTCCGGCCCAGGTCGACGAGCATGACGTGCTCGGCGTTCTCCTTCGGGTCGGCGCGCAGCTCCGCCTCGAGGCGGGCGTCCTCGGCCGCGTCGGCGCCGCGCCGGCGCGTGCCGGCGATGGGCCGCAGCGTGACCTCGCCGTCCTCCAGCTTGATGAGCGTCTCCGGGGAGCTCCCCACCAGCGCCCGATCGCCGTCCTGCAGGTAGAAGAGGTAGGGGGAAGGGTTCACGCGGCGCAGCGCCCGGTACACGTCGAAGGGCGCGACGCTCACCTCCGCGTCGAACCGCTGCGAGAGCACGATCTGCTGGCAGTCGCCCGCCTTCACGTACTCGCGGGCGCGCCGCACCATGGCCTCGAACTCCGCCCGCGGGGTGCGGGGGTGGAGCTCGGCGGCCGGCCTCACCGCCCGCGGCGCGGGCGGGTCGAGCGGCCGCGCCAGCGCACGCAGCGTCTCCTCGATGCGGGCCACCGCCGCCGCGTAGAGCGCGCGCGGATCATCGCCGCGCCCGCAGCGGACCTCCGCCATGACGTGCAGCGAGTGGCGCCGGTGGTCGAACGCGACCACCCGGTCGTAGTCCATGAAGCAGACGTCGGGGAACCCGAGTTCGTCCGGCTTCGTGGCCGGGACGCGCGGCTCGAAGAGCCGGACCGCGTCGTAGGAGATCCAGCCCACCAGCCCGCCGGAGAAGCGCGGCGTACCCTCGACCCGCACCGCGCGGTGCGAGGCGAGATCGCTCCGGATCCGCTCCACCGGATCGTCGCCGTCGCCGAGCCGCCACGACAGGACGCTCTTCGGTCCCGCCCCGAGGAAGCTGAAGCGGGCGCTGCGCTCGCCGCCCTCGACCGACTCGAGGAGGAACGCGTGGCGCTCGCCGCGCGAGAGCTTCAGGAACGCCGAGACGGGCGTCTCGGTGTCGGCCTCGACCTCGACCCTGACCGGGACCGCCCGGCCGGGCCGGCAGAGCTTCAGGAAGGTCGGGAGATCAGGCCGCGGCGTCACGCGCGGGCCAAAGTAGCCCCCGTGCGCTCATGCCGACATCCTCCGCGCCGGCCCGGGGATCTCGACCACGTCCTTCGCGACCACCCGGTTCTTCGCGTCGACGAGCACCACCTTCGGCGTGTGCGCCCGCGCCTCCGCCTCGTCGAGCTCCGCGAAGGTGGCCAGGATCACGAGATCGCCGGGCTGGTTCAGGTGTGCCGCCGCGCCGTTGATGCAGATGACGCCCGAGCCGCGCGCGCCCTTCAGCGCGTAGGTCTGGAGCCGGGTGCCGCGCGTGACGTTCCAGATGTGGACCGCCTCGTAATCGGCGATGGCGGCGGCGTCCATCAGGTCCTCGTCGATCGTCACCGACCCCTCGTAATGGAGGTCGGCCTGGGTGACGGTCGCGCGATGGATCTTGGACTTGAAGAAGGTCCGACGCATCGCGAGTACATAAACCCACGCGCCGGTGAGGCGCAAGCACGGCCGGAGCGAGAGGGGGTCACGATGCGCCTGTCCAGATGTCTCGCGCCCGCGATTTGCGCGGTGATCGCGTGGGGGACGGCGGGTTCGAGCGCGACCGCGACCGCCACCCCGACCCTGACCGCGATCACGGACGCGACGCCGACCCCGGCCGCGAACGCGAGGGAAGCGGCCGAGTCGCTCATCCGACCCGAGGACCTCATCCGCGACGTCCGATGGCTCGCGGATCCCGCCCGCACCGGGCGCGGGGTCGGGACGCCCGGCAACGCCGCCGCGGCGCGCTTCATCGCCGAGCGGATGAGGGAGGTGGGACTCGCGCCCGGCGGCACCGATGGGTTCCTTCAGCCGTTCCAGGCGCCGGTGGGGGCGAAGCTCACGGGCGAGAACGCGCTCCGGGTGGGTGGGCGCGCGCTCGTGCTCGGGCAGGAGTTCCAGCCCTTCACCTTCACCGACGACGGCGCGGCCGAGGGCGAGCTCGTCTGGGCCGGATACGGCATCACCGCCCCCGATCTCGGCTACGACGACTACGCCGGCCTCGACGTGAAGGGAAAGGTCGTGCTCGTGGCGGCGCACTTCCCCGACGAGCGCGACCAGGCCTCGCCCTTCCGCGACCCGCAGCGGTTCCAGCTCGGCGAGTGGCGCTACAAGGCGATGAACGCTCGCGACCACGGGGCGGCGGCGCTGCTCGCGGTGCGCGACGACTGGAACCACCCCGGTCCCGACGCCCTCGAGCCGTGGCGAGGTCAGGTCTCGTCGCGCGCCGGCATCCTCGCGGCGCGGGTCACGCTGGCCGGCCTGGCCCGCGGGGGCGTCGACGCGGCGGCGCTCGCCGCGCCGGCGCAGGCGGATCGCCGGCCGCACTCGCGCCCGCTCGGGATCGCGGCGCGGCTCGCGGCGGGCGTGGCGCAGGAGGAGGCGCGGACCGAGAACGTGGTGGGCGTCGCGCGCGGCTCCGACCCCGGCGCCGGCTGCGTCGTGCTCGGGGCGCACTTCGACCACCTCGGGTTCGGAGGCGAGACGTCGCTCACGCCGGGCGTCCACGCCGTGCACCCCGGCGCCGACGACAACGCGAGCGGGGTGGCGGCGCTCCTCGCCGTCGCGCGCGCGCTGCGAGCGGGGCCGCCGCCGCGCCGGTCGGTCGTCCTGGCCGCCTTCAGCGGCGAGGAGCTGGGGCTCCTCGGGTCGAGCGCGTTCGTGAAGCACCCGCCGCCCGGCTGCGCGCCGGAGGCGGAGCAGCTCATGGTCAACCTCGACATGGTGGGCCGGCCGCAGGAGGGGAAGCTCTACGTCCAGGGCGCCGACACCGCGCGCGGCGAGCGGGCCCGGGTCGAGCGGCTCGCGGCGGCCGCGCCGCCGATCCCGCTGCGCCTCGCCTTCGGAGGGAGCGGCTACGGCCCCTCCGACCACACCAGCTTCTTCGCGGGGGGGATCCCGGTGCTGTTCCTGTTCACGGGAGCGCACGGCGACTACCACCGCCCGAGCGACACCGCCGACAAGATCGACCCCGCCGGACTGGCCGCGGTGGCTCGCCTCGCCTACCGCGCCGTCCTCGACGCCGCCGACGCGCCCGCCAGGTTCGAGGTGGTGCGCTCGGCGCCGCCGCCAGGCTCGACGGCGGGTCCGGGCGAGCGCGCGCGCGGCTACGGCGCCTACCTCGGCACCATCCCCGACTTCGAGGGCCGCAAGGAGCCTGGAGTGCTCGTCTCGGCGGTCAAGCCGGGGAGCCCCGCGGAGCAGGCCGGCGTGCAGCGCGGCGACGTGCTCCTCCAGATCGGCGCCACGCGCCTCATGGGCCTCGAGGATCTGGCCACGGCCCTCCGCTCCCACCGCGCCGGCGACGCGGTCGAGGTGGTCTGGACGCGGGCCGGCGAGACCCGGCGCGCGCAGGTGACGCTGGGGGAGCGCCAGTGACGGTGGTTGCCCTGGCGGGGGACGAGCCCCCGCCCTACAGCGCGCCGTAGGGCGGGGGTTTGTTCCCCGCCGCAGAGCTACCGAGTCAGCGCGCCGCGGCCCGCACCGGCTTCGCCGCCTGGAGCTGCCGCTCGATGGCGGGGCGGAGCGCGGCCGAGCCGACCACCGTCTCGCCGTTCACGATGAACGTCGGCGTGCCGTTCACGCCGACCCGCTGCGCCAGCTGCGCGTCCTCCTGCACGCGAGCCTTGAGCTTCGGGTCGGCGACGTCCTTCTTGAACCGGGCGAGGTCGAGCCCGAGCTCGCGCGCGTACTGCTCGTAGGTCGCCTCCGAGAGCGCGGCCTGGTTCGCGAAGAGCTTGTCGTGCATGGCCCAGAACTTGGCCGGGCCGCCCTGCTCGCGCGCCGCCTCGGCCGCCAGCGCGGCGGGCATCGCGTTCTGGTGGAAAGAGAGCGGCAGGTGCTTCCACACGATCCGCACGTCGCGAGGGAAGGCGGCCTCCACGTCCTTCACCGCCGGAACGGCGCGCCCGCAGAACGGGCACTGGAAGTCGGAGAACTCGACCACCGTCACCGCGGCGGTGGCGGGGCCCTTCACCGGGTCGTCGCCGCGCACCGGCACGGCGGCGCGGCCGCCCGGCAGGACCGCGTTCTGGGCGGCGGCCCCAGCCGCCGGGGCCGGGAAGGCGCGGACGTTCTCCTTGCAGAGCGCCTCGTGCAGGCCCGCCGCGGGCGTGCCCTTCGCGAGCAGCGCGTCCGCCTTCCTCGCCTCCTCGGCCAGGATCGGCTTCAGGCTGTCGAACGGATAGGCGCCCTCGACGCGACGGCAGTTCACGAAGAAGGTGGGGGTGGCGTTCGCGCCCACCTGGCCGGCCACGCGCTGGTCCTCGTCGATCCGGGCCCCGCCCGCGTGGGCGGCGAGATCGCGCTCGAAGCGCGCCACGTCGAGCCCGAGCTCACGGGCGAGCCGCGGGTAGAGGTCGGCGGACAGCTCGCGCTGGTGGGCGAAGAGCTGGTCGTGCATCTCCCAGAACTTGCCCTGGACGCGGGCCGCCTCGGCGGCCTCGGCGGCGGGGCGCGCCTGCGGGTGCATCGTGGCGGGGAGCGGCTGGTGCTTCCACACCACGCGCACCGCGCCCGGGTAGGCCTCCTCCATCTGCTTCACGGTGGGCTCGACGCGGGCGCAGAAGGGGCACTGGAAGTCGCTGAAGAGGACGACGGTGAGCTTGGCGCCGGTCGGGCCGCGGGACGGGTCGTCCACGCGCAGCGGCACCGGCACCGCGACGGTCGACGGCGTCGGCGGGGCCGCCTGGGCGGCCGCCGGAGCGGCGGGGCGCGGCGCGGCGCCCCCCTGGTACACCACCGAGGTGGCGCCCTTCTCCATGATCTTCGCGTAGACGTCCTGCGGCTTCACGCCGGAGGCGACGAGCGCCTGCGCCTTGTCGAGCTCCTGCTGGACGATCGGCTTGAGCTGCTCGGGCGGCAGCGCGCCCTCGATCTTCCGGCCATTCACGAACAGCGTCGGGGTGGCGCGCACGCCGAGGCTCTGGCAGAGCGCCTGGTCGCGACGGATGCGCTCCGCGTGCTTGTTCTGGTCGAGCGCCGCGCCCACCGCGGCGACGTCGAGCCCCACCTCGCGCGCGGCGCGCTCGAGATCGGGCCGCTCGAGGGCGGGAGCGAGCTCGAACAGCTTGTCGTGCATGGCCCAGAACTTCGCGTCGCCGCCCTGCGCGCGCGCCTCTTCCACGGCGATCGCGGCCGGGAGCGCCCTGGCGTGGCCCGGCAGCGGCTGGTGCTTCCAGCCGAAGCGCACCTTGCCGGGGAAGGCGTCGGCCATGGCCTGGAGCGTGGGCTCGACGCGCTTGCAGAAGGGGCACTGGAAGTCCGAGGCGACCACGATCGTCACCAGGGCGTCGGCCGGTCCGCGCAGCGGCGTGTCGTCGACCGGCACGCGGTAGACGGCGCGCGGGTCCTCGACCGGAGGCGCGGCCGGCGCGGGCGCGGGCGCGGCGTGCGGCGCCGGTCGCGGCGTGCCCCCGCCGCCGAGCATGCGGTCGGCGGTGACCCCGATGAGCAGGCCCACCAGCAGTACGACGATCCAGCTCGCCTTCTTCATGGACGTCCCTTCTCTTCGTGGAGTGACGGCGCGTGCGCGCCATGAAACCAGATCACCGGCCCGGCCTCAAACCCGCGAGTGTTCTCCCCGTGCCGAGGCTCACAGGCGGAACGAGATGCCCGCGCGGACGAGCACGCCGACGCCGATCGAGTGGCCGAGCGGTATCCCGAGGTCCGCCTCCGCGAACGCGCCCAGCACGTCGGTGAGCTGCAGCGTGCCGCCGAAGCCCGCGAGAAGCCAGCGCCAGCCGCCCGTGCCCTGGGCGTTCGACCAGTCGAGCGCCCCGCGGACGTAGAGCGGCAGGTCGGGGAGATCGTAGTGCAACCCCGGGCGGATGGCGACGTGGGTCTTGGGCGCGAGCCCCAGCGCGAGGGAGAACTCGGGGCGCAGCCCCAGGCCCACCTCGTAGCCGGCGCCGAGCTCGCCCTCGAACACCCCCGACGGCGTGTACTGCGTCCCACCGCCCGCGATCCCGCCACCGCCCACGTCGACGCTCACCACGACGCCGCTGGCCGGAGCGGGCGCCGGCGCGCCCTGGGCGAGGGCGAGCGAGGGGCCAAGGGCGCACAGCGCCACGAGGAGGGTGCTCTTCACGGGCGCGGAGCCTACCGCCCGACCCCCCGAGCGGCAAGTTGCCCAGCAAGTTGCCCAGCAAGTTGCCCAGGCGGATTGCGGCGCGGTGGCGGCGCCGGTAAAACGGCGCTCCCGATGGAGGCGCGATCGCTGCCCACGCCCGACCGGACGCTCGACACGTCCGGCACGCTCTGCCCGTTCCCGATCGTGGAGACGGCCAAGGTCGTGCGCGCGCTCCCCGACGGCGCGGTGCTGCTCGTCATCGCCACCGACCCGGGGATCGCCAGCGACATGCCGATGTGGTGCCGGGCGATGCACCACGAGCACGTCGCCACGTTCAAGGACGGCGCGGCGTGGAAGAGCTATCTGCGGAAGCGAGGACGCTGAGATGAGCTCCAAGGTGAAGGCGATCGGGCTCGTCTCGGGCGGCCTCGACTCGACCCTGGCGGTGGCGCTGGTGAAGCGCCAGGGCATCGACGTCAAGGCGGTGAGCTTCTACACCGGCTTCTGCATCACCGAGACGCAGCGCCGCAAGGGCGGCCGCGCCGATGGGACGGTGCCGCGCAACGAGGCGCTGCGGGCCGCGGCCGATCTCGACGTCGACATCGAGTACGTCGACATCTCGGGCGGCGCCTATCTCGACATGCTGGTTCACCCGAAGTACGGGTACGGGCAGAACGCGAATCCCTGCGTCGACTGCCGGGTCTTCATGATGCGGCGGGCGCGCGAGATCATGGAGGCCGAGGGGGCGGCCTTCGTCTTCACGGGCGAGGTGCTCGGGCAGCGGCCGAAGAGCCAGCGCCGCGACACGCTGCGCATCATCGAGCGCGACAGCGGGCTCGATGGGCGGCTGCTGCGACCGCTCTCCGCTCGGCTCCTGCCGCCCACCATCCCGGAGCAGCAGGGGCTGGTGGACCGGAGCCGCCTCCTCGACATCAGCGGCCGCTCGCGCCTGCGCCAGATGGCGCTCGCGCGCGAGCTCGGCCTCACCGACTGGCCGCAGCCGGCGGGCGGCTGCTGCTACCTGACCGACGAGAGCTTCGCGCGGAAGTTCTTCGACGTGCTCGACGCGCGGGAGTCCGCCGGCGAGGAGCGCCGCATCGACCCCGAGGACGTCATCCTCCTCTCCACCGGGCGCCACTTCCGCCTCTCGCCGCGCGCCAAGCTGGTCGTGGGCAGGACCGAGGTGGAGAACGCGCTCCTCGAGCACCACGTCGATGGGCGGGCGCGGCTCGAGGCGAAGGACATCCCGGGGCCGGTCGCGCTCGTCGAGGGCGAGCCGACCTGGGAGGAACGCCAGCTCGCGGCCCGGATCGTGGCCCGCTACGGGAAGGGCAAGGATCTGCCGCAGGTGAAGGTCGAGTGGCGCGAGGGCGACCTGGTGGAGGAGTACGAGGTCGCGCCGGAGGCGGACGAGGCGCGCCTCGAGAAGCTGCGGGTCTGATGGGCCCTGCCGTCGTCCTCGGCGGCTCGTAGGGCGGGGGCTCGTCGTCCCCCGCCGGAGTCGATCCACGCGATCCCGCGATCCGTGAACCGGCGCGCTTGCCCGCCCCGCGGCGGGTCGGGTAAGTGCTCTCGCGTGGAGCCCCGCTCGCCCGCCGTCTTCGTCATCCCGGTGTTCAACCAGGTCGAGTACACGCGGCAGTGCCTGGACAGCCTCCTCGCGGACGGGGTGCCGGCCGCCGAGGTGGTGGTGGTGGACAACGCCTCGACCGACGGGACGCGCGAGCTGCTGGGGTCGCGCCCCGGCCTGCACGTCATCGCCAACGACGGCAACCTCGGCTGCAGCGCCGCCTGGAACCAGGGCGTCGAGGCCGCCGCGACCCTGCGGGCCGAGTGGGTGATCGTCCTCAACAACGACGTGGTGGTCGGCCCGGGCTTCCGCGACGGTCTCCTCGCCTTCGCGGCCGAGTCGGGGTGCCAGGTCGTCAGCCCGGCCATGGGAGAGGGCGAGCTGGACTACGATCTGGCGAGCTTCGCCGAGGTCCACCGCCGCGCGCTGGGATCCGCCTCGCGCGGCGGGATCGCGACCGGCGTGTGCTTCATGGTGCACCACACCGTCTTCGCGCGCATCGGGTCGTTCGACACGAAGCTGGGGCTGGCGGGTTACGAGGACGAGGACTTCTTCCGGCGCGCGAGCGCGGCGGGGTTCCGGCTGGCGACGACCGGGCGCGCCTACCTCCACCACTACGGCTCGGTCACGCAGAAGAGCGTCAAGGCCGGCATGGGAGCGCCGCGGTCGGCGCGGCTCGGCGACCGCGACCACTTCCGGAGGAAGCACGGGCTCCACTGGCTGCGACGGAAGGTGGAGAAGCTCCGGGCGGCGGCGAGGCGCGCCTACTGGATCTGGAGCGAGCGTCGCCGGGGAGGCCTCACGCTGCGCCTTCGGCGCGTCGGCGGCGCGTGGCGGGCAGGGCCGTAGCGCGCGTCAAGGCGGGCGGGTGAGGAGCGCAGCGGGGCGCGGGCGCCCGGGCCCGAGGGTGCTCCTGCGACCTTCCGGCGAGGCCCGCGCGTCTTCATGTTAACGAATGGCCTCGGGCGCGCGGCGCGATCTCACCATCGCGTACGTCAATTACGGTGAGCAGAGCGGCGTCACCGCCAGCGTGACCGAGGCGCTGGAGGCGCGTGGCCATCGGGTGGTGCCGGTGTTCGGGCGAGGGCCGCTCGAGCTGCGCGACCGGGTGACCGGGCGGCCGCGGGTCACACCTGCCGTGCTGTTGCACCTCGCCGCGGCGGCCGCGCGGTTCGGCGATCGCGCGCTCAGCTATCGCTGGAACACTCCCTTCGCCTTCGACGCGCACTCCCGGTTCGTCGGCGAGATGCTGGGCGGGCTCCCGCTCGCGCCCGACGTCGTGCTGCAGAACGGCGCGCTCTTCGCTCCCGGCCAGCCGCCGTCGCGGCCCTACGTCGTCTACCTGGATCACACCCGCGCGCTCGCGGAGCGGCGCGGCGCCGAGCCCGCGGCTGGCCTTCCGGCGCCGCCGCGCTGGGGAGAGGACTGGCACGCGCTCGAGCGCACCACCTACCGCGGGGCCGCCGCGCTCGCGGCCTTCTCTCGCCACGCCGCTCGCTCGGTCGTGGAAGACTACGGCGTGCCCATGGAGCGCGTGCACGTCGTGGGCGCCGGCGCGAGCGTCGTGCCGCGCTCGGTGGAGCGGGAGGACGACGGCCAGACGGTGCTGTTCATCGGACGCGACTTCGGCCGGAAGGGCGGGCCGGTGCTGCTCGACGCCTTCGCCCGCCTGCGCCGCGCCCGGCCGCGGGCGCGCCTGCTCGTCATCGGGCCGCGGCGCATGCAGCTCATGCCGGAGGGCGTGCTGCAGCTCGGCCCCGAGCCCATCGAGGCGCTGCCGGGCCTGTTCGCCCGCGCGACCGTCTTCGCGCTGCCGGCCCTCCGGGAACCGTTCGGCCTCGCGTTCCTCGACGCGATGGCCTGCGCCGTGCCGTGCGTCGGCACGGCGCTCGAGGCGATCCCCGAGATCGTGGAGCACGGCCGGACCGGGCTGCTCGTCCCGCCCGCCGACGCGGCCGCGCTGACGGCTGCGCTGGAGCGGCTCCTCTCCCGCCGCGACGAGGCGCGCGCCATGGGCGCGCGCGGCCGCGATCGGGTGCTCGCCCGGTTCACCTGGCCCCAGGTGGCGCGCCGCCTCTCCGATGTGCTCTCGGCCGCGGCCTCTCTTTCCGATCGCCGTCGGCGACCCATCGGTGCGGCGCGCCGGCGCGGCGCTGGCGAGCCGAACGACCCGCATCCGTCGCCTCGCTGGGGTCGCGGCCCCACGCCGCAGTGGCGCTGACCACGATCAAGGCATCTTCTCTGGTCGGGGTGGTCTCCTCTGCCACACGCTCAGGGGTCTCGCCTCGCGGGTGGTTCAGGGGTTCGATTCCCCAGGCATACGGCGCGCCTTTCCAAAAACGAGGAGCACCATGGCGACGAAGCGCATCTACTCCTTTGGTGGCGGCAAGGCCGAGGGAAATCGCGGCCTGAAGGATCTGCTCGGCGGGAAGGGCGCCGGGGTGGCGGAGATGTCGAACATCGGGCTGCTGGTGCCGCCCGGCTTCACCATCACCACCGAGGTCTGCACCGCGTTCTACGAGAACGGGAAGAAGCTGCCGAAGGACGTCCTCCCCGGCGTCGAGGCCGCGCTGCGCAAGGTCGAGGCGCTCACCGGGAAGCGCTTCGGCAGCCCCGACGACCCGCTGCTCGTCTCGGTGCGCTCCGGAGCGCGCGTCTCCATGCCCGGGATGATGGACACGGTCCTGAACCTCGGGCTCAACGACCGGACGGTGGAGGCCCTCGCGAAGCGCAGCCAGAACGAGCGCTTCGCCTGGGACAGCTACCGCCGCTTCTGCGCCATGTTCGGCGACGTCGTGCTCTCCATGAAGCCGGAGCGCAAGGAGGATCGCGATCCGTTCGAGATCATCCTGGAGCGGAAGAAGCGCGCCTACGGCGTGAAGCTCGACGCGGAGCTGCCGGTGGTGGCGCTGAAGGAGCTCGTGGGTGAGTTCAAGGCGGAGGTGAAGCGGCGCAAGGGGATCGACTTCCCGGAAGATCCCGTGCAGCAGCTGGTGGCCGCCATCGAGGCGGTGTTCCGCTCCTGGGACAACGAGCGCGCCATCGCCTACCGCAAGCTGAACGGCATCCCGGCCGAGTGGGGGACCGCCGTCACCGTCCAGGCGATGGTGTTCGGCAACATGGGCGAGGACTCCGGCACCGGCGTCGCCTTCACGCGCAACCCGGCCGACGGCCGCAACGAGTTCTACGGCGAGTTCCTGGTCAACGCGCAGGGCGAGGACGTGGTGGCCGGCATCCGCACCCCGCAGAAGATCGGGGAGCTCGCGGCGCGCTTCCCCGCGATCGCGCACCAGCTCGAGGACGCGCGCGCCAGGCTCGAGCGCCACTACCGCGACATGCAAGACATCGAGTTCACCATCGAGCGCGGGCGGCTCTACCTCCTGCAGACGCGCGCCGGCAAGCGGACCGGCCTGGCCGCGGTGCGCATCGCGGTGGAGATGGCGGAGGCGAAGCTCATCACGCGCGAAGAGGCGGTGCTGCGCGTCGATCCGGCGGCCCTGAACCACCTGCTCCGGCCCATCTTCGACGACGGCGCGCGGCGCCGCGCCATCGAGGACGGGCGGCTGCTGGCGCGCGGTCTGCCGGCCGGCCCGGGCGCCGCCGCGGGCCGGGTGGTCTTCTTCGCCGAGGACGCCGAGGCGTGGAAGGCGCGCGGCGAGCAGGTCGTCCTGGCCCGCCACGAGACGAGCCCCGAGGACATCCGCGGCATGAACGCGGCCCAGGGCTTCCTCACCGCCTTCGGCGGCATGACCTCGCACGCGGCGCTCGTGGCGCGGCAGATGGGCAAGGTGGCCATCGTCGGCTGCGAGGCGCTCTCCTTCGACTACGACGCCCGCACGATGACCGTCTCCACGGCGCGCGGCCCGAAGGTACTCCGCGAGGGCGACTGGATCTCCATCGACGGCACGGCCGGCGAGGTCATCGAGGGCTCGCTCGCGACCACGCCGTCGGAGGTCGTGCAGGTCCTCATCGAGAAGACGCGCGACGCGGCGTCGGCGCCCGTGTACCAGCAGTTCGCGAAGCTGCTCGGCTGGGCCGACAAGGCGCGCCGGCTCAAGGTGCGCGCGAACGCCGATCAGCCCGACCAGGCGACGGTCTCCATCGCCTTCGGCGCGCAGGGCATCGGCCTGTGCCGGACCGAGCACATGTTCTTCGGCGAGGGGAAGATCGGCCCCATGCGCGAGATGATCGTGGCCGAGACGCAGGCCGAGCGCCGCGCGGCGCTCGCGAAGCTCTTGCCCCTCCAGCGCGAGGACTTCGCCGGGCTGTTCCGTGCCATGGGGGGGAAGCCCGTCACGATCCGCACCATCGACCCGCCGCTCCACGAGTTCTTGCCGCAGGACCCGGAGGGCGTCGCCGAGCTGGCCCGCGCCACCGGCAAGCCCGAGGCGAACGTGCGCGCCCGGATCGAGGAGCTGCACGAGGCGAACCCGATGCTCGGCCACCGCGGCTGCCGGCTCGGCATCTCCTACCCGGAGATCACGGAGATGCAGGCGCGCGCCATCTTCGAGGCGGCCTGCGAGGTGGCGGCGGAGGGGCTCGACGTGCGGCCCGAGGTGATGATCCCGCTCGTGGGCGAGAAGAAGGAGCTCGACCACCAGGGGACGGTGGTGCGCAAGGTGGCCGAGGCGGTGTTCGCCGAGCGGGGCCGGAAGGTGAAGTACACGGTCGGCACCATGATCGAGGTGCCGCGCGGCGCGCTGTGCGCCGGCGCGATCGCCGAGGTGGCCGACTTCTTCTCCTTCGGGACGAACGACCTGACGCAGACGACGTTCGGCATCTCGCGCGACGACGTCGGGACGGTGCTGCTGAGCTACCTCGAGAACGACATCTACGAGGTCGATCCCTTCGTCACCATCGACCGAGACGGCGTCGGCGAGCTCATGCGCATCGCCGTCGCGCGCGGCCGCGCGGCGAGGCCGCAGCTCAAGCTCGGCATCTGCGGCGAGCACGGCGGCGACCCGAGCTCGGTGGAGTTCTGCCATCAGATCGGCCTCGACTACGTCTCGTGCTCGCCGTACCGGCTCCCGATCGCGCGGCTCGCCGCGGCGCAGGCCGCGCTGCGCGAGCTGGCGCTGGCCCGCGCCGAGAAGCCGAGGAGGCCTGCCCTCAAGGCGGCAGCCCCGAACGGCAAGGCGCGCGCCACGAACCGCGCGCTGGCCGTCCCGGGCGTGAAGGGCTCCCGCAAGAAGAAGGCTCGCGCGCACGCGCGAGCCTGACGCCGCCTCCTCTCCCTAGCCCTCTCCCCCGCCGGGGGAGAGGGAATCCGTTCGCACCGCGCGAGCCCTTGATTCACCCTCCCCCCGCTCGCGGGAGGGCCGGGGAGAGGGGTGTGTTCGGAGCGTCGCCCTTGTGGCCCATCGCTTGCTTCGCCGTAAGCTGACCCGCTAGTTTGCGGGGCGCTTTTTTGACGGCTCCCCCAGCTCCCGCCACACTCAGCTTCCGCGAAAATGTCCCGCTCTCGACTCGTCCCGTGGCTCCTCGCGCCAGGCTTGGCGCTGTTCGCTTTCATCGCGCTCGGCTCGCACCGCGCCGCCGCCAGCGCCGACCCTGAAAAAGCGACCGAGCGAGCGCTCGATGGGGCAGTCAAAGATGCCGCCTCGGGAGTGACGCCGACCGCAACCGTTGCGTCACCCTCCGCCGGGGCGCAGCCCGTGCTCGGGCCGATGGGGTACGACGCGCGCCTCGGCCGGTACACTGCGAGTTACGGTCCCGGCCGGGCTTCGCTGACGCTCTCGCCTCGCCTCCAGCAGGGGCTGGAGAAGTTCCTCGCCGACTACCGCGTCCCGCTCGGCGCCGCCGTGCTGCTCGAGCCCGCGACAGGGCGGGTCCTCGCCCTCGCGGAGCACGCCGAACGGGGGGCGCCCGGGCACGTGGCCCTGTCGCCGGTCGCCCCTGCCGCGAGCGTCTTCAAGATCGTCACCAGCGCCGCGCTGCTGGAGAAGGGGCTCACGCCGGAGCAGGAGGTCTGCTTCCACGGCGGCCGCCACCGGATCCAGAAGGCGCTCCTCGCAGACAACCCGCGCCGCGACCGCGTCTGCCTGACGCTCGCCTCGGCGCTGGGGAAGAGCGCCAACGTCGTGTTCGCGAAGCTGGCGGGCCGCGAGCTCTCGGCCGACCTGCTCCGCGCCGAGGCCGGCAAGTTCCTCTTCGACGCCGCCATCCCGTTCGACTTGCCGGTCGAGCCGTCGCCGGCGCGCATCTCCGACGATCCGTTCGAGCTCGCCACCACCGCGGCCGGCTTCGGCCCGGTGCGGCTCTCGCCGCTGCACGGGGCGCTGCTCGCCGCCATCGTCGCCAACGGCGGCAAGTTCGTGCCTCCGCGGCTCGTCGACACGGTCGAGGGGGGCCCCGCTCCGTCCTCCGCGGCCGCGCGTCCGGTGCTCCGTCCCGAGGTCGCGGCGGCCCTCTCCCGCATGATGCAGACCACCACCACCGAGGGCACGGCGCGCAAGATCTTCCGTCGCGATCGCCTGGCGCGCCGCTCGGCGCTGCGCGAGGTCACGGTGGCGGGCAAGACGGGCAGCCTCGCCGACCCGAACCCGTACAAGGACTACTCCTGGTTCGTCGGCTTCGCGCCGGTCGAGGATCCGCAGGTCGCCGTGGCGGCCGTGGTCGTGAACGAGCGGCTCTGGCGCATCAAGGCGTCGCTCGTCGCGCACGAGGCGCTCAAGGCCTACTTCGAGGCGGACGGCGCGCGGGTGGTGCGTACGGCCCGGGCGCGCTGACCATCCTGAGCGCACGGCGGCGGGGGGCGAGCCCCCGCCCTACGACCGCAACCGCGAGTTCCGTCCGTTCATCCTGAGCCCTTCGACTGCGACCGCGAGTTCTGTCCGTTCGTCCTGAGCCCTACGACCGTGACCGCGAGTTTCGTCCGTTCGTCCTGAGCGTAGGCCGGCGCAGCCGGCCGTAGTCGAAGGACGAACGCTGCTCGATGTGTGTCGACGGAGGCCGATCTCACGCGATGTAGGTCGCTGTGCCTGCGCGCCATACCCTGCGTGAAGATTAGGATTTGCTCCGCGTCCCATGAGTGCACGAAGATGCGTCCATGCGCTCGCTCGGACGCCCCCTCATCGCGGTACTTGCGCTGTGCCTCGTGTTCGGGGTCGCAGCCTGCGGCTCCAATGGCTCGTCGGCGGCCTGCCACGCCGAGGGGGCCGCCTGCGCGGCGACCTCGGACTGCTGCTCGGGCGTCTGCACCGGCGGGGCGTGCGTCGCGGCCTCGACCTGCGGCGCGCTCCAGGCGACCTGCACGCTGCCTTCGGACTGCTGCTCGGGCGCCTGCAACGGCACGTGCGTCGACGCCACGCAGTGCAAGGCGACCGGTCAGGTCTGCGGGTCGAGCGCCGACTGCTGCTCGAACCAGTGCGCGTCGAACGTCTGCGTGCAGCCGACGAACCAGTGCAAGTCGGGCGGCACGGCGTGCTCGAGCGCGAGCGACTGCTGCTCCGGTCAGTGCAGCAACGGCACCTGCACGACGCCGGTCCCGAAGGCGTGCCAGCCGGGCGGCGACACCTGCTCCACGAACGCGGACTGCTGCTCGACGGCGTGCAACACGACGACCCACAAGTGCAGCTCGACCCAGTTCTGCGCGGCGGCCGGAGCGACCTGCTCGGCGAACGCGGACTGCTGCAACCTCGACTGCAACATCCCCTCTGGCGCGACGAGCGGGACGTGCGCCAGCGGCGCGTGCGCGTCCGTCGGCCAGAGCTGCTCGTCCGCGTTGCAGTGCTGCTCGGGGACGTGCACTGGCGGGCAGTGCGCGGCCGTCACCATTGCAGGGGGCGCCGTCTCCTGCACCACCCTAGGCAACAGCTGCGCTTCCGCCACCGAGTGCTGCTCCACGAACTGCCAGGGCGGGAAGTGCGTCCAGGCCTCGTCCTGCAGCGCCACCGGTGACATCTGCTACGGCAACCCCGACTGCTGCTCCGGCATATGCACGTCGACCGGAGGCGCGCCCGGACGCTGCCTGGACGCCCCGGGCGGCTGCACGCAGGACGGGAGCCCGTGCAGCAGCGCCGCGAACTGCTGTACGCGCCTGTGCGTCGATCTCGGCACGGGCGCGAAGGTGTGCCAGCCCGCCGGCGGATGCCGGATGACCGGTGATTACTGCGACTCGACCGCGTCCTGCTGCGGTGGATCGCCCGACCAGATCAATACGTCGGGCTACGGCGTCGCCTGCGATCCGGTGAAGCACGACTGCACCAACGGCCAGGCTTGCAATCCTCCCGGCAACATCTGCGGCGCCTTGGGCAGCAACGCTTCGCAGAACTGCTGCGACGGCAAGAAGACGGTCTGCAAGCTGGACTCGAGCGGCATCGCGCGGTGCTTCGGCGGGTGCCCCAACAACAACTGCTCCACGACGTGTCCGACCGGCTACGACGGTGCGAACCCGCAGTGCTGCATCGAGCCGGGCCAGGTCTGCCAGTTCAGCGACCAGTGCTGCAACAGCG
>DATLJU010000198.1:0-16924 GCA_035538735.1 Anaeromyxobacteraceae bacterium | reverse complement strand
GCCCCCTCGACCAGGATCTCCGCCGCCTCGTTCATGTAGGGCGTCAGGATGCGGCTCGTGTAGAAGCCCGGCCCGTCGTTCACCACGATCACCGTCTTGCCCTGCTTCTTCCCGACCGCGACGGCGGTCGCGGTGACGTCGGGCGCCGTCTTGGGCGTCACGATGACCTCGAGCAGCGGCATCTTCTGTACCGGCGAGAAGTAGTGCATCCCGAGCACGGCCTCGGGCCGCTGCGACGCCTCCGCGATCTTGGTGATGGGGATGGACGAGGTGTTGGACGCGAAGATCCCGCGCGGGTTGAGCTGCTCGAACGCCCTCACCATCTCCTGCTTCAGCGCCAGGTCCTCGAAGACCGCCTCGATGACGAGGTCGACGCGCTCGAAGCCCGCCCAGCTCGTGGTGGCGGTGAGGAGTCGCATCGTCGAGGCCCGCTCGAGGGGCGTCATCGACCTCCGCTTCACCCGCTCGTCGAGGAGCCCGCGCACGCTGGCGAGCGCGCGCGCCGCCGCGGCGTCGTCCTTCTCGCGGACGCGCACCGTCGGCCCGGCGCCGACGGTGACGAAGGCGATGCCCGAGCCCATGAGGCCGCCGCCCAGCACACCCACGTTCTCGACCTGGCGCGGCTTCACCGCCGGATCGTCCACGCCCGAGTCCTTCTTCAGCGCGGTGGTGGCGAAGAAGATGTCGATGAGGCGCTTCGAGACCTCCGACACCGCCAGCTCCCCGAAGAGGCGCGCCTCACGCTCGAGCCCCTTCTCCATCCCCTTGTCGATGCCGTACTTCACCGCCTCGAGCGCCTTCTCCGGCGCGGGGTAGCGGCCGCCGCTCTTCGCGAGCAGCTTGCGGCGCGCCTCGCGGAAGAGCACCTCCCGCCCGAGCGCGTTGTCCTCGAGCGCCAGCTTCTGCAGCGCGCCCAGCCCTCCTCGCTCGAGCTGCTTCAGGGCCGCCGGCCTCTCCGGGCGGTGCAGCTGTCCGGTGGCGAGCTCCCGCGCGCGGCGGCGCGCCACCTCGAGCAGGATCGGCGCCGGCACCACCTCGTCGACGAGGCCGAGCTTCTGGGCCTTCTGGGCCCGGACGCTCTTTCCGGCGAGGATGAGGTCGAGCGCGGCCGCGATCCCGATGAGGCGCGGCAACCGCTGCGTACCGCCCGCGCCCGGGAGGAGGCCGATCTGCACCTCGGGGAGGCCGAGCTGCGTCTTCGGATCGTCGGTCGCGATGCGCCAGCGGCAGGCCAGCGACAGCTCGAGCCCGCCGCCGAGGCAGGCGCCGTGGATGGCGACCACCACCGGCTTGGGGAATCGCTCCACGGCCTGGAGCTGCTGCTGCGCCGCGCGCGAGAGCGCCTCCCCCTCGGCCGCGCTGCGGACGGCCTGGAGCATGTCGATCTTCGCTCCGGCGATGAAGCCCCCCTTCTTGCCGCTCGCGATCACGAGCGCCTCGACGGCGGCGTCCTGGGCGAGCGTGTGCAGCAGGTCCTCCAGCTCGGCGCCGACCCGCGGCGAGAGCGTGTTGACCGGCTCCCCGGGGACGTCGAGCAGGCAGAGCGCGACCCCACCCTCCACCTCGACGCGGAAGCTCCGGGCGATCTTCTCGGCGGGCATCATGGACGTCTCCTTGTTTGCCGTCGCCCTTCGACTACGCCGCTTCGCGGCCACGCTCAGGGCGAACGGTCACTAGGCGCTGACTTCGGGGCCGTCGAGGACGAGCGCGGCGCCGAGGCCGCCGGCGGCGCAGACAGTGAGCAGCGCGTGCGCGCCCTTGCGCCGGTCGAGCTCGCGCAAGGTCTGCAGGATCATGCGCGCGCCGGTGGCGGCGAACGGGTGGCCGAGCGCGATCGACCCGCCGTTCACGTTGAGCTTCTGCGGGTCGATCTCGCCGAGCGGCCGGTCTCGCCCGAGCTTCTCTTCGGCCCACTTCTTCGAGGCGAACGCCTGCAGGTTCGACAGCACCTGCGCCGCGAACGCCTCGTGCATGTCGACCAGGTCCATCTGCTCGAGCCCGAGGCCGGCCCGCTCGAGCGCCTTCGGCGCGGCGTAGGCCGGACCCTGCAGCAGCTGATCGCCCGGGTCGAGCGCGGCGTAGGCGTAGGCGCGCACGAAGCCGAGCGGCTCGAGGCCGAGCGCCTTCGCCTTCTCCTCCGCCACCACCACCAGCGCGGCGGCGCCGTCGGTGAGCGGGGACGAGTTGCCGGCGGTGATCGTGCCGTACTTCCGGTCGAAGACCGGCTTGAGCTGCGCCAGCGCCTCGAGGTTCGCGTCCTCGCGGACGATGTTGTCCTTCGCCGCCACGCGCTCGTAGCGCGGCGGCACCGGCACGTGCATCACCTCGCCGTCGAACCGGCCCGCCGCCCACGCCTCGGCGGCGCGGCGGTGGCTCTGGTACGCGAGCTCGTCCTGCGCCTGGCGGCTGATCCCGTTCACCTGCGCCATCTTCTCGGCGCTCTCGCCCATGGTGAGGCCGGTGGTGGGCTCCTTGAGCGCGGGGGGCACCGGGGCGAGATCCTTCGCCTTGAGCGCTCCGAACGCCTTCGCCTTGGCGACCACGCTCTTCGCCCGCGACGCGTCGACGATGGCGCGCGCGAGCGGGCCCGAGGCGAAGATGGGCGCGTCGGACAGCGACTCCGCGCCTCCCGCCAGGACGACGTCGGCGTGGCCGAGCTGGATCTGATCGGCGGCGTCGGTGGTGGCCTGGATCGACGTGGCGCACGCGCGCGAGACCGTGTGCGCCTCGACGCTCTTCGGGAGCTGGGTGCGGAGCACCATCTCGCGCGCGATGAGCGAGACGAGCGGCGAGGGGATGACCTGCCCGAAGACGACCGAGTCGTACTCCTTCGGGTCGATCCCCGTCCGCGCCACCAGCTCGTTCACGAGCGCCGCGCCGAGCTCGACGGCGGAGAGGTTGCGAAAGTCACCGCCCGACTTCACGAACGGCGTGCGGAGGCCGGCCACGATCGCCGCGCGGCGGCCTGGACTGGGGGTACCGTTGCTGGGCATGAGCGCTCCGTTGATTCTGGAATCAAATCTCGGTCCTGCTTCATCTAAAGTGCGCAACGCAGAGCGTCAACCCTCGTGAGGGCGCGCTTGCAGCTCCCCCGTCACCTGCGGGACGATGGCGGCGATGGCTCTCAAGCGCAGCCGGCAGCTCAAGCCACTCTCGAGCGAGCATCACCAGGCCCTGCTGGTCGCGTTTCAGCTCAAGAAGGGGCTCGCGGGCCATGGCGACACCGCGGGCGCGCCGAAGGACCTCCCGGGGCTGGTGGGCCTGGCGAAGCGGTTCGGGGAGGCGATCCTGCGCCCGCACGCCCGGGCGGAGGAGGAGCTGCTCGGCCACCACCTGCCACCCGCGGACCTGAAGCGGCTCGGCTCCGAGCACCGGGAACTGGCGGGGCTCATCGAGGCGGCGCGGCACAGCGGACCCCAGGAGGCGCGGCTCGCGCTCTCCGCGTTCGCCGACCTGCTCGAGCGCCACGTCCGGTGGGAGGAGCGCGAGCTGTTCGTCGCCTGCGAGCACGACATGGCCGAGGAGGAGCTCGCCGTCGTCGGTCACGAGCTCGAGAAGAGGCTCGTGCTGCAGCGCGCGGACGCGAAGGCGGCGAAGCGGGCGTAGCGAGGCACCCTGCCCCTCTCCCCAGCCGGCGGCGGCGCCTTCGGCGCTTTCGCTCGCTGACGCGAGCGGCCGCCGGCTTCGCCGACTTCTGAGTGGGGGCTCCGCCCCCACACCCCCGGCCGCGGTGCAGGCGAGGGGGACGAAACGCTGGGTGATCGACCCTCTCCCCCACCGGGGGAGAGGGCAGGGAGAGGGAGCCGCACGGCGGTGACTGCCCGTCAGCCCTCCGCCTCCGGCGCCCCTCCCGACCGCGCCACGTCCTCGCTGCGGATCTTGGCAGGATCGAGCCCCCGCGCGCGCTTCGTCATCTGCGCGAACACCTCGTCAAACCCCGGGGCGGCGCCCTTCATGAACCGGAGCGGGTTCACGCGCGCCACCACGAACGCCTTGAGGTAGGGCGACTCGAAGCCGCGCTCCTTCAGCTTCGCCACGGCCTCCCCGACCGCGTCGTCGAACGCCAGCACGAGCTCGGCTCGCCGCTCGCGCTCGGACAGCGACGCCGACAGCGGCTGGTCGAGAAACGCGTCGACCCGCTTCAGCACCGGCTGGTAGGCGCCGCCCGACAGGCGCCCCCGCTTCTCGTAGGCGAACCCGAGCGTCGCCAGCGCCGGCTCCTCCAGCTCGAGGGCGAGGTCCGCCTCCTTCACCGCGGCGTCGAGCCGCGCCAGGTCGCGATACATCCGCACCACCTCGAGCGACTTCTCGCGGAGGTTGTGCGCCTTCTCGATGTTGAGGGCGAGGATCTGGTAGGCGACCCGCTTCTCCGGCACGACCAGCGCCAGCACCGCCTTCGCGCCCAGCTCCTTCAGCGCAGTGAGCCGGTGGCCGCCGTTGGGCGACAGGTACGTGCCGTCCTCCCGCACGGCGATGATCGGGTCGAGGTACCGGCGGGTCCGGTCCATCGCGAGCGTCAGCTTCCGGACGTGGGCGTCGGAGACGTCGCGCTGGAACGCGGTGCGCTCCACCTTGTCGATCGGAAGGGCGGCGAAGACGAGCGCGTGTCCGCCAAGCGGTTCGCGATACGCCGCCAGCACGGCGCCGCCATCCTCCTCGATGTGCTTCATCAGCTCCGCCACCTCGGCCGCCGGTTCGGGGAGGCGCAGCTCTGGGGCGGAGAGCTCGGTCGGCTCGATCTTCACGCCCTTGCGCCTGCGGGGGGTTCCACGCTTCGTGATCGGCCGCTTCGGCGACGGCATGTGGGTCTTGTAACGGCCGCTGGTGCGCTGCTCACCGGGTAACACGACACCCGGGTCACGATCGCCCTGGCCCGTTTTTGGTAGTGGCGCCATGTCGCACCCCAGCATTCCCGGAGGGTTGCTGCGCGCCTGTGCCGCGGCACCTGCCGTGCACTGGGTCAACCAATGGTGTTCACCCCAGCTCAAGGCCGCGGCAGCTGGTCGAACGACCCGGGTCGACGCCCCCTCCCCCAGGGGACACTATGAGCAAAGGAGACGGCGGAGCCGCGGCGGCCCTGTTCCAGGGGATGTCCGAGGTGACGGGCGTCCTCACGGCCGACCTGGGTGGCAACGTCCTCGAGGCCACGCCGCGGCCGCCCGAGCTGGGCGCGCAGCAGGCCGCGTCGAGCGCGGTGGCGCTGCGCGAGCTCACCTCCATCGGGAAGGCGCTCACGCTCGGCCCGCTCGAGCTCCTGCTCACGCACGGGCCTCACGCGGTGAGCATCACCGCGCTCAAGCGCGGCGCGTTCCTCCTCGCGACCGTCGATCCATCCCGGGGGACGGCGCAGGTGGAGCAGGCGCTGAAGGCCTGGACACCGCCCGCGCCCACGCCGGCGCCGGCGCCGGCGGCCAGCCCGAGCCCGCCCGTCCTGCACCCGACGCCGCCGCCGATTCCCGCGGTACCTGCCGCGGCTCGACCCGCGGCAGGTCCCCCCCCGGCGCAGACGGCGGCCTTCTCGGGCCGGCTCAGCGTCTTCGCGCTGCCGGATCTGCTCGAGTTCCTCCGCTCCGGCCGGCGCTCCGGGGTGCTCGTGTGCAGGTCCGAAGCGGGATCGGCGGCGCTGCGCTTCCGCGACGGGCTGATCACCGGCTCGCGGTCGACGGCCGCCTTGGAGCTCGGCTCGGTCCTCGTCAAGGCCCGGAAGATCGCGCCGAAGGATCTGGAGACGCCCCCGGCGCGTCAGGCCGCGGCGCTGGGTCCCGAGGCGCTCGGGGACATGCTCGTCCGGGCGGGCCTCGTCGACGCACTGACGGTGCAGAAGGAGCTGGCGCGCCATATCGAGCGCACGGTCCGGACCCTGATCGGCTGGCGCGACGGGCAGTTCGCCTTCGACAACCACGGAACCGCGGCCGCCGCCACCACCTCGGTGCCCGTGGCGCTCGACTGCCAGGCGGTGCTGCTCAACGCCTTCAAGGAGCTGGACGAGTCCACCCGCGGACCCGGATCCAGCACGGCCCTCTGAGCCCACCGCCGATGACGCGCTCGCCGCCCAACCCCGACGTCCGCGCGCCCGACGCGCGCGATCTGACGGGCCTGGCCGGCCTCAAGCTCGGCAACTACCGGCTGGAACGGCTCGTGGGCCGCGGCCGGATGGGCGCTGTCTACCTCGCGAACGACGAGGCGCTCCTCCGCCCCACGGCGATCAAGGTGCTCTCGTGGACCGTCGCCGAGGCGCGCGGCCAGGATCCGGTCCAGTGGTTCCTCTCGGAGGCGCGGCTCGTCGCGCGCATCAACCACCCCCGGGTGGTGCAGATCTACGGCGTCGCCCGGCACGGCGACCGCTGCTACATCGCGATGGAGTACGTCGCCGGTCCTTCCGCGGAGGCGGCGATCGCCGCGAGCGGCGCGATGGCGCCCCTGGCGGCCACCGACGTCCTCATGCAGGCGGCGGCGGCGCTGCACGCCGCGCACCGCTCCGGTGTCGTCCACCGCGACGTGAAGCCGGCGAACCTCCTCCTCGGGCCGGGCGGCGTCGCCAAGCTGGGCGACTTCGGCATGGCGCTCGGGTTCGGCGGCGTCCAGGCCGGCACCGCGCACCTGCGCGTCGGGACCCCCTACTACACGGCCCCGGAGATCTGGCGCGGAGAGGCCGCCTCGGCGGCGTCCGACATCTACTCGCTCGGCGCGACCTACCACCACCTCCTCACCGGCCGGCCGCCGTTCGCCGGGCAGGACGTCGCCGCGATCGAGCAGGCGCACCTGCACACGGCCCCGCCCGATCCGCACGCGCTCGTGTCCGGGCTGCCCGAGTCGTGCAGCGCGCTCGTCCGCCGTGCGCTCGCCAAGTCGCCGCGGGACCGCCACGGCTCGGCGCAGGAGCTCCTGTGGGACGCGCGGCGCGTGCTGCAGGATCTCAACGCGCTCGGGGGAGGCAGGACTGGCGCCTCCCCGCTCCACTCCAAGGCGGCGCCGTCGCAGCGACGACCCGGCGCGCGGGCGCCTCCAGCGGACCCCGGCGTGCCGGAGCCGCTGGCCCGCGCCTTCGGGTTCGCCCGGCGGCCGTTCGCCGACCCCGACCCCGACGACACCACTTACCTCGGCGAGCCGTTCGCGGCGGTCCGCGAGGCGCTGCTCGCGAGCGTCGCGCCGGGCGCCGCGGCCGTGACCGCCCTCGTCGGAGACCCCGGCAGCGGACGCGCGGTGCTCTGCCGGCGCGTGGCGTCCGAGCTGGCGGCGGCGCGCCCGGTCTGGATCGTCGAGGCGAGGCCGAACACGCCGGGCGGGACGCTCGTCCAGCGGATCTGCCGCGTCGCCGGCGTCGTCGAGGGCGCGACCGACGACGAGAACCTCGACGCGCTCGTCGCCGGCGCCACCGACGATCGCTCCGCGCCCGGCGCCGTTCCCCTCATCGTGCTGGCATCCGGCGCCGCAGCGCCGGCCGTGATCCCGGCCCTGGCGAAGGTCGTGTCGGCCGCGCTCTGGGCGCGATCCTTCCAGGTGCTCGTCGCGGGAGCTCCCGGGCTGGTGGCGGCCCTGCGGAGCTGCGGCCTCGAGCCGGGCGATCAGGCGCGCGAGCTGCGGCTGCCGCCGCTCGACCGCGAGCAGGTGGCGCGCTACGTGCTGCACTGGATTCGCGCCGCGCGAGCGCCCTCGGCACCGCCGCTCATCGTGTCGCCCGACGCCCTCCGCCTGCTGGCGTGGCGCTCGGGCGGGACGCTGCGGCGCCTCGACCGGCTGGCGAGCGACATGCTGCTGCGCGCGGCGCGGGAGGGCCGCCGCACGCTCTGCTCCCGGGACGCGTGGACCGCGTCCGAGGAGCCCGGCGCGGAGCCGCGCGAGGCGCGGCCGCGCGAGCCCGGCGCTTGGCCCACGCCGGAAGCGGTGAAGGTGATCGACGCCTGCCGCCGCGAGGCGGGCCTGCCGCCCTGGCCTCGAACGGGCGCACGGGAGCTCTCATGACTCGACGCAATCGCATCACGACGGGAGGAGTCACATGGCGGATCTGAAGAGGCTCGCGAGCCTGCCGGAGGTGAAGAGCGCCGTCCGCAGCGACCTCGCGGGCGCGTTCCTCGGCGCGCTGCGGCACCCGGACGGCGAGGCGGCCGCGGCGGTAGCGGGGTTCCTGGCGACCACGCTCGGGCAGGTCGGCGAGGAGCTCGGCCTCGGCGGCCTGAGCCGCATCTCGTTCGAGGGGCCAGCGCGGGCGTGCCTCCTCGTCCTGCAGGACGGGACCGTGACCTCGACGTTCCTCGAGCCGGCGACCGCGCTGCCCGCGGTCGAGAAGCTCCTCGACGCACCGACGCAGGGGGCGTGACATGGAAAACATCCTTCAGGCGGTCCTCGACGTCCCCGGTGTCGGCGCGGCCATGGTGCTCGACGGCGGAGGGCGCCTCGTCGCTCACCGCGGCCGCGCCGTGTACGACCGGTCGCTGTGCGAGCAGCTCGGCGCGAGCCTCACCAGGGCCGTCGACGCCGTCCAGCTCCAGCAGGAGGACTGGGAGTCGATGGCGGCGCGGTACGCGGACGGGAAGCTGCTCGTGCGCAACCTCGGGGCGGTCGCCGGCGTCCAGCACGTGCTGGCGGTCGTCGCGGACTCCACCCTCAATCCGTCCTTCGCGACGGTCGCCATCCGCGTCGCGTCGAACAAGCTCAAGAAGGTGCTGAGCGGGGCCGGGGCCTCGTCGTCGCTCGCCTCGAGCGTCGGCCCCATGTCGGCGAGCGTCGGGCCCATGTCGGCCAGCACGCCCGTCACGGGCTCGCTGCCGTTGCCGCCGCGGCCTGCCGACACCTCTCCCGCGCTCGCCAGCTCGGGCCTGAGCTGGTCCCAGACCTCGAGCGTCGGGCTCTCGCGCGTCCCCGTCGCCGACCCCGCGTCGTCGGCGTTCCTCACCCGGGCCGCCAAGGAGCTCGCGCGGCATGTCGGGCCCATGGCGAAGGTCTACGTCGAGGAGGGAGTCCGCCGCGTCTGTCCGGACGCGCCGTTCTCGCTCGCGGCCGCCGCGCGGCTGATCGAGGACCTCGCCGGACAGATCGAGGACGGCGCCGACCGCGCGCAGTTCCGCAAGGCCGTCGAGCGCATGAGCTGATCCAGGCAGTCCAACCCATCCTCACACGGAGGTCCGTCGATGTCGGTGTTCGATGCAATCCGGAGAAGCCTCGCCGCCAAGGTCGCGGTGCTGCTCGGCGCTGTCGTCCTGGTGCTGACGGCCGTCGCCGCGGCCGTCATCACGGTGCGCGAGAGAAAGCAGCTGGAGGAGGTGACGCTCGAGAAGGCGCGCGTCGCCACCGCCATCGGCGCGCAGCAGTACGGAGACATCCTCGAGAAGATGATCGACGGCGGCACGCTGACGGTCGCCGACGTCTTCGACCGCAACTACGTCCTCATCAAGGGGTACGACTGGGGCAAGGAGCCCAAGTACCACACCCGCTACGACTCCGTGACGGACCGCGCCGTCCTTCAGCTCCAGGACCGCTTCCTGGAGGACGAGGACTTCGTCTTCGCCATCGGCGTCGACGACAACGGCTACATCCCGACCCACAACGGCAAGTACACCCAGCCCATCACCGGCATCGCCGAGAAGGACCTGCTCGGCAACCGGACCAAGCGCCGGTCCGACTACGACGTGGGCCTCAAGGCGGCCCGCAACCTCCAGCCGTCGCTGCTCCAGGAGTACAAGCGCAACACGGGCGAGACGATGTGGGACGTGTCCTCGCCCATCTTCGTGAAGGGGAAGCACTGGGGCGCGCTCCGGGTCGGCGTGTCGATGGAACGGATCGCCGCACAACAGCGGTCTCTCCTCTTCACCCTGGCCGGCCTCTTCGGCGTGTTCTTCGTCGTGACGACCGGCACGATGTACCTCGTCATCCGCCGCGCGATACGGCCCGTCGTGGAGCTGACCGCCGCGGCCGAGCAGATCGGGCTCGGCGAGGCGCTCGACCAGCCCATCAAGTCGACCGAGATCGACGAGATCGGCCAGCTCACGAAGTCGATCGACCGCCTGCGCGCCAGCATGAAGGCCGCGATGACTCGCCTCGGCCACTGAAGGGAGCCCAGACCATGACGCACTCGATCCGCACCCGCCTCGTCCTCCTCGGCCTCCTCGTCGCGGCGCTCGCCCCGGTGACCGCGCGTGCCCAGGCCCACACGAAGTCGGGGGCGAACACCTCGGCCGACGCCCTCTCCGCGCAGGAGAAGGAGATGCTGGCACTGGCGAACGACGTCGCCAAGCGTTGCGCCGCCACCCTCGAGAGGTGGATCGCCAGCAAGGAGACGTCGGAGGACAAGCTGTTCAGCGCCCTCTACTACCCCATCCCGAAGACGGACCCGCCCAAGTTCAACACCGACTGGGACCGGCTCTCGGACCGCGACATCCTCCCGCTGGAGGAAGCCGCGCTCACGAAGTCGCCGTCGATCGTCTTCGTCGTCCTCGTCGACCGGAACGGCTACCTGCCGACCCACAACCAGCGCTATTCGCAGCCCCTCACCGGGAACGCCGCCGTCGACCTCGTCAACAACCGCACCAAGATCATGTTCATGGATCTGACGGGGCTCTCGGCGGCGCGCAACCTGACGCCGTTCCTCGTCCAGCGGTACCAGCGCGACACCGGCGAGACGATGGTCGATCTCTCCGTCCCCGTCACCGTTCGCGGCGCCCACTGGGGCGCCCTGCGCATCGGCTTCCGCGCGGTCGACGCGACCTGACCGGTTCTCGAAGCGACCGCCCCCGCCGCCGCGGCAGCGCCGCAGCGGCGTCGGGCGGGCGCTCCGGGTTATAACGGCGGTCCGTGATCGACGTCCGCCGCCTCTCCAAGCACTACCGGGTCCACCGGCGAGCCCCCGGCCTCGGCCCCGCGCTGCGCTCGCTCCTCCACCGTTCGTACGAGACGGTGAAGGCGGTCGACGGCATCGACTTCCACGTCGCGCCCGGCGAGCGGGTCGGCTTCCTCGGCCCGAACGGCGCCGGAAAGACCACCACCCTCAAGATCCTCTCCGGCCTGCTCCACCCGACGAGCGGCGAGGTGCGCGTGGCGGGGTACGTCCCGCGGCGGCGCGAGGCCGAGTTCCTGAAGCGCATCACGCTCGTCATGGGGCAGAAGCAGCAGCTCTTGTGGGATCTCCCCCCGGCCGAGACCTTCGCCCTCAACCGAGCCATCTACGACGTGCCGCCGGCGCAGTTCGAGGAGACCGTGTCGGAGCTGACGCGGCTCCTCGAGATCGAGGACCTCGTCGGCAAGCCGACGCGCCAGCTCTCGCTCGGAGAGCGGATGAAGTGCGAGCTCGCAGCGGCGCTCCTGCACCGTCCGCAGGTGCTCTTCCTCGACGAGCCGACCATCGGCCTCGACGTCTCGATGCAGGCGACCGTGCGCGCTTTCGTGAAGGCCTACAACGAGCGATTCGGCGCGACGGTGCTCCTCACCAGCCACGACATGGACGACGTCTCGGCGCTCTGCCCGCGCGTCGTCGTCATCGACAAGGGTCGCATCATCCACGATGGCGACCTGCGGCAGCTCCAGCGTGCGGTGCGGCCGGACAAGCGGATCGTGGTGCGGCTGGAGCGGCCGGTGCCCGAGCCGGAGCTGTCGCGCTTCGGGACGGTGATCGCGGCCGGCGAGGCGCAGGCGGTGATCCAGGTCCACGCCGCCGAGGTCTCGGCGGCGGTGGGCCGGATCCTGGCGGCGCTGCCGGTGACGGATCTGACGGTCGAGGACCCGCCGCTCGAGGAGGTCATGAGCGAGCTGTTCCGGAGCGGGCGGGCCGCCGCCGGCGAGGCGGCGCGGTGAGCGCCCCGACCCCGCCACGGAGCGTCGGGCGCGGCCTCTTCTGGGCGGGGCTCCTCGCCTTCGCGGCGGTGGACACCGCGCTGCTCGCGGACGCGCACCGCCTCGTCGCGAGCGCGCCGCAGATCGTCGCCTACGCCCTCATCGCCGCCTTCGCGTTCGCGCTGGCGTACGCCACCGCCATCGTGTCGCTCGCCGTCGGCCACCGGAAGGCGCCGCCGCTCGGCGACGCGCTCCGCGCCGGTCTCCTGCTCGCCCTCACCGCCGGCCACCTCGTGCTCATCGCGCGGGCGAAGATGGGGTAGCGCGAGCCGGACCGACTACGGACGCGCGCTGTTCGTCCTTCGACTACGGGGCGCTGCGCGCCCCTACGCTCAGGACGAACGGGATTCGTAGGGCGGGGGCTTGTCCCCCGCCGCGGGGCGCACAGCTTCCCCCGCCCGCGCGATGACGGTCACCCGCGACGCCGGCCCGAGCCTCAGCCCGTCGCCGCGCGGCTCCACGTCGGTGAGCTCCACCACGTCCCCTCGCAGGAGCCGCACGAAGGCGCGGTTCGCGTCGGCGACGTGCTTCTCCTGCAGCGCCAGCCCGAGCCGGCCCTCCGGCCCACACGCCATGTAGCGGAGCCGGCCCTTGGACGGGAGCGGCTCGGAGACGATCCGGAACACGCGCCCCGGCGGCGCCGGCGCCCACGGCTCGCCGCGCGGGGCGAGCACGAGGTAGCTCATCTTGACCGCCTCGCGGCGCAGGCCGGCCGCGCGCGCGATCTCCGCGACGAGCGGCGGCGGTTCGATGGGCCGCTCGGCGTGACACCAGTCGCTCTCGCGCAGCCGCGCCGGGCACGGGCCCCGGAACAGGCAGGGCGCGCGGACCGCGAACCCGCGCGCGACGAGCAGGTCGCGGACCTCGAGGAGCGCGCGCGAGGTCTCGCGCAGCGCCGGCTCGATCACGACCAGCGAGCCTCCCGGCCTGAGGAGCGCGGCGGCCTCCTCCAGCAGCGCCGCCCGCCGCTCCGCCGCGGCGTCGCCCGCGAAGAGCTCGTTCACGACGTGGCCGAAGGTGATCGTGTCGAACGACCTGCCCCCCGCGACCTGCGCCAGCGCGCCGGGCCGGGTGGGATCCCACGGGCGGGTGGCGAGCGGCTCTCCCAGCTCGGCCGCGAGCGCGCGCGCGGCGGCGAGCGCCCGGGCCGAACGATCGGCGGCGATCGCCTCGCTCGCGCCCGCGTGCAGCGCCGCCAGCGCGACCGGAGCCGGACCGCTCCCCAGGTCGAGCACCGCGCCGGGCCGGCGCGGCAGCTCGCTGAAGACGCCGCGCGCCTGCAGGTACGAGGTGGGCCAGTAGAAGAGCAGGTAAGCGCCGAGCAGCTTCGGGTCGTCGAGGTAGCGGGCGCCCGCCAGCGCGCGGTCGCGGGTGAGGCCGGTCGAGAGCCGCTCCACGCCACGCGCCACCTCGGTGAGCTCGTCCGCCGCCAGGCGGTCCGGCGGCGGGCGCGGCCCGCGCCGAGGCGGGCCGGGCCTGAGCGCGCGCCACGCGGCGAGGAGCCGCGGCACGAGGCCGGCGAGGTCGGCGGTGGCCTTGGCGATCGGCACGCGTGGGTTTCTAGCAGCGGCCGGCCTCGGCGGCGAGCGGCGCGTCGTGTCACGGGGGCAGCGGGATCTCGAGGACGAGCCCGTCGTGGGCCACCTCGACCGCCGGCCATTCCTCGCGCGCCTGGCGCACCAGCGGCGAGGGATCCTGGTCGTAGCGCGTGGAGAGGTGCGTGAGCACGAGCTTTCCGACCTCCGCCTGCCGCGCCACGCGCGCCGCCTCGCGCGCGGTGGAGTGCCAGGTCTCCTCGGCGCGGGCCTGCTCCTCGTCGCCGAACGTCGCGTCGTGCACCAGCAGGTCGGCCCCGCGGGCGGCCGCGGCCGTGGTGGCGGACGGCCGCGTGTCACCGGTCATGACGACCGCCCGGCCGCGGCGAGGAGCGTCGAGGACCTCCTCCGGCTGGATGGTGCGCCCGTCCACGGTGACGGCGTGGCCGTGCTGCAGCTTGCCGAAGAGCGGCCCGGGCGGCACGCCCAGCGCCTGCGCGCGCTCGGGGTGGAACCGGCCCGGGCGCGCGTCCTCGCGCAGCGCGTACCCGAGCGAAGGGATGCGGTGCTCCGTGGCGAAGGCGTGGATCTCCGCCCCCGGGCGGCGCACCACCGCGCCCGGCGCGATCTCGTGGATCTCGACCGGGAACCCGAGAACGTCGGTCCCCGTGAAGAGCATCACCTCGAGGAGCCGCTCCGCCGGCCGTGGCCCGTACAGGTGGAGCTGCGCGGTGCGGCCCAGCATGGAGAGCGTGCGCAGGAAGCCGATCGCGCCCAGGTAGTGGTCGGCGTGGAAGTGGGTGAAGAAGATGGCCGCCACGTCGAAGCCGGTGCCGTAGCGGATCATCTGCCGCTGCGTGCCCTCGCCGCAGTCGAACAGCAGGAGCTCGCCCGCGTGACGGACCGCCGTCGCCGAGAGGCCGCGGCCGGCGGTGGGCTGGGCGGCGGAGGTGCCGAGGAAGGTGACGCGCAGCATCGGGTTTTCAACTCGAGGCGGACGTGTAGTGGCCGATGGAGCGCAGCCACACCGCCCGCGCGAACGCGCCGAACGCGGCCGCCCCCAGGAAGGCGGCGAGCGCGGTGACGAGGTCCAGGCGCCCTAGCAGCGCCAGGGCCGGGTAGGTGGTCATCAGCGCCAGCGGCACGACGAAGGTGAAGACGACGCGCCAGACGCCGCGGAAGACGGTGACGGGCCAGCGGGCGGCGTCGAAGACGGAGGCGAAGAGGAAGGACAGGTTGTCCACCTTGACCACGAAGAAGGCGGCGGAGACCACCAGGATCCAGAGCGAGTACAGCGTGAACGCGGCGCAGGCGAGCAGCAGCGCGGCGGCGAGCACGTGCCCGGGCGCGGGCAGGCGCCCCATCCGGTGGAAGGCGACGGCGAACAGCGTGAGCCCGGCGGCGAGGTCGACGACCCGCCACGGCTCGAACTTGGCGGTCGAGACGAGGAACTGAGCGTCCGCGGGCTTGAGCAGCACGAAGTCGAGCGTGCCCTTGCGGATGTGCTCGACGACGCTGGTGAGCGACGGGTTCACCGCGCCCTCCAGCACGCCCTTCATGACGGTGAACCAGCCCATGACCACCAGCGCCTCCTCGAACGTCCAGCCCGCCACCGACGGCCGGTGGCCGAAGACGACGATCAGCGGAACGAGCGACCAGAAGGCCCAGAACAGCGCCAGCGCGCCCTCGCCGAGGAACTCGACCCGGTATTGCAGCGACAGGGCGGTGGAGGCCCGGAGCTGGACGGCGAGGAGGTGGAGGTAGCGGCGCACCGGGGGATCCTAGCCGCCGAACGCCGCGAACCGGCGCAGGCCGAGGCGCCACGCGCCCAGCGCGGCGACGAGGAGCAGCCCCACGAAAGTCCACTGCACGACGAGCTCGGTGAGCGCCCGGGCGCGATCCTGCATCCCGATCAGCATCTCGACCGGGAAGGCCAGCATGTAGCGGAAGGGCAGGAAGCGCGCGAGCGCGGTGACCCAGGCCGGGAAGAGCTCGAGCGGGACGAGGTAACCGGAGAACACGCCGAACAGCCCCATCCACAGCTCGAACACCGAGCCGGCCGAGTCGACGTAGAAGGCGAGCGCGCCCACGATGGACATGG
This sequence comes from Anaeromyxobacteraceae bacterium, assembly GCA_035538735.1. GTDB lineage: Bacteria > Myxococcota > Myxococcia > Myxococcales > Anaeromyxobacteraceae > Anaeromyxobacter_A. Next base: position 1,465 of record DATLJU010000198.1, on the reverse strand, counting down.
CGAGGAAGGTGATGAGCCAGGCGCCCAGGACCGTGAGCGGGAACAGCGCCAGCAGCAGCGGGTCGTGCGTGACGCGCGTTCCGCCCACCGTGAAGAGCAGCACGAGCGCGATGGGGAGCGAGAGCGCCAGGCGCAGCGGCATGGCGGCCACGTTCTCGCAGGCGTAGGCGACGAGCGGATGGAGCGGCCGGAGCAGGCGGAAGGCGAGCGTGCCCTGCCGGATCTCGTAGTTGAGCTCCCAGATCACCCACGCCCCGGTGAGGAGACGCACCACCAGCGCCGCGAGGAAGTAGGCGACGAAATCTCGCTGCCCGAAGCGCCCCACCGGCGCGTCGCGCGCCACCGCCGTCCAGAGCGCCAGCATGACGAGCGGCATGTTGGTGGAGAGCAGCCACACCACGAACTCGGCGCGGTAGGCCACGGCCTCGGCGAGGCCGACGCGCAGCAGGGTCGGGAGGGCGCGGACCGTACGGAGCACCGGCCAAGGGTAACGCGTCGGCCCTGGCGCGACCATCGGAACCGGCGCGCGCTGGCGCGAAACGAAGTCTTCCGTTCGGGCTGAGCTTGGCGCCCGCGGAGCGGGCGCGGAGTCGAAGCACGAACGTTCGCCCTTCGACTGCGCGGCGCGTTGCGCCGCAACGCTCAGGGCGAACGGATGGCCCATCACTCCCACAGTTCGCCGCGGCCGATCACCAGACGATCTCCATCGCGAGCCCCCGCTGGTCGCGATCGACGCCGTCGGCGGGCAGGCGGCGCGCCTCTCCGCGCGCCCGCCGCCCCGCCGTGACGAGCGCGGCCAGCGCGTCGACGTAGTCGTCGAGCGCGACCGCCTGGGCGGGGAAGGGTCGCGCCGCCCGCGACGGGGCGGCCGCGGCGAGGGCGGGCGGCAGCAATGCGAGTCGCTCGCGGCGTCCGCGGTCGGTCTTCTTGGACGTGGCGAGTCCGGACCCGTGGTCCGTCAAGGACGCGAAGACGAGCTCCGGGTGCACCTCGCGAACGCGTTCCTGCAGCGCGGGCGTCATGGCGGCGTCGACCTCGCGGATCTTGGGCAGGATGTTGAGCGTCTGCTCCGACAGGCTGCGGCCGGTGGCGCGCAGGTTGAGCGAGCGGATCTCGGCCGCGGTCGTTCCGGCGAGGGCGCTCCGGCTCGGCGGCGTGAAGACGCTCGCGGCGCGGGCGGGGCCGAGGAGCTTGCGAGCCTCCCGGTCGCAGCGCCGCCCCACGTCGCAGAGCCCGATCGGCACATCGACACAGGCAAGCCCGTCGCGGGAGCGGAGCGCCTCGATGACCTCGGCGAACCTCCGGAAGAGCCGGAACCGCGGCCGCTCGTCCGGCCCACTCGCCTCGGCCGCGATCCAGCCGGCGCGGCAGCCGTCGACGCCGAGGAGCATCACGGCTGGAGCGTAGCAGCGGCGCGCGCGCCCGACTAACCGCCCGGCCATGGAGCTGAATGGACGCCCCGAGG
>DATLJU010000197.1:0-1591 GCA_035538735.1 Anaeromyxobacteraceae bacterium | reverse complement strand
AGCGCCTTCGCGGCGGCGAGCCCGGCGATCGCGATCGCCCAGGTCCGCACGAGCGCGCGCGGGCGCTCGGCCGGGGCGCGCGCCGCGCCGCGCGCGGGCTCGGCGTCGGGGCGGATCGACACGCCGCGGGGATCGCACGCGGCGGCGGAGGCGTCAACCTCCGCGCGCACCTCCGGCGCGGGTGTGGGTGCCGCGCGCCGAGCGGCGACTCAACTGCGCGTGATGCCACGTGTTAGCGTCCGTCCGCCAGGAGAGCCTTCATGCACCCCATCGCCCGTTCCCTCCGCCGCCGCGCGCTGGCGGCGCTGTTCCCCGTCCTTCTCGTGCTCGGCGCGCTGCCGCTGCTCGCGCCCACCTGCGGCGGCGGCGCGGGCGTCCAGACGTTCGCGCGCGGCTCGCTCATCATCCCGATGGACCTCTGCTACCAGTACCAGACGGACGGGGTGGCCGGCTCGTACACGCCGTACCAGTGCCCGCAGGCGGCGGACCCGGGTAACGTCATGAAGGCGTACGGGCTCGTCTACCAGCTCGTGCGGAACAACATCGCCGTCTACTGGGTCATCGATCCGGCGAAGCCCGCGCTCACCGGGACCGACCTCACCATCACCTACGCGAACGGGCTCCCGGTCCTCCGCTACGACTGGAACACCGGCGCTACCGGCGCCTCGCCGGTGACGGCGCACGGCATCAGCTACCGCGGCGGGCCGTTCGTGGTGGACGGCTCCGACTTCGCCCGCGCCTCGACCGTCCTCCAGAACTACAAGGCGCTCTACGGCTCGGTGAAGGTCCACGTCTCGAACGTCGCGTTCACTGGGAACGTCGCGAAGACGATGGCGGGCGGCTGGAGCGCAGGCGGCGCGGTCCCGCCGAAGCTCGCCCTGCTCGACATCGGCAGCTCCGGCGCGGGGTCGAAGAACTCGGAGTACGTGATCCAGGGCTACCTCACGCAGGCCGGCCTCGACTTCGGCGCCGCGGCCGGCACGGCGACGGGCACGCACGGGCAGATCTACGACCGGCTGACCATGGAGGACTTCCAGCCCGACGCGTCCGGGAGCTGGACCACCACGAATCTCTACAAGAACGGGTACCAGATCCTGTGGGTACCGCACTGGGCGGCGCCGAGCTCGTGCAGCGACTGCCCGCCCGGTCCGACCTGCAGCTGCCAGGTCAAGTACAGCGCGGCCCAGATCGATCGGGCGCTCAAGACCATCGGCCAGTTCTCGGCCGCGGGCAGGGACGTGTTCGCCGAGTGCGCCGGCCTCGGCTCGTTCGAGGGCGTCTCGTCGAACTCGACCTACCAGACCGGCGGCTCCGACGGCTCGACGCACTTCCAGACCACCGCCGCCGCCGGAACCGCGGGGCTCTCCGGCATCAACTCGGGCAGCGGCGCCTACTTCTGGCCGGGGAACTTCTCCTCGCCGCTGCTGCAAATCGGCGACTTCCCGTTTGCGCCGCAGACCGGCGCGATCTCGGACTACGCCGCGTCGGCGTACAAGGCGCAGACGATCCGCCTCGTCTCGCACACGAACGCTCCGACCTCGTACGACCTGTTCACGCTCCTGCCGTCCAGCTCCGCCAGCCCGGCGCACGG
>DATLJU010000196.1:0-5825 GCA_035538735.1 Anaeromyxobacteraceae bacterium | reverse complement strand
CACGCCGCGCGCGACGAGCTCGTCGAGGTTGCGCTTCCCCTGCTGGTAGACCTCCGGTGCGTGCTCGTCGGTGCCGGCCAGCAGATCGATCTCCGGCCGCGACACGCGCAGGTAGCTGTCGGAGTTGCCGCGCGCCAGGTCACGCGCCTCGGCCGTGCTGACCACGTCGTACGGCGGTGAGGCGACTCGGATCGCGTTCTCGGGTGAGGGGCGCAGCGCGCGGAAGGGACGAAGGGTGGCCATCTCTGCTCCTGCTGATGTCAGGCGGTTGTCTTTAGCACCCGCGGCGCCCTCGCGCGCCCTCGACGCGCTTCGGCGACCCCCATTCCCGGGGTGACCGAGGACCCCGGGGTGCGCGAGCGCCATGCGCCGCGGCGCACGAGATATCGAGCGCGACCGCCGTAGATCCGCGTCCGAACGCGACCTACCCCCTCTTCCGGCTCCCGCCGCCAGCGGGGCCGCCCGGTCTGCTCGTTGCACGACCGTCGCGTGAGGCACGCAGACCGCAGCGCACAACGACACAGGGTTACAGACACGATCGAGGAGGCCACTCCATGAGCACCTCCGCAGTGCTCCCGGCCGAGCTGGAGCGCCGCATCCTCTCCTGCCCGCGGTTGCCCTCGCTGCCCGCGGTCGCGCTCGAGGTGCTCCGGCTGTCTCACGAGGAGGAGAGCGATCACTGGAAGATCGCCGACGCCCTCTCGCGCGATCCCGCGCTGTCGGCGCGCGTGTTGCGCGCGGCCAACTCGGCCTCGATCGCGGCGCGCGGTAAGTTCGGGACGCTCACCCGGGCCGTCCCCGCCCTCGGATCGAATGCGGTCGTCGCGATCGCGCTCTCCTTCTCGCTCCTTCGCGGCCGCCGGCGCGATGACGCCGGCTTCGACCGGAGCGCGTTCTGGCGGCGCGCCGTCTTCGCCGCCCTGGCGAGCCGGACCCTGGCCGAGGGCACCGAGGACGGCGTCGACGCGGAGGAGGCGTTCCTGGGGGCGCTGCTGCAGGACCTCGGAATGCTGGCGCTGGCGGAGATCGCCCCCGAGCAATACGGCGCCCTGTGCGCGAGGGCCGCCGGCGACCACGACGCGCTGGCGCAGCTCGAGCACGGCGCGTTCGAGGCCGATCACGCGGCGGTCGGCGCGCTGCTCGCGGCTCGCTGGCAGCTGCCCTCGCCCCTGCAGCGCGCGGTCGCGGGGAGCCACGGTTCGCCGCCTCCGGACGCACCGCCGGCCGAGGCGCGCCTGCTCCGGTGCGTGGCTCGCTCCGGCCACCTCGCCGACGTCTGGGTCGCGCCGGGCACGGGCGCGCTGCGCCCGGCCCTGCAGACCGCCCGCGCGCGGCTCGGCCTCACCGGCACCGAGCTGGAAGCCGTGCTGGCGCGCATGGCGCTGCTCATCCCCGAGGCCGCCGGCGACTTCGAGATCGACCTCGGCGGCTCGGACCGCGTGGGAACCGTGCTGGCCGAGGCGCGCCGGCTCCCGGCCGCGCTCGCGGTCAGCCCGACCGCGGCCGAGTCGGGCGCGCGGATCGAGCGCGGCGAGGCGCTGGAGGGCGCGCTGAGGCTCGCCTCCGACTACGCCCGCGCCCACAGCGAGTCGCTGGCGCTGCTCGAGGTGGCGCCGGACGTCCCCCTGCCGGTGGAGCGGTCCACGGCGCTCGTCGGCCTGCTGCGGCGCTGCGTGCGCAGCACCGACCTCGTGGGCCTACTCGACTCCGACCGCGCGCTGGTGCTCCTGCTGCAGGCCGACCTTGCCGGCGCCACGGCGGTCGCGGGACGGCTCCTCGCGCGCATCTCGGCCGGCGGGCCACGCCTCTCGCTCAGCATCGGCGTCGCCTGCGCGGCAGGTGGGACGAGCTCGCTCGCCCAGCTCCGCGCCGCGGCGGCCGCCGGCGCCGCGGCGGCGCAACGGCGCGGCGGCGGGCAGGTGGCCGCCGGGGCCGAAGCGCGAGCGGAGTGCGGGCGATGAGCGTTCGCGACGCGGCGGTCCAGTCCTGCGCGCTTGCGCTGGCCGCCCTGGCCGGCGCCACCACGGCGCGCGGAAGCGCCTGGGCCCTCGCGCTCGCCCCCGCGGCCCTGGCGGCGCACGCCGTCGCCCTCCGGCGAGCCGTCGGTCACGCCGTGCGCGCCGGGTCGGTGGCCCGCGACGACCTCCGGGCGGTGGTGGCCGCGCGGAACGAGGAGCTGGAGCGGCGCGGGGCCGAGCTGGCCAGCTCGGTGCGGCAGCTCGAGCTCGCCCGGACGCATCTCGGTGTCGCCGATCGGCTCGCGGCAGTCGGCCGGCTCGCCGGCGGCGTCGCGCACGAGGTGAACAACGTGCTCGCCATCGCGCTCACGAACATCGGCTGGGTCCGCGAGCACCTCGCGGGGACGGAGGCCGAGGGCGACGCCGTCCCGACCGCGGAGCTCGTCACGGCGCTTCGCGAGGCGGAGGAGGCGAGCCAGCGCGCGGCGCGCAGCATCCGCGACCTCCAGGACTTCGCGCAGGATCGAGGCGGCCGACCTCGGCTCGCGCCGCGGCACGACGATCCGGCCCGGCCGCGGGTGCTGGTCCTCGACGACGAGCCGCTCGTCTGCGCCTCGCTGCACCGCCTGCTCTCCCGCCGCTTCGAGGTGGTCCCGCAGACGAGTCCGCTCCAGGCGCTCAGGCTCCTCCGCGCCGGCGAGCGGTTCGACGCCGTGCTGTGCGATCTGATGATGCCGGAGCTGAGCGGTCCCGACTTCTTCGACCGGCTGCAGCAGGCCCGGCCCGAGCTGGCGTCGCGCGTGGTGTTCCTCACCGGCGGCGCCTTCACCGACGGGACCCGCGCCTTCCTGGACCGCACGGAGAACCCTCGCCTGCAGAAGCCGTGCGACTCCGCCGAGCTGGTCGCGGTGCTGTCCGCGCGGTGTCCTGGGCCCGTCGCGCGCGCGAGCTGACGAAGCCTTCCGTTCGTCCTGAGTCCTTCGACTCCGGCCGCTTCGCAGCCTCCGCTCAGGACAGGCTCCGCGCGGCCAAGGGCCGCGCGTAGTCGAAGGACGAACGCCCGCCGCCACGGCGGACCCGGGCGGGCGCGGGCGCCGCGAGGCTACGTCCCGTAGGATGTCGCGACGTGAGCCGCGCCACCGCCCTCGCCTTCGCCCTCGCGATCTGCGGCTGCCGCACCGCCGCGACCGCGCCCGCCAGCAGCCCGGCGCCGTGGGAAGCGGAGAACCCGCTCCAGCCGCTCGCGCCCCCACCACAAGGCGTGCCGTTCGAGCTTGCACGCGCTCACGGGGTGCGAGTGACGCCCGAGAAGGTCCGCCTCGGGCGCTGGCTGTTCTTCGACGCACGGCTCTCGCGCGACGGGACCGTCTCCTGCGCCACCTGCCACGACCCGCGCCATGGCTTCTCCGAGCTGAAGCCACGCTCGACCGGCATCGAGGGACGGGAGGGGACGCGCAAGGCGCCGCCGCTCGTGAACGTCGCCTTCCCGCTCTACGACGCCTGGTTCTGGGACGGGCGCGCCGCCTCGCTGGCCGAGCAGGCGAAGGGGCCACTCGTCAATCCGGTCGAGATGGGGAACACGGCCGAGGGCGTGGTGCGCACGCTGGCCGGAATCCAGGGTTACCGCCGGGCCTTCCGCGAGGCGTACGGCGATGACCGGCTCGACCTCGACCGCGTCGGCGACGCCCTCGCCGCGTACGAGGCGACGCGCCGCTCCGGCGGATCCGCCTACGACCGGTACCAGGCCGGCGACGACGGCGCCCTCTCGGAGGAGGCGAAGCAGGGGATGGAGGTCTTCTTCGGGCGCGGGCGGTGCAACGCCTGCCACACCGGGCCGAACCTCACCGACGGGAAGTTCCACAACGTCGGGATCGGTTTCGCACCGGCCGCCGATGGGGTCCGCCTCGGGTTCGGCGACACCGGGCGGTACGCCGTGACGGGGGCCCCGGCCGACGTGGGCGCCTTCAAGACGCCCACCCTGCGGGACGTGGCCCGACACCCACCGTACATGCACGACGGGACCTCGCCCGACCTGCGCGACGCCGTGCTGCGATATCTCGAGATCGCCTCCAACCCCTGGCTCGATCCGGCCATGCGGGAGGTGCGCATCTTCCCGTTCGACGTGCGGCCGCTCGTGGCCTTCCTGGAGGCGCTCGACGGGACCGGCTTCGAGGAGGACCCGCCGCGCAGCTTCCCGCGGTGACACGAGCGTGATCACAGGCGGGGGACAAGCCCCCGCCCTACGAGTCACGAAAGTGTCAGGGTGCTCTGGCACGCTGCATCTCGTGAGACGCTACGTCGCGCTCGACCTCGAGACCGTGCCGGACGAGGAGCTCGTCTCGGCGGTCGACGGTGAACCGTCCCGCCCGTACGCCGACAAGCTGGGCCGCCTCCTGGCCGCGCGGAAGGCGCAGAGCGGAGGCCGCAGCGACTTCCTCCCCCTGCCCTATCACCGCCCCGTGGTGGCCTGCGCCATCGAGGCGGTCGAGCGCGACGGGGCGCTGATCGTGAGCGACGTGAGCTGCTGGACGGACCGGCGCGGCCCCGAGGAGTCCTTCCTGACGCGCACCTTCGCCGGCCTCCACGGGCGGACGCTCGTGACGTTCCACGGGCGCGGCTTCGACCTGCCGGTGCTGGAGCTCCGCGCGCTCAAGCTCGGGCTCTCCGCCCCGGCCTGGTTCGCGGCCGGGAGGCTCGCGGGGAGCGAGGGGCACCAGGACCTCTTCGATCTCCTCACGGCGGGCGGGAGCGCGCCCGCGGCTCCACTCGATCTCTACGCGAAGCTGGTCGGGCTGCCGGGCAAGGAGGGCGTGGCGGGGAAGGACGTCTCGGACCTCTACGCCCAGGGCGCGCTCGATCGGATCACGGGCTACTGCATGACCGACGTCGTGCAGACGTGGCTGCTCTACCTGAGGTACCGGCTGCTGGAAGGGACGCTCACGGCGGCCGGCTACACCCTGAGCGTCGCCTCCTGTCGCGAAGAGCTGCCGGCGCTGTTCGCGGGCTGCCTCGATGCGGGCGCCCGCGCCTACCTGGCGGGCTTTCTCGATCGCTGCGCCCCGTTCTTCGAGGAGCTGCCGGCAGTACCGCTCCGCCGCGCGCTCTGATCGACCGCGATCGCCAGGGGCTCCGGCGGCGGGGGACAAGCCCCGCCCTACTGCCGACGTGCGAGCCCCGTCGCGTCGTCTGCTCGGAGCTACACGGCCCGCTTCGCGCGGCGCTTGCGCTTCACGCTCAGGTTGCGCTTGCGCGCGGCCTGCGTGCGCTTCGTCTTCGAGCGGTTCGAGACCTTGCGCTTCGAGCGGTTACCCTTGGGCGTCGGCATGTCGTCGTCTCCTGTTACGGTGAAAGGCGAACGGCGGAGTGTAGCCACCGGCCTCTCGGGGTCAACTTCGGCGGCTACTCGAGCCAGTCTTTCTCCTTCAGCTTCCGCGGCAGGTACTCCTCGGTGATGAAGCTGATGCCGCGCCGCGAGAGCGCCTCGAGCTCGAACTTCACGCCCGAGCGCACCATCTCCTGGATCTCGCGCTGCCACTGCTTCGCCTGGAACCAGGGATAGCCCAGCATCTGCTTGGCGCGCGCCTCGTCGCCCTCGTCCATTCGGATGGCGACGTTCGAGGGCAGCTGGTAGGCGTCCTTGTCGAACGAGCTGAGGCCGATGAAGCGCGCGTCGGGCACCGCCATGCGCATCGACTCGTAGGCGAGGTTGATCGAGCCCTGCTTCATGACGGAGTAGATGTAGAAGCCCCACGGGTCGTTGTCGACCAGCACGTACACCGGGAGCTTCAGCTCGGAGTGCAGGCGCTGCACCAGGCGCCGCACGCCGCGCGGGGGCTGCCCTCCCCCCTGCAGGATGATGCACCGCTC
>DATLJU010000195.1:0-2418 GCA_035538735.1 Anaeromyxobacteraceae bacterium | reverse complement strand
CGAGCCTCAAGGGGAAGAAGGTCGGGCTCCAGGCCGGCTCCTCGGCCGCCGGCGCCCTCGACGCTGCCAAGGACTTCAAGGCGTCGCTCGCGCAGGTGGTGGAGTTCAAGGACAACCTCACCGCGCTCATGGACCTCGAGGTGCGCGGCGTGGACGCGGTGGTCATGGACCTCATCCTCGCCGAGGACAACATCAAGCGCTCCGGGAAGGCCTACACGATCCTGAAGGAGTCGCTCGCTCCCGAGGTGTTCGGCGTCGGCTTCCGCAAGAACGATCTCGCCCTCCGCGACGCGGTTCAGGGCGCGCTCGAGGCGATGGCCAAGGACGGTACGCTCGCCAAGGTGACCACCAAGTGGTTCGGCCAGGACATCTCGGTCGTCGGCAAGTGATCGTCGTATGGTGAAGATGCTGGGGGCGATGCTCGAGGGATCGATCGTATCCCTCGAGATCTTCTTCTTGACCCTTCTCTTCGCGCTCCCGCTGGCGCTGCCGGTCGCCTTCGGCCGCATGTCGACCAGGCGCCTCGTGGCCGTCCCGGTCAACCTCTACATCCTGGTGATGCGCGGGACGCCGCTCATCCTCCAGATCATCTTCGTCTACTTCGCCCCGTACTATCTGTTCGGGGCCTCGTACGACCGCTTCACCGCGGTCATCGTCGCCTTCGTCCTCAACTACGCCGCGTACTTCGCCGAGATCTACCGCGGCGGGATCCAGTCGATCCCCAGGGGACAGTACGAGGCCGCCAAGGTGCTGGGCTTCACCCGCGCGGACACGTTCTTCCGGATCGTCCTCCCGCAGGTGGTGAAGCGGATCCTGCCCGCCACCGCCAACGAGACCATCACGCTCGTGAAGGACACCGCCCTCGCCCAGACCATCGGCGTGGCAGAGCTCTTCCGGGTGGCGCAGAACGCCTCCGCTCGCCAGTTCTCCACCATGCCCATCTTCATCGCGGGCGCGTTCTACTTCGTCATGAACTGGGTGGTCTCCGAGCTCTTCCTCCGCGCGGAGCGGAGGCTCGCGTACTACAGCTGAGCTGGGGCGCCATGGACGTCGTCGCGGTCGAGCATCTCTCCAAGTCCTTCGGCGACCTTCGGGTCCTCTCGGACATCTCCTTCTCGGTGCACCAGGGGGAGGTGCTGGCCATCCTCGGGCCGTCCGGCTCGGGAAAGTCCACGCTCCTCCGCGCCATCACCCACCTCGACACCGCCCACAGCGGGACGATCACGATCTGCGGCACCCGGATCCTCGACGGCGGGGTCTACGCCGACGCCGCCACGCTGCGCGGCGCGCTCCTCAAGCTCGGGCTCGTGTTCCAGGACTTCAACCTGTTCCCGCACTTCTCCGTGCTGCGGAACATCACCGAGGCGCAGGTGCGCGTGCTGGGGCGCGGGAAGGCGGAGGCGCGGGAGGTCGCGTTCGCGCTGCTCGAGAAGATGGGGCTCGCCGGCAAGGCGCACGCCTATCCCTGCGCGCTCTCCGGCGGGCAGAAGCAGCGCGTCTCCATCGCCCGCGCCCTCGCCCTCGATCCGCAGGTCCTCCTGTTCGACGAGCCGACGAGCGCGCTCGACCCCGAGCTGACCGGCGAGATCCTCAAGGTCATCCGCTCCCTGGCCGCGGCGAAGATGACCATGGTCATCGTGACTCACGAGATGGGGTTCGCCCGCGACGTGGCCGATCGCGCCATGCTGATCGACGCCGGGGTGATCGTCGAGGAGGGCCCGGCCCGAGAGCTCATCGACAACCCGAGGAACGAGCGGACCCGGGCCTTCCTGAGGCGCTTCTCGCAGACCAGCCAGGCTTGGCGCGACTCCTCACCCTAGGCCGCGCGCCGCCGCGGAGCCTCCTCGCCCACGCGCACCGTCGACTCCTCGAGGGCCCACGCGACCACGAGCCCCGGCTCGGACACTCGCAGCTCCATGCCGCGCTCGAGGACGTGGTCCTCGAGGTCACCCGCGCGGGTAACCAGCACCCCGCCGCGCTCGACGCGGATGACGGCGGCCCCCCCGCGCCGGGGGATGCGCAGCGTCGCGTCGCGGGACAGGTCCAAGGTTTCGGACGCCCGCCCGCCCCAAACCGCCATCGTCGCCGTCGCCGTCGCGATCATGATCTCCGTCCTTCCGTCCGTCCGGCGTTCGCTGCCGGAAGACGGGAGTATCTTGTGGCCGCGGCCTCGCCGACGGAATGCACGACGGTGCACGCCGGGCGTGCAGGAATGCACGGGGGTATGGCAGGCCCATGCTGGACTGGAGCGACCTGCGGTTCTTCCTCGCGGTGCAGCGAACGCGAAGCCACGCAGGCGCGGCGCGGTTGCTGCGCGTGGCGCCGACCACCATCGGCCGGAGGATCGCCGCGCTGGAGGCGGCCGTTGGGGCGCGCCTCTTCGCGCGGACGCCGGACGGCCTCGCCGCGACCGCCGCG
>DATLJU010000194.1:0-10475 GCA_035538735.1 Anaeromyxobacteraceae bacterium | reverse complement strand
TGCGCCACCTCGGTCCGATCGTGCTGCCCGCCGACACCGTGAAGGCACTCTTCGAGAACCCGGGCCTGGTCGGCGCGGTGCACTTCCGCCCCTCCATCCGGACGCAGTTCCTCACCCGCGCCGGAGCGCTCTCCGCCGAGGAGCGCGACGCGCTCGACGCGCTCGTCTCCGCGCCGGACACCCCGATGAGCGGCCTGGGACCGCCGGAGCAGGCTCGCACGCTCGACGCCGCGCTCGACTGGGTGGACTTCGCGCACGCGAAGGAGCTGCTCGACGCGAAGGTGACCCCCGCCGCGGAGCTGAAGCAGCGCCTCATGGAGCGGCGCAGCTCCGTCCCCGTGCAGAGCGACGAGCTGGTGGTCTCGCCCGTTCCGTCCCAGCAGCCGCAGCTCGGGCACGGCTCGCTGCGGATGGGCGCGGCCGGCGGGGCCTCCTCTCGCTCCGGACCGCTCGCCGTCTACGACTTCCGGCTGGCGCTGCACGACCTCGCGGACCCGCCCGCGGGCTACCCGGCGCTCGCTCAGATCGAGTTCCTCCCCGCGCGCGTGCGGTACGAGCCGCGCCACGACGCGCTCCATCTCGAGCGCGCTCTCATCGTGGACGTGTTCTCGCTGAGCGACTTCGGGCGCTTCGACCAGCACGCCACGTGGCGCGCGGCGCTCGGCGCCGACACCGTGCGCGACGCGGGCTGTCCCGGCTGCCTCGCAGGCGTGGCGCGGCTCGGCGGCGGCCTCGCGCGGACGTTCCAGGGCGAGGCGGTCACGGCGTACGCGCTCACCGACGCCGAGCTGGCGGGCGCGCCTGATCTGCACGGTCTCGATGGCAGCTTCGCGCGGCTGGCGATCGGTCCGTCGGCGGGCTTGCGGGTGCGCGCCGGCGCGCGCGCCTCGCTTTTCGGCGAGGCGGGATGGCGCTGGCTGCCGTGGGCGACGCCCCGCTCCACCTTCGACCTTCGCCTCGGTGGCCGGCTCCACTTCAGCCGAGCCTCGCTGTGGTTCGAGGCCGCCCGCCGGCCCATCGAGACCGAGGCGCTCGTCGGGTTCTCCGTCTTCATGTGACGGCGCCCAGGCCTGGGCGATTCCGTTGGGGAGGCTCGTCCCCCGCCGTAGGTTCCCCGGCTGCCCCCCCGTGGCGGCGCGCTCAGCGTTCTCGCCCGCGCGCCGCGAGTGGCTCGTAGAGCGCGCGCGGGAGGGCGCCCAGCGCGCGGACCGCCGCCGAGAGCGGGAACGGGAAGAGGATCTCCGGATCGCCCTTCGCCACCCCCTTCGCGATCACGGCGATCGCGTCGTCGAGCTCCATCAGAAACGGCATGTAGGAGCGGCTCTTGGCCGTCATCTCGGTCTTCACGAACCCCGGGTAGACGGTGAGCGCGCGCACTTTGCTGCCGCGCAGGTCGACGCGGAGGCTCTCCATGAAGGCGTGCAGCGCGATCTTGCTGGCACAGTAAGCGGCCATCCCCGGGAGGCCGCGGAAGGCGGCCAGGGACGAGATCGCGACCACCGTGCCGGCGCCGCGCGCGACCATGGCGGGCAGCGCCGCGGCGAGGGTGACGCAGGCCCCCGAGACGTTCACATCGAGGACGCGCTTCACACGGCGCCAGTCGATCGTCGGCGCCGACGTCGGTTCGCCCACCCCGGCGTTCGCCACGACGAGGTCGAGCGCGCCGCCCGACTGCTCCTCGGCCGCGGCGATGGCGCGCGCCTGCGCCTCCGCGTCGGTGACGTCGAGCGCCACCGGCACGATCTGCCCTGGCATCGCCTGGCGCGCCACCTCGGCCGCGAGCGCCTCGAGCTCCGGCTGCCGGCGCGCAGCGGCGTGCACGGTGGCGCCGCCGCGCGCGTAGTGGAAAGCGAGCCCCCGGCCGAGACCGCTCGAGGCGCCGGTGATGAACACGCTGCGGGGCTGGAACGACGCCATGGCGGATCCCTCCTCTGCCGGCAGTCCTCGCATCCCTGGACTGCGGCAACAACGCCCCTCGCGGACCGCGGGTCGAGCCTGCTACCGTGCCCGCATGGCGGAGGCAGCGGACATCCTCATCGTGGGCGGCGGCGTGGTCGGGCTCACCCTTGCCCGCGAGCTCGTGGCGCGCGGTCGCGAGAACGTGGTGGTGCTGGAGAAGGAGCCGGCGCTGGGGCGCCATGCCTCCGGCCGCAACAGCGGCGTGCTCCACGCCGGCATCTATTACGCCCCCGACAGCCTGAAGGCGCGCTCCTGCCTGCGCGGCAACCTGCTCCTCCGCGGCTACTGCCAGGCGCAGGGCCTGCCGCTGGTCGAGACCGGCAAGGTGATCGTCGCGCGCGACCCCTCGGAGCTCCCCGCGCTCGAGGAGCTGCGCCGCCGCGCGATCGCCAACGGCGCCGAGGTGGAGCTGCTCGACGATCGGCAGCTGGCGCAGGTGGAGCCGGCCGCCCGCAGCGCGGGGCTCGCCCTCTACTCGCGCCTCACCGCCGTCTTCGATCCCATGGCGGTCCTGGAGCGGCTGCGGGAGGAGCTCGTGGCGAGCGGCCGCGCGCGCGTCGTCACCGGCCGCGCCTTCCTGGGCCTCTCCGGGCCGCGCACCGCCGCCACCTCCGGCGGGCCCATCGGCTTCCGCCGGCTCGTCAACGCCGCCGGCGCCTACTGCGATCGGGTGGCGCGCGCCTTCGGCGTCGGCGCGGAGTACCGGCTCATCCCCTTCAAGGGGATCTACCGGAAGCTCCGCCCGGGCGCGGCGTTCCCGGTGCGCGGGAACGTCTACCCGGTGCCCGACATCCGCAACCCCTTCCTCGGCGTGCACTTCACGCGCAGCGCGCGGGGCGACCTGTACGTCGGGCCGACGGCCATCCCCGCGCTCGGCCGCGAGAACTACGGGATGCTGCGCGGCATCGACCGCGAAGCGCCGGCGCTGCTGCTTCGGGACGCCGCGCTGTTCGCCACGAACCGGCGCTTCCGGAGCGTGGCGATCACCGAGCCACGCAAGTACCTCCCGCGCTTCTTCCACGCGGACGCGGCGCGGCTCGTCCACGGCTACGACCCACGCCTCTTCGCGCGCGCGACCAAGGTCGGGATCCGGCCCCAGCTCGTCGACTGGCGCACGAAGGAGCTGGTCATGGACTTCCTCGTCCTCGCCAAGGACGAGACGGTCCACGTGCTCAACCCGGTCTCGCCCGCCTTCACCAGCTCGATGGACCTCGCCCGCTCCATCGCAGACGCGCACTTCGCCGCCTGACGCGGGGCAAGCTCAAGCCCGTGGCGGCTGGGGCGGCGTCCTCTTCTTGCGGGCGGCGTCGAACCAACGCCAGCCCCACTTCTCGCTCCACAGCCCGGGGCCGGTGAGCAGGAGCGTCAGGGCGACGATCCCCAGCACGACGAGGATCGTGGGGAGGTTGAAACCCATACACGAATGAGAACCGCGCGGGGCTCGCTGGTCCAGGCCCCTGGAGGACGCTCTCGCCCGTCGTCCGCTTGACAGGATGAACATCCGTTATTTAAACAGAGACCCATGAACGACACCCATCGCACGAGAACATCCCTGACCACGCTCCTCGCCGCCGTCGCCGGTGCCCTCGGGCTCGCGCTGGCGCCCGCCGCCGCCCACGCCGCCCAGACGCTCAAGCTCGGGGTCGAGAACGGACCGCACGCCGAGATCGCCGAGCACGTGAAGAAGATCCTGGCGAAGGACGGGATCGACGTGAAGGTGGTCGAGCTCTCCGACTACGCGCAGCAGAACCCGGCGCTCGCCGCGGGCGACCTCGACGCCAACTCCTTCCAGCACCTGCCGTACCTGGAGGAGCAGGTGAAGGCGCGGGGTTACAAGATCACCTCGGTCGGCAAGACGATCGTCTTCCCGATGGGCGTCTACTCGAAGAAGGTGAAGTCGCTCGCCGACCTGCCGCAGGGCGCCAAGCTCGCGGTCCCGAACGACCCGTCCAACGAGGGGCGCGCGCTGCTGCTCTTCCAGTCGAAGGGCATCCTCAAGCTCCGTCCCGGCAGCGGCATCACGCCGACGCCGGCCGACATCGTCGAGAACCCCAAGAAGGTGAAGATCGTCGAGGTCGACGCCGCCCAGGTGGCGCACTTCCTGCCCGACGTCTCGGCCGCGGCGGTCAACACGAACTACGCCCTCCAGGCGAAGCTCGATCCCGCGAAGGACGCCATCGCCCGCGAGGCGGCCGATTCGCCGTACGTGAACGTCATCGTCGTGCGCCAGGCGGACGCGCAGAAGCCGTGGGTGCAGAAGCTCGTCGCGGCCTACCACTCCGACGAGGTCCGAAAGCTCATCGCGGAGAAGTGGCCGGGCATCGTGGTCCCGGGGTTCTGACCGCGGTTCAGCCCCTCTACAGACCCTCTCCCCGCCTGGCGGCGGGGCGAGGGGGACGAAACACCTCGTCACCACGCGTGATCGACCCTCTCCCCCAACCGGGGGAGAGGGCCAGGGAGAGGGGGCCGCCCGGCGCGCCCCACGCGTCAGCGTCTCACGCCCGCGCGCGCAGGTTTCGCTTGTCGAGCCGGCGCACCACCCGATCGCCGGCCGACTGGACCGCCTGGACGAGCACGATCAGCACCACCACCACCGCGAGCATCACCTCCGGCTGGAACCGCTGGTAGCCGTAGCGGATGCCGAGATCGCCCAGCCCGCCGCCGCCGACTGCCCCCGCCATCGCCGAGTAGCCGACGAGGCTCACGACGGTGATGGTGAGGCCGCCGACGATGCCGGGGAGCGCCTCCGGGAGGAGCACCTTCATCACGATCTGGCGCGGCGTCGCGCCCATCGCCTGCGCCGCCTCCACCAGGCCCGGATCCACCTCGCGCAGCGACGCCTCGACCAGGCGGGCGACGAACGGGATGGCGGCCAGCGTGAGCGGCACCACCGCCGCCGCGGTCCCGATCGACGTGCCGACGATGAGCCGGGTGAGCGGGATGATCGCGACGAGCAGGATGATGAACGGCGTCGAGCGCGCCGCGTTCACCACCGCGCCCAGCACGCGGTTGAGGCCCGCGTGCGCCAGGATGTGCCCGCGCGAGGTCACCACCAGCACGACGCCCAGCGGCACGCCCACCAGCGCCGAGAGCGCCGTCGAGACGCCCACCATGACGAGCGTCTCGAGGAGCGCGTCGAGGAGCAAGCTACCCATCTCGAGCGACATGACCGAGGATCTCCGCCTGCAGGCCCTGGGCGCGGATCCAGCCGAGCGCGGCCTCGACCGCCTCGGACGCCCCCTCCGCCGACACGATGATGTTCCCGTACGGCTCGCCCTGGATGTAGTCGACGTGGCCCTGCAGGATGTTGAGGAGCACGTCGAAGCGGCGCACCGCCTGAGCGATCACGGGCGTGTTCGCCGACGGCCCGGTGAAGAGGATGCGGACGATCGGATTCCCCTCGGCGGCGGTGACCCCGGCCGCGAGCCGCTCGTGGAGCCACGGCGGCAGCTCCCGATCGAAGACGTCGCGGACGAGGCTCCGCGTCACCTCGCTGCGAGGCGCGGTGAAGAGCTGGAACACCGGCCCCTGCTCCACCACGGACCCGTGATCGAGCACCGCCACCCGATCGCACACGGCCTGGATCACCTGCATCTCGTGGGTGATGAGGACCACGGTCAGGCCGAGCTTGCGCTGGATGTCCTTCAGCAGCGCCAGGATCGACTGCGTCGTCTCCGGATCGAGCGCGCTCGTCGCCTCGTCGCAGAGGAGCACCTCCGGTCGGGACGCGAGCGCGCGGGCGATGCCGACCCGCTGCTTCTGGCCGCCCGAGAGCTCCGCCGGGTAACGGTCCGCGAGCGCGGACAGGCCCACCAGGTCGAGCAGCGGCCTCGCCTCGCGCAGGCTCGCCTCGCGCGCGTGGCCCGCCAGCTCGAGCGGCAGCGCCACGTTGCCGAGCACCGTGCGCGAGGAGAGCAGGTTGAAGTGCTGGAAGATCATCCCGATGTGGCGGCGCGCCTCGCGCAGCCCCGCCCCGTCGAGCGCGGTCATGTCGCGGCCCGCCACCCGGACGCGCCCGGAGGTGGGCCGCTCGAGCAGGTTCATGCAGCGCACGAGCGTGCTCTTGCCCGCGCCGCTGCGGCCGATGACGCCGAAGATCTCGCCGCGCGCGATCCGGAGCGAGACGCCCTTCAGGACCGGGACCTCCCCGCCGGCGCGGCGGAACACCTTCGTCAGGTCCTCGACCTCGATCATCGTCCCTTACCCGTCCCGCCCGCGGCGCGCGGCGCAGCGCGGCATTCCGTTATCACGGATGGGGCGCCGCCGCCAGCCTTCCCTTGCGCGAGCGCGTCCCGCGTGCTTTGCATGGCATCATCCCCGGCGCGGAGGCGTCATGCAGTACCGCAGGCTCGGTCAGAGCGACTTGGTCGTGTCCGAGATCGCGCTCGGCTCCTGGCTCACCTACGGCGGCGGCGTACCTCGCGATCGGGCCGAGGCGTGCGTCCGCCGCGCCTTCGACGAGGGCATCAACTTCGTCGACACCGCCAACGTGTACGCGCTCGGGGCGGCCGAGTCGTTCCTCGGCGAGGTCCTCCGGGGCATGCCGCGCGACCGGTACGTCCTCGCCACGAAGGTGTACTTCCCGATGTCCCCTCAGGACCAGGGGCTCTCGGCGGCCCAGATCAAGAAGCAGCTCGACGCGTCCCTCAGGCGGCTGCGCGTCGACCACGTCGATCTCTACCAGTGCCACCGCTACGACGAGCGCACGCCGCTCGAGGAGACGATGGCCGCGCTCAGCGCGGCCGTCGCGCAGGGGAAGACGCGCTACATCGGCTTCTCGGAATGGAGCGCGGAGCAGATCCGCGCGGCCCTGGCCTTGCCGGGCAGCCGGTTCGTGTCGAGCCAGCCGCAGTATTCGCTGCTGTGGCGTGCACCGGAGGAGGAGGTCTTCCCGCTCTGCGCGCGGGAAGGCATCGGGAACATCGTGTGGTCGCCGCTCGCCCAGGGCGTCCTCACGGGCAAGTACCGCGCCGGTCAGCCCGCACCCGCCGATTCGCGAGCGGCCAGCGAGGCGATGGGGGGCTTCCTCCAGAAGCGCCTCGACGATCGCGTGCTCTCGAGCGTGCAGCGGCTCCGGCCGATCGCGAGCGACCTCGGGCTCTCGCTCCCGCAGCTCGCGCTGGCGTGGATCCTGCGCCGGAGCGAGGTCACCGCCGCCATCATCGGCGCCTCGCGTCCGGAGCAGGTCGCGGAGAACGCCCGGGCGTCGGGCGTGAAGCTCGACGCCGAGGTGCTGGCGCGGATCGACCAGGCGCTCGCCTGACTGCGTCACCCGTCCGCGTCATCTCGCCGCAGTTCTTGCGGGGCGGTGCGAACGTTGCGCGAGGACCGAGCGGTGAGGCCCGGTGCCTCCGTGTTTTTGCCTGAAACTTAAGGCCGTTCGTTCGATGGCACCCCGCGTGCACCGAGGCTCCGGCGCACCGCCCCTCTTCCCCACCCCCAACCCAACGGAGTTCAAACATGGCCAACAAGATCACCGAGGACTGCTCCAACTGCGGCGCCTGCGAGCCCGAGTGCCCGAACCAGGCCATCACGCAGGGCGACGACACCTACGTCATCGAGGCCGCCAAGTGCGACGAGTGCGCCGCGAACGGTGGCGAGCCCGCCTGCATGGCCGTCTGCCCGACGGACAGCATCGTCAAGCTCTAGTCGAGCGCCGCGCAGAACCGCGAAGCCCCGGGCTTGTCCCGGGGCTTTCCATTTTCGGGTCCTGGCGCCGCCACCGCTAGAACTCGAAGCCGACGCGCCCGACGAGGCCCCAGTCCGGAGACCCGAAGTCGCCGCCGCTCGTCGGCCATCGGACGAGCCCCCACACGCCGACGTTGAGCGAGGTGGGCACGAGGCGGAGCCGCACGCCCGGCCTCACCCCGACGAACGTCGCGCCGTTCGAGCCGAACATGTCGCCGAACGTGGTGGCACGCCGGCCGAGCTCTCCCAGCACCTCGAGCCGGAGGATGGTCACCGGCACGGTCAGGCCGCCCATGAGCGATCCGGCCCACGGGCTGCCGTAGCTTCCGCTCACCGTCTTGTCGAGCGAGACGCCGAGGCCCAGGCCAGCCCACTGCAGGAGAACGTCGCCGCCCACGATGCCCGTGCCCTCGGTGCCGTGGGCGGCGTTCATCACGCTCCCCCAGTTCGGCTGCAGGCCCTGGAAACCGCCGAAGCCCTCGAGGAGGACGCTCTGCGCCCGGGCGGCTGCCGGCACAGCGAGACAGGCGGCGGCGACGACGAAGGTTGCGAGGCGTCGGGTCATGGGCTCCCTCCCGGCGGACCATCCGCCGCTCCCCCGGACGAAATATAGCAGTCGGCCGGACGGGCCGGACACCATCCGGTGCGTCAGAACCGGAGCTCGCCGCGCCCCACCTCGACCGCATGCCCGCCGACGCGAACGTCGGTCACCACGCCCGCGCTCCGCCCGGCGCGCACGAACAGCCGGCTCGGCCGCCGCGTCTCGAGGCCCTGCTCGATGAGGACGCGCTCGTCGGGCTCCGCGACTCGATGCGCCACCATCCACGCCGCGCAGCAGCCGGCGGCGGAGCCGGTCGCGGGGTCCTCGCCGCCGTAGAACAGCATGCGGGCGTGGAGGCGCGCCGCCGGGTCGACCGTCTCGCGCGCGACGAAGTAGAAGAACTTCGCGTCGGTGCGGGCGAGGTAGTCGGCGCCGCGCGCGACGTCCGGCCGGAGCCGCTGCAGCTCGGCGAGCGAACGGACCGGCGCGATGGCGAAGGCGAGGCCGGTCGAGACCGTCTCGATGGGGAGCGTCTCGTCGAGGACGCCGTCGGGCAGCCCGAGCGCGCGCGCGACCTCGCGGTGGTCGTGGCGCGCGCCGAAGATCGGGTCCCGTTGCCGCATCTCGCCGAACGCGCCGTCAGGGCCGTCCTCGAAGGCCACCGGCACCCGTCCCACGCCGAGCTCGAGCACCACCTCGCGTGCGCCGCTCTCTCCGCGCAGCACGGCCGCGGTCCCGAGCGTCGGGTGGCCGGCGAAGGGGAGCTCCTCTTCGACGGTGAAGATCCGGACCCGCGTGGCGCCGCCGGTCGCCTCCCCCGGCAGGACGAAGGTGGTCTCGGAGAGGTTCATCTCGCGCGCCAGCCGCTGCAGCTCCGCGTCCGAGAAGCCGCGTGCATCCGTGAACACGGCGAGCTGGTTGCCCTCGAGCGGCCGCGACGTGAACACGTCGACGAGGACGTAGGGGCAGCGGCGCGAGTCGTGGGTGGCGGTCATCCGGCTCCTCCTGCGATGGCCGCCGACGGTACTCCTAGGGAGCCGCGCCCGCTGACCTCGACGCGGTCGGCGGCGCGGCCGAGGTGGGCTGAGGGATGACCGGCGACGGCGCCCAGACAGCTTCGGAGCGCTCCGGCGTCGCGGGCGCGTCCGCGGCGGGCGTCGAAGGAGGGCAGACCGGCGCTTCCGCTGGTGGGCGTGCAGCACGCGCCTTCTTGGGAGCCAGCGATCGGGCGCGGATGCTCGCCCCGCCGTCGGGGCTCGTCGCCACCGAGGTGGTGGCGTCGTGCGCGTTCTGGGTGCGGGCGGTGCCCTTGCTGTCGCTGGAGGCGCTGGCGGTCGCGGTGGCGGGCCCCTGCGCCTTGTTCGCGGCGGTGCCCAGGTAGTCGGTCATCTTCTCCGCGATCTTCTCGTACCCCCCGGTGAGTCGCTTCCGGGCGTCGTCCGCCGACGTCATGGCCGCGTCGCGGTCCGACGAGAGCTCCGAGATTCGCTTCTGGAGCGCGTCGTTCCGGCCTCGGAGGGCGTCGTTCTCGGCCAGCACCGCGCGCGTCGGCTCGCCCAGGCACTGCTGCAGCACCTTCTCCTCCGACGGGTGCTCGGGGAGCGGTTCACCGCGGTCCCATGACTCGAGGGCGCGCGTCTGCCACCGGTAGTCGGCACGCACGGCGCACTCCTGCATGAGGCGCGTCAGGCGGTCGTCCGACCACTTGGGCTCCGACAGCACGCACGGGCCGAGATCCTCCTTCGAATCGCCGAGCCACTTCTCGGTCTTCCGGACCCAGCAGCCGTCCCTCTGCGCCACCTTCACCGAGGTGCAGGCGGTCCCGGCCGCCGCGACCACGAGCAGCACCCATATCCAGCGAGCCATCCCCCCTCCTCCGGCCGCTCGTGGAGCAGCCGGCGGTGAAGCTAGGGATGCCTCGCACGGCGAGAAACCGGGCGTACGCGCACGGGTCGCGCCGCCGGGGTCGCGACACGCCGGACGGATGAGCTTCCGGGCGGGCGAGCTCCTGCTGGCCCTGCTGTCGCGCGGCGGGGGCAACGCTCACTTCAGGCGTCGAAGGTCGTCGACGAACGAGCCCCAGGCGTGGGGGCCGAGGCGCGACGCCCAGTGAAGCTCCACGTCCATCCACGATCTCCCCCGTCTCGACTCGGGCTGCGGCATTACCCCCCCTTGCGCCGCGCCCGCGCAGGACTATTCTCCCCGCCCCCATGCCGCGTCTCCCAGATCCCCGCTTCGCGACGGACTGCGCGATCACCGTCGACGGCGATCGCGTATCCGCCCGCCG
>DATLJU010000193.1:0-2352 GCA_035538735.1 Anaeromyxobacteraceae bacterium | reverse complement strand
TGACCGTCGCGCCACTGCACCTCGACGGAGCGGACGCGGTAGGCGCCGCCGGCCGCCTCGCGCGCGCCCTTCCGGAGCGCGAGCGCGACCGTCTCCTCGGCCACCTGCAGCAGGTCGCCTCGCTCAGCCATGCCCGCGCCCTCCCACCGTCATCGAGGCGACCCGCACCGTGGGCAGCCCCTGCGACACCGGCACGCTCTGCCCGTCCTTGCCGCAGGTCCAGCCGCCCTCGTCGATGGCGAGGTCGTCCGAGACCATGTCCACCTGCTCCAGCACCTTCGGGCCGTTGCCGATGATGTTCACGTCCTTGATCGGCCGCGTCAGCTTGCCGTCCTCGATGAGCCAGCCGTTCTTCACGTAGAAGGTGAAGTCGCCGGCGCCGATGTTGACCTGGCCGTTGGTGAAGTTCTCGCAGTAGACGCCCTTCTTCACGCTGGCGATGATCTCCTCCTTCTTGTGCGGGCCGGGCAGCATGTAGGTCGAGCGCATGCGCGGCAGCGGCGGATAGGCGTACCCCTGGCGCCGCCCGTTGCCGGTGGGCGCGACGCCGTAGTGCTTGGCGCTGATCTCGTCGTGCAGATAGGTGGCGAGCACGCCGCCCTCGACGAGCTGCGTGCGGCCCGCCTCGTTCCCCTCGTCGTCGACGTTGATGGCGCCGCGGGCGCCCTCGTTGGTCGCGTCGTCGACGATGTTCACGAACGGCTTCGCGATGGGCTTGCCGATCTTGTCGGCGTAGATGGAGACGTTCTTGCGGTTGAAGTCGGCTTCCATGCCGTGGCCGATCGCCTCGTGCAGCAGGATGCCGGAGGAGCCGGCGGCGAGGACGACCGGCATCTCGCCCGCCGGCGCCGGCCCCGCCTCGAAGAGGATGGAGGTCCGCGCCACCGCCTCGCGCACGACGCGATCCACGCGCTCGGGCGCGTAGAACTCGAACCCGGCGCGGCCGGCCACGTTGTAGCCGCCCTGCTCGCGCCGCAAGCCCTGCTCCGCCAGGCAGGAGACGTAGAGCAGGGTCATCGGCTGCAGGTCCTCCACGAGCCGCCCGTCGCTCGTCGCGACCAGCACCGCGCCCCCCTCGTCACGGAAGTGGACGTTCACCTTCTTCACCCGCGGGTCGGCGGCGAAGACGCGCGCGTTGACGCCCTCGAGGAGCGGCAGCTTTGCCTCCGGCCGCACCTCCTCCCAGGGCCTCGCGAGCGGGTAGCGCTGCGGCAGGCGCGACGGCACGTGGAACCGCTGCGGCGCGGCGCGCGCCGGGCCGCTCGCGATGGCGGCGGCCGTCTCGGCGCAGGCGCGCAGCGCCGCCGGCGAGAGGTCCTCGGTGAAGCCGTAGCCGGTCTGGTCGCCCTTCACGACGCGGACGCCGACGCCCAGCTCGACGGAGGAGTAGGCGCGGTTGACGGCGCCGTCCTCCAGGGCGAGGTCGTTCGAGACCCTGTGCTGGAAGAACACGTCGGCGAAGTCGCCGCCGCGCGAGAGGGCCGCCGCGAGCGTGTCGGCGACCAGCGCCTCGGTCACGCCGAAGCGGGTGAAGTAACGGATCGAGCTCATGCGCTGGAGGAGGTAACACGGCGCAAGCGGACGCGCCGCGCCGTATTCGTTAGAGTGCCGCCATGTCCAACGTCCACGTCGGAGAGGCCACCCTCCACTATCGCGAAGCGGGTTCGGGGAACGACGTCGTGCTGCTCCTGCACGCGTTCCCGCTCAACTCCGGGATGTGGGCACCGCAGCTCGCCGCGCTCGCCGGCCGCTTCCGGATCATCGCGCCCGACTACCGCGGCCTGGGCCGGAGCGGCGGCGTGACCGGCGCCACCACCATGTCGCTCATCGCGCAGGACACGCTGGCGCTGCTGAGGCAGCTCGGGATCCGCCGCGCGGCGGTGGCCGGGCTGTCGATGGGTGGCTACGCCGCCTTCGAGCTCTACCGGCAGGCGCCCGAAATGTTCCGCGGGCTCGCGCTGTGCGACACTAAGGCGACGCCCGACACGCAGGAGCAGAAGGACGGGCGCGAGCAGTACGCCAAGAACGCGCTCGAGAAGGGGCTCGGCTGGGTGGCCGACGACTTCGGGCCCAAGCTCGTCCGCCCGCAGCCCGACGAGGCGGTGCTCGCGACGGTGAAGCAGCTCATCCGCGAGGGCACGCCCGAGGGCGTCGCGGCGGCGCAGCGCGGGATGGGGCTGCGGGTGGACTCGGTGCCGACGCTGGCCCGGATCACCTGCCCCACGCTCCTCATCTACGGCGAGGAGGACCAGGTCACCCCGTTCGGCGAGGCGCTGCGGATGGTGTCGAACGTGAAGGGCTCTCGGCTCGTGCGTGTCCCCGCCGCGGGGCATGTGCCGAACCTCGAGAACC
>DATLJU010000192.1:0-17014 GCA_035538735.1 Anaeromyxobacteraceae bacterium | reverse complement strand
GAACGGTACGAGCGCCGCGAGGTACACGAGGCCGATCACCAGCGCCACTGCCGCCGCGAAGGCGACGAGGAGGAGCGCGGAGCGACGGCGCGCCGCCGCCTGCCCGGCGAAGAAGTCGACGGTGGCGCGTCGCAGCGCCATCAACGGCTACAGCGCCACCCTCACCGGCGCCCGCTCGACCTCGGTCGCCGCTTCGTACGGCGCCGCCTCGGTGAAACCGAACGTGCCGGCGATGGCGCTGGCGGGGAACGACTCGCGCGCGACGTTGTACTCCATCACCGCGTCGTTGTAGGCCTGCCGCGCGAAGGCGACCCGGTTCTCCGTCGAGGAGAGCTCCTCGAACAACTGGGCGACGCTGCCGTTCGCCTTGAGGTCGGGGTAGGCCTCGGCCACCGCCACGAGCCGCGACAGCGCGCTCGTGAGCGCACCCTCGGCCCCGGCCAGGACCTGCATGGCCCGCGCGTCCCCCGGCGCCGCGGCCGCACCCCGCGCGGCGCCGGCCGCCTGCGCCCGCGCCTGGATCACGGCGTCGAGCGTCTCGCGTTCGTGCTTCAGGTAGGCGCGCGTCGTCTCGACCAGGTTCGGGACGAGGTCGTGGCGACGCCGGAGCTGGACGTCGATCTGGCTGAACGCGTTGCGGTACCCGTTCCGGCGCGCGACGAGCCCGTTGTAGAGCGCCGCGACGACCGAGCCGAGGATGACGACGAGGACGAGTAGCACCAGCGCGCCGGCCATGGGCACCTCCAGAGCCCCAGCATGGCACAGACCCGTCGGCCGCGACCCTCGTTTGCGCGCGGCCGCTGTGGACCTCGCGCCTACCTCGACGCTGGTCGGGCGACGTCCTCTCCCATCCGCGAGCAGCCCGCGGCGTGCGCCTCGCGCCGGAGCGGCGCGCCGGTTTGCCAGCTGAAGGGCTCCACCGCGTGGCTGCACTCCGGGCACAGCGCCGCGTCCTGGACCAGCTCGCAGTCCTCCGAGCACGTGTCCCGGCCCTTTTCGACCGGATCACCGCACACGACGCACCCGAAACCCATGACGACCTCGCTTTCGGGGAGAGTGTCGCGCGGGGATCTGACAACCCGGCGACTTACGAACCCGGTCGCCGTCGCCCTCCGACTTCGCGCCGCCTACGGCGGCGCTACGCTCAGGGCGAACGGACAGAGGACGGAACGCGCGGGGGGACGGACTGAGTGCGCGCAGCGCAGGGCTAACGGGCTCAGCACGCGAAGCGCACGCCTCGCGCCGTGCAGCGCCCGCGCGCGCGGCGGCGCCATTGCGGAGCGCCGCATCAGGCGCCAAGTCGCCGGAACGCGCCATATTCACCTTGAGTGGCGGGGCGAGGACTGCCCGAAGGACTGCGGCGCGGCGCCGAAGGCGACGCGAACCGCAGGCCAAGTTCCGCAGCCCCGCCGTCGTGTCCGGGGTCGCGCGTTCCGGCCCCGGGCACCGCGGCGGCGCGGAGCACGGGCGCCGACGCGCGCGCGGGCGCAGAGCGGCGCGTGGAGTACCGAGCCCTCTCCCCGGCCCTCTCCCCGCTGGCGCGGGGCCCCTATTCGCTCACCGGCCCCACCCGCGCCGGCGCGAACACCTGGCCCCCCACCTCGCCGGCGTCGGTCGCCGCCGGAACGTCCCGCCGGCTGCGGCGACCGCGGAAGCGCTGGTGCACCTCGAAGGCGAAACCGTCCAGCACCTCCGGGTCGATCGGGTCGCCGTTGAGGGACAGCGTGAGCGAGAGCAGCCCCTCCTGTTCCGCCACGTGGTGGAACTGCGCCTCCGCGATCTTGTTCGGCATGCACTCGAGCGGACCCACCGAGACCACCGCGTCGATCTCGCCGCGGCGCCAGGCGTGGACCGGGACGCCGATGGTGAGCACCGACTCGACCTCGAGCTCCTCGCGGAGGTAGGGCGCCGCCGCGGAGAGCGCGCTACGGACCGAGACGTGCTCGCCCCAGCCGAGCACGCGCGCGGCCGCGCCGTGGCAGAGGCCCAGGATGCGGCCGCGCAGCACCGTCTCGAGGCGGTCCGCCGCGCCGCGCTTCGTCCCGTTCTTGCCCGCGATGAAGTCGGAGTACTGGATGAACTCGGAGACCGGCTCCAGCCGGGCGCGGATGCCGCGCCGCTCCAGCGCCTCGGAGACGAAGTCGTTCGCGAACGGGTCGGAGCGGACGTAGATCTCCCCGACCACGAGCACGTTCGGCACCTCCTTCTGCGCCTTCACCGCCGCGAGCTCCTCCGCCGCGCGCCGCAGCAGCTCCGGGATCCCGTAGACACGGCCCGTCGCCACCTCCACGAGCACGCGCGCCGCCGAGAGGTCCCCGCGGGCCGCCTCCTCGATGCGGGCCCACAGCTCCTCCGACCAGCGCCGGTGCAGGTCGGTCGCCGCGCCATCCCGCGTCTCGACCGGGCGGACGTCGTGCAGCGCCTCCTCCAGCACGCCCGCCGCGCAGACGCCGGCGAAGATGATGGCCTTGAAGCCGGCCGGCATGCCGTGGAAGTAGTCGCCGAAGGTGGGCGACCACAGGTCGACGCGCTCGCCGTGGCCGAGGCGGTCCAGCACGAGCTGGTGCAGCTGCTTGTAGGCGCCGAAGCGGCAGGGGCCGTCGGAGCCGGGCATGAGGAACGTGAACCGCTCGTGCTCCTCGCCGGGCCGCCCGATCCGCTCGAGCAGGCTGCCCAGCGTGAGCGTCATCGGCAGGCACTCCTTGCCCGAGGTGTGGCGCCGGCCCAGGCGCAGCGTCTCGCGCGTCGGGCGCGGCAACGTCTCGGCGCGGGCGCCGAGCCCCCGCGCCGCCGCCGCCACCGCCTCCGCCTCCGGCCCCATGCGCGGCACGAGCATGCGCGCCCCTGCCCTCGACAGCGCCAGGAGCGACCGCGGCGGCACCGTGAGCCGCGCGGCGTCACGGGGTGGCCGGGCCTTCGGCGCGCGCTGGTCCTCGCGCACGCAGTGGAGGAAGGCCTCGACGCGCGTCTTCGTCCCCGCGTCGCCCGCGTGGCCGTCCGTCTCGATGATGGCGAATGGCCGCCCCTCCATGAGCCAGGCGTAGGCGTGGACGGTGAAGCTGTCCGGTCCGCAGGAGTAGTTCGAGCAGAAGATGGAGTAGAGCCCCGGCTCCCGCCGCAGGTGCCACGCCGCGCGCAGGATGCGCTGGCCGTAACCCCAGAACACGTCCTCGAACACCGGCGCCTCGGCCGGCACGGGATAGCAGTCGACCGGGATGGCGATCGCGCCCTGCTCGCGGAGGATCGACGGGACGTGCGAGTTGAGGACGTCGTTGTGGATGGTGTAGGCGCGGCCGAGCACCACCACCGGCGTCACGCCCTCCGTGCGGCAGAACGCGAGCGCGCGCTCGCCGATCTCGAGCAGCGCCGCCTCGAACCGCTGCTGCTCGATCCGGGCCGCCTGCCACGCGGCGCGCCACGCCGCCTCGCGCTTCACGCCCAGCGCCTCCGCCAGCGCGCGGCACGCGCCGAGGAACTTCTCCGAGTCGAGGAAGCCCGGGCCCATGTCGACGACGGGTGAGACGACGCGCGACGCCCGCTCGCCGAGATCCCAGCGGAGCATGTCGGGAGCGCCCTGCACGATGGGGCACACCGCCGAGACGCGCTCCTTGGCGTGCGTCCGCGGGATCTCGCGCAGCATGGGCAGGAAGAGGAAGTCGGGCCGGGCGTCCGCCATCTCCGAGACGAGCCCGTGGTACTGCTGCATCGGCGCGCAGAACGGGACGTTCGCCTCCTCGATGCCGCGCTTGAGCGCGCCGCGATCGGCCCCGCGCGTCACTTGCACGTCGAGACCCAGCGCGTGCACGAACGTGGCGAAGAACGGAAAGAGCCCCTTCAGCTGGAACTCGTCCGTCATCGCGACCACCGGCCGCCCACGGCGCGCGCTCACCCGCGCCGTCACCGCCTCCACCAGCGCCTCGCGCTCGCGGAACGGGTCCGGGGCGAGGTCGGGCAGCTTGCGGCGCCGCGTCCCCTGGTCCCACAGCGAGCAGCCGCCGCCCCACGTGAAGCGCGCCCTCTCCCCCGCGAGGACCGTGGTGAGCCGGTCGATGCGGCACTTGTTGCCGCCGCCGCCGCAGCCCTGGGTCGAGCCGCACACGAACTGATCCTTCTTCTCGACGCGCGCCTCGAGGAAACGCCGCCCGTCCACCGCCTGCAGCGACCCGAGCGGCAGCTCGTCCAGCGCGAGCAGCGCGATCCCGATCGCGCCCATGAGGCCCGGCTTCGGCGGGACGAGCACCTCGGCTCCGGTCTGGCGCGCCACCGCCGCCGCCAGCGCGTCGGAGGCGAAGGGCATCCCCTGGCAGAAGATCACCTCGCCGACGGAGCGGCTCCCCTTCACCCGGTTCAGGTAGTTCGCCACCACCGAGTCGTAGATGCCCGCCACGATGCGATCGCGCCCCACGCCCGAGGCGAGCGCCTCGTCGACGATCTCGGCCATGAACACCGAGCAGTGCTGGCCGAGCGCGACGCCGCCCTCCGCGGCGAGCGCCTCCTCGCCGAGCTGCGCCACGCTCTCGATGCCCTGGAACCGCTTGCCCTGCTCCTCGATGAACGACCCGGTCCCGGCGCTGCACGCCTCGTTCATGGCGGCGTCGACGACGCGCCCCTCGCTCAGCCGGATGTACTTCGCGTCCTGCCCGCCGATCTCGAAGATGGTGTCGACGCGGGGGTCGAGGGCGAGCGCCCCCGTCGCGTGGGCGGCGATCTCGTTGAGGACGTGGACCGCCTCGCGCCCGTACACGGTGGCGAGCAGCGACCCGACGATCTCGCGCCCGGAGCCGGTGGCCCCGAACCCGCGCACCCGGTGCAGCGCGGCCGGCGATTCGAGGAAGAGCCGCATGAGCTCCTGCGCCGCTCCGACCGGGGAGCCGTTGGTGCGCAGGTATCCCTCCCACAGCGGCGCCCGCGTGGCGGCGTCGAGCGCGACGGCCTTCGAGCCGGTCGAGCCGATGTCGAACCCCACCACCACGTCGCGAACGCCCTCCACCTCGACGGGCGGCGGCGCCGGCAGCCGCCGCACCCGGGCCCGCGAAGCGGAGAGCGACGGCAGCTTCTCGAGCGTCGTCTCGAGCGGCGGCGGGATGAGCTCCTCGAGCGGCGGCACGCGCCAGCCGGGGTGCTCGGCCGCGACGAGCGCACACCCGAGCGCCTCGAGGTAGAGCCCGTCCTCCGGATCGCCGGAGACGAGCTCCATCCCGTGCCGCTCGAGCCAGGCCCGGAAGTGCTCCCGGACGCGCCGCGCGCGCGCCACCCCTCCGGCGAGCCACACCCGGCTCGGTGAGAGGCTCGGCTTCACCAGCACCTCGACGTTCTCGCAGATGGCGTCGAGCAGGCCGGCCAGGATACGGTCCTTGCCCTCGCCCTTGTTCGCGAGGTGGGTCATGTCCGTCTTGAGGATGACCGGGCACCGGCCCGAGAGCGGCGCCGGCTGCGTGACCCCGGCCGCCAGCTCCGCCGCCTCGTCGACCCCGAGATCGAAGCGTTCGACGAGCTGGCGCAGGAAGTTGCCCGTGCCCTGCGCGCAGCGCGAGTTCTCGCGGAAGACCTGCTGGTCGCCGCCGCGCAGCTCCAGGACCGAGAACCCGTGGCTGCCGATCGAGACGACGGTGGCCGGAGCGTCGCCGTGCAGGAAGCGATGTGCCGACGCGACCGCCTGCTTCACCGGAACGTGCGCCAGCTGGACCTGGCGCCCGAGCCGCCCCGTCACCGCCGCGCCACCGATTCCATCCCACGACCAGCCGGAGAGGACGTCCACCAGCCGTGGCCCCGGGTCCTTGTGATGCTCCACGCAGGCACGGCGCACGACCCGGCAGGCGGCGCGCTCGTGGACGACCTCCACGACCTTGAGCGTCTCAGCGCCCACGTCGATGCCGACGAAGCGAGCCATGTCCGTCCGCCCCTTCCCGCTCGGCGAGCGCGTCCCCGGCGCAGTGCACCCGCCCGGGTCGCTCAATCTCGCTTGGTTCAGTGAAGTCCTACCACACCACTGCTCAGCGGCAGTAGCGACCCACGACGTCGAACAGGTGCTCGATGTCGAGCGGCTTCTCGAGGTGGCCCGCGACGCCGAGTGCGGCGATGCGCTCCTCGAGCCCGGCCGCCGCGGAGACGATCACGACCGGGATGTCGGCGAGCTGCCTGTCCTCGATCTGCCGGTGCCGGAACTCGGCGCCGTCCATCACGGGCATGAACAGATCGAGCAGGATGAGCGACGGGCGCACGGCGCGCGCGCGCTCCAGGCCGTCGGCGCCGTTCCGCGCCGTCTGCACCTCGTACCCTTCCGTCTCGAGGATCTCCTGCAGCGTCTCCCGGATGTCGCGGTCGTCGTCGACGACGAGCACGGCGCACGAGCCCGCTCCAGCGCGCGAGCCGTCGGCTGGGGTGGCGGTGGGCATCATCAGGCGGGCTCCCTGCGGCGGTTTCCGAGCACGAAGTTGGAACCTTCCTGGGCTTTGAGATTACCCGGAACCCGGTCGACGCGCTGCTGGGACGACCAGAAACCCAGATCCGCGTGCGTCTCTCCGCACTTGCGGACACCCCCGTGATGGCGACCCCATCTGGCCGGTTACTTGATGGTCTTCGGATCGTCGCCCACCGCGAGCGTCAGCTCCGCGTAGGCGAGCTGCGCGTCCCGCGCCGCGGCGAGGCGGTCGGCACCGGCGCGCGCGCTCGCCAGGGCTGCCAGCAGCACCGCCCGCGCGTCGGTGAGACCCGCGTCGAACGAGCCCTCCGCCTGCGAGAGCCAGCGCCGCGCCGCGGCCTCCTCCTCGCGCAGTCGCGCGCCGCGCTCCTGGGCCGCGCGCAGCGTGGAGTGGGCCCGCGCCACCTCCAGCCTCGTCGCGCGCTCGGCCGCCTCCAGCTCCGCCCTCGCCTTCTCGGCTTCGGCCTCGCCCTGCCGGAGCTGCGCCGTCGAGCGCCAAGGATCGAGCGAGCCGCGCAGCGCGATCCCCAGCCCCGCCCACAGCCGGTTGTAGGGGTCCCACGCGAAGGGGTTCGTCTGCGCCGTGTTCGCGCCCGTCCAGTTGAGGTCGACGTAGCTCCACACGACCAGCTCCGGGTACGCCGCGCGCCGGCGGCCCAGCACCGTCGCCTCGCGCGCCGCCACCGTGTCGCGCGCCGCCGCCAGCTCCGGGCGCAGCGAGAGCGCCGCGTCGACGTAGCGCCCGAGCGGCGCGAGCTGCAGCGCCGGGGGCTCGAGCTGCGCCGCGGCGAAGGAGAAGGGCGCGTCGCTCGCGACGCCCGCCACCGCGCGACCCGCCTCGAGCGCCAGATCGCGCGCCGCGCTCACCTCGACCCGGCGCGCGGCGAGCTCGGCCCGTACCGTGTCGAGCTGAGCCAGGTCCTGCTTCGTGGCTTGCTTGGAACCCTCCGCCACGAGGCGATCCACCCGCTCGCGCGCGGCGGCGAGCTGGCGGTCGGTCTCGTCGAGCGAGACGAGGCCACGCCGCGCGAGCTGGTAGCCCCAGAAGATCTCGGCCGCGTCGCGCGCCGCGCGCGCCTTCGCCGCCTGAGCCGCGCCGCCGGAGGCCGAGACCGCGCGCTCCGCGGCGCGCTCGTAAGCGCCGACGCGCCCGAACGTGTAGACGGGCCAGGTGAGGTTCGCCCCGGCGTGCGTGTGGACGCCCACCCCGCCGAGCTGTCCGTTGCGCAGCCGCGAGGAGGGGTTCACGGCGTCGAGGTGGTCGGGGTCGTTCTGCAGCTGCGGGACGGGCTCCGCCAGGACGAGCCAGTCGAGGGTGGGCCGGTGTCCCGCGCGCGCTTCCGCCTCGAGCCCGC
Organism: Anaeromyxobacteraceae bacterium; assembly: GCA_035538735.1. Lineage (GTDB taxonomy): Bacteria > Myxococcota > Myxococcia > Myxococcales > Anaeromyxobacteraceae > Anaeromyxobacter_A. The sequence continues at coordinate 9,238 of DATLJU010000192.1, read as the reverse complement.
GCATTCGCGCGAGCTCGGCGGCCGCGGCGAGCACCCGCGGATCGGCCGCCTGCGCCACCTGCGTCAGCGCCTCGAGCGTCCACGCCTTCGACTCCGCCTCGCCCGCCGCCTGCGCCGTGGCGGGGACGGTGAGCGCGATCGCGAGCGCGAAAGCGGAGAACATCGGGGAGAGAACTACCGCGAACGGCGTGGGAAGACGAGCGAGACGATGAGCGTGGCTGGCGCGTGCGGCATACCCCTACCCGAACCCACACGGAGCGGCGCGTGCCCTCGGCCGGACCGGTCCGGACGAGGGCGCACCGCCTGGGCGAGCTTCGATCGGCGGGGCGGGCACACGCCGGCCACGCGCGGCGTGGGTCGAGCCCCGTTCGAAGAGGCCTACCCGACCTTGCTGGTCGCCGCCGAGGCCGCGATCGCCTCGGCGTAGCGGCGGAGCTGCTGGTGCACGTTCCGCTGCTGCTGGAACAGGTCCATGACCTGCTGGTGGCCGGGTACCGTCACGGGGCTCTTGAAGAAGAAGGACAGCCACTCCTGCGGGCCCTTCTCGCCGGCACGGTGGGCGAGATCGCCGAGCAGCGCCAGGTCGAGGACGAGCGGCGCCGCCAGGATGGAGTCGCGGCACTGGAAGTTGACCTTGATGGCCATCCCGTAGCCGAGCCACCCCTTGATGTCGATGGCGTCCCACCCTTCCTTGTTGTCGCCGCGGGGCGGGTAGTAGTGGATCGTCACCTTGTGGTCGATGTCCTGGTAGAGCTCGGGGTACTTCTCCGCGCTCAGGATCGAGTCGAGCACGCCGAGCTTCGAGACCTCCTTCGTCTTGAAGCTCGCCTTGTCGTCGAGCACCTCGCCGTCGCGGTTGCCGAGGATGTTCGTGGAGAACCACCCCTCGAGCCCGAGCAGCCGCGCGTGCAGCATGGGGGCGAGGGTGGTCTTCATGAGCGTCTGCCCGGTCTTGAAGTCCTTGCCGCCGGTGGGCACGCCCTCGCGCTCGGCCAGCTCGCGCAGCGCCGGGATGTCGGCGGAGAGGTTCGGCGCGCCGTTCAGGTAGGCGAGCCCGCACTTCAGCGCGGCGTAGGCGTAGATCATCGACGGCGCGATCGTGGGATCGCTCTTCTCGAGCCCCGCCTCGAACGCCTTCAGCGACTGGTGGGCAGGGCCGACCTCAGCGAAGACCTCGGTCGAGCCGGTCCACACCATGACGCCGCGCGCGCAGCCGTTGCTCTGGAGGAAGCCGCGGATGTCGTCGCAGAGCGCCTCGGCCATCGCCTTCTTCGAGCCCGTCTTGACGTTCGGGCCGTCGAGGCGGCGCACCCAGCTCTTGTCGAAGACGGCCGGCATCGGCTTCACCGGCGCCAGCACGTCCTCGAGCTGGTCGACGAGGTGGTGGTCGAGCACCCGGGCCCGGCGCGCCGCCTGGTAGACGTTGTCGGCGATGGGGTCCCAGCCGCCGAAGACGAGGTCCTCGAGCTGCGGCATCGGGACCACCTTCTGGATGGACGGGCCGAAGCTGCCGTCCTCCTCGAGGAGATAGCCGAGCTGCGTGAGCGAGCCGATGGGCTGCCCGAGCTTCCGCTTCACCGCCTCCACGCCGGCGATGGCTGTGGTCGCGACCGCGCCGAGTCCCGGCATGAGAACGGCCAGACGGTCCCCCTTGCGCTGGGGGCGGATGCTGAGCTTCGACATTTCCTGTTTCCTCGGTCTGTGGCGCGGACGCCGCGGGAGCGCGACGTCTCGGTGACGAGACGCGCGACCCCCATTAGACCCTCGGCGAGGGGCCGTCAACCCGGCAGGCGCCTTCCCCCGGCCCTGCGCTACCCCGCGCCGACTGGCACAGGGCGGAGCTCCGCCGCGGGCGCGTCCCGCACCGGCGAGCGCTCGAGCGCTTCCTGGCTGCTGAAGGGCTCCCCGCCGCTGGGACGCTCGTACACGGGCGAGCGGTCGCGCATCTCCGCGCGGAGCACGCGGCCCTTCACGGTGTCGGCCAGCCCGGCCTCCACGATCTGGAGCAGCCGCTGGCGCGCGTCGGGATCGTCGATCGGAGCCATGACCTCCACGCGGCTGTGGAAGTTCCGCGGCATCCAGTCGGCGGAAGAGATGTAGTACCGGGCGCGCTTCCCTTCGCCGAAGATGAAGATGCGGCTGTGCTCGAGGTATCCGTCCACCACCTGGTGGACGGAGATCCGCTCCGACACGCGGGGGACGCCGGGCCGGAGGCAGCAGATGCCGCGAACGAGCAGGTCGACCTTCACGCCCGCCTGGCTGGCGCGGTACAGCGCGCTGATCACCTCCCGGTCCACGAGCGAGTTCATCTTGGCGAGGATGCGCGCGGGACGGCCGGCGGCCGCCTCCGCCACCTCCTCGTCGATGCGCCGGAGGACGCGGTCCTTGAGCCCGTGCGGCGCCACCGCCAGCCGCTTGAAGGGCCACTGCGGCGTGACCCCCCGCGCCGCCAGCTCGCCGGTGGTGTTGGCGGTCAGCATGTTGAAGACCTGCGCCACCTCCTCGGCGATCTCGGGTCGGGCGGAGAGCAGGGACACGTCGGTGTACAGCCGGGCCGTCACGGGGTTGTAGTTCCCGGTGCCGATGTGCACGTACCGGCGTGGCACCCCGTCCTCGACCCGGACCACCAGCGAGATCTTGCAGTGCGTCTTCTTCGCGTCGTAGCCGTAGACGACGCTCGCACCGGCGTCCTTGAGCGCGTTCACCGAGTGGATGTTGATGTCCTCGTCGAGGCGGGCGCGGATCTCGAGGAAGACGGCCGCCTCCACCTCCTTGCCGCGCTCGGCGGCGCGCTGCAGCGCCTGCACGAACGGGCTCAGCTTCCCGGTCCGGTAGAGCACCTGCTTGATGACCTGGACGTTCGGGTCGTCGGCCGCGCTCTCGATGAAGTGGACGATCGGATCGAAGGAGTCGTACGGGTGGTGCAGGAGGAAGTCGCGCCGGGCGATGGCCTCGAAGATGGAGCCCTCCGCGAGCTCCGGAGGAACGTAGCCGCTCGGCGGCCGGCCCGGGCGGCGCCGCTCCGGCTCCGGGTCGGGCAGCTGGGGCATGTCCTGCAGCTGGAGCGGTCCCTCGACCGGGTAGATGTCCTGTCCCTCCAGGTCGAGCTCCCGCGCCAGCTCGGCGATGAGGTCCTTGGGGGCGTCCGCCTCCACCTCGAGCCGCACCGCCGCGCCGCGGTCGCGCCGGCGCACGCGGTCCGACACGAGCGCGAGGAGCTCGCCGCCCTCCTCCTCGTCGAACTCGAGGTCCCAGTTGCGCGTGACGCGGAACGCGAACGTGCGCAGCTTCGCGCTCGTGAAGAAGAGCTCGCTCACGTGCTCGCGGACGAGGTCCTCGACCAGCACGAAGGTGCGCCCGTCACCCGTCGCGACGAGCCGCTGCAGCGCGCCGTGGATGCCCACCACCGCCAGCGTGCCTGCCCCGCCACGGCGGCGCCGGTCGGCGGCGCGCGGGAGCTGCACCGCCAGCGCGATGGCCTTGTTGCGCAGCCGCGGGAAGGGGTGGCTGCGGTCCTTCGCGAGCGGCGTGAGCAGCGGCAGGACCCGCTCCTGGAACCAGCGCCGCGCCGCCGCCCCCTGCTCGGGGGTGAGATCGCTCGGGCGCACGATCCGGACCCCCGCCCGCTCGAGCTGGGGGCGCAGGACCTCGCGCCAGAGCCGGTACTGGTCCTCCACCATGCGGTGGGCGCGGGCGCTCACGTACCGGACCTGCTCGGTCGCGTCGAGCCCGTCGGGCGAGCGCCGCGACGGCTCGCCTTCCTCCTGCTCGGAGCGGATCTGGCTCTTCAGGCCGGCCACCCGGACCATGAAGAACTCGTCGAGGTTCGAGGAGACGATGCCGAGGAACTTGAGCTGGTCCGCGAGCGGGAGAGACGGGTCGGCGGCCTCGTCGAGGACGCGCTGGTTGAACTCGAGCCAGGAGAGCTCGCGGTTGACGTAGAGATCACCGACCGCCTCGCGCTGGGCAGCTTCGGCGACGGCTGCGGCGGGCAGTTCTGCCGTCGGGTCGGGCTGAGCGGTGGCCATGGGGTGCCCCTTTCCGGGCTGAGGAGGAGATCCTAGCGCGACTTCGGCGGCATGGCCCCACCGCGCTGGCGCCATGGACGCGGCACAACCGCAGCCTTCACGGCCGCTATGGCCTCGGAAAGACGGGCGCTTCCTTGAGCTCCTCGCGTACAATTCCTCCGGGGTACGGGGCGCGGCGACCACCGCTCCAAGGTGGCACGCGGAGGAGGAGGCTTGCGGCGTTCTGAGCGCGCGCCCGTGCTGGGCGCCATCGACGTGGGCACGAACGCGGTGCGCCTGGAGCTGGCGCGCCCGCTGCGCGACGGCTCGCTCGAGACCCTTCACCAGGAGCGGGATCCCGTCCGGCCGGGCGAGGGCGTCTTCACCACGGGATCGATCCCTCGGCCGGTTGCCGACCGCCTCCTGTCGACGCTTCGCCGGTACGCGGCGCTGTGCCGGCGCGACGCGACGCGCGTGAGGGCCGTGGCGACGAGCGCCATCCGGGAGGCGCGCAACGGCGCCGAGGTCGTCCGGCGCGCGCGCGAGGAAGCCGGTCTCGAGCTCGAGGTGGTCTCGGGCCGCGAGGAGGCGCGCCTCGTCTGTCTGGGCGTCCTCCACGGCAAACCGCGAGGCGCGCGCTCGCTCGTCATCGACATCGGCGGCGGCTCGACCGAGGTGGCGACGGCGCTCGGCGAGGAGCCTACGGCGCTGTACAGCGTCGGGCTCGGGGCGGTGCGGCTCACCGAGACCTTCGGGATCGCCGGCAAGGTGACGCCGGCGCGGCTGGCGCTCGTGCGAAGCTATGCGGCCGAGGCTTTTCGCGAAGGCCTGCCGCAGCGGTTCTCGCACCCGGCGGTCGCCCTCGGCTGCAGCGGCACGATCAACGCGGTGGTGGGGTTCGCCGCCGAGAAGGGACGCAGCGCCAGCCGCAAGGACATCGGGCGGGCGGTCGAGGAGCTGGCGAGGATGGGGGTCGAGGAGCGGCGCAGGCACTTCGAGCCGCGCCGGGCGGAGGTGATCGTCGCCGGGGCGGTCACCCTCGAGGCGGCCGTGAAGCACCTGGGTCTCGAGGCGGTGACGAGCGTCGATACCGGGCTCCGCAACGGGATCCTGGTCGACCTCATGCGCCGGGAGGCGAAGCACCCCGATGACCGCTCGGCGGCGGAGTCGGCGCTCTCGGTGGGACGTCGCTTCGGCTTCGACGAGCGGCACGCGGTCCATGTGGGCGCGCTGGCGGTGACGCTGTTCGAGGACCTGGCGACGCTGCACGGGCTGCCCGCGTCGGCGCGGCGCCTGCTCGAGGCGGCGGCGCTGCTCCACGACGTGGGCGTCGCCATCGCCTTCCACAAGCACCACAAGCACACCTTCTACCTCGTGGCGAACTCCGACATGGCGGGCTTCTCCGACCGGGAGCGCGAGCTCGTGGCGACCGTGGCGCGCTACCATCGGCGCTCGCTCCCGGACCGAAAGCGCGCCGATCTGGGCCACCTGTCGACGTCCGAGCTCACCACCGTTCGCAAGCTCGCGGCGCTGCTCCGGGTCGCGAACGCGCTCGACGCCTCCCACCAGCAGCCAGTCCGGGCCCTGCGCGCCGAGATCCGCGGCCGCGCCGTCGCGCTCCAGCTGCGCCTGCGCGGCCCGGCCGACCTCGAGGTCTGGGACGCCGCCCGGGAGTCGCAGCTCTTCCGCGAGGTGTTCCGCAAGCGCGTGGAGGTCTCCGCGCGGCGCAGCTGACCGGCCGGTGTGCGACCGCAGCACATGTAGGCGTGTGCCGACACCGCAGCCCCCGCCGTCCTCTCGACGGACGGGGCAGAAAGGGGCGGCGCGCCCGGCGGCTGGGGATGCTCTCCCCGGGCGAGGCGGAGGGCTGGCGAAAAAGCGCCGTGATCGCGTGCCCCGCCGCCGGCACGTGCCTTGCGAAAGGGACGAGGCAACGCGCGGGCGCTCGAGCCCGCCTGGAACCCGAGGAGCTACACCATGAAGAAGATCCTGAGCGCCATCGTCGCCGTCGCCTTCGTCGCCGCCGCCGCCCCGGCCTTCGCCGAGGAGCCGGCTGCCGCCGCTCCGGCCGCTGCTCCGGCCGCCGCTGCCCCCGCCGCCGAGGCGAAGCCGGCCGCGAAGGCCGAGAAGAAGGCCAAGAAGTCGAAGAAGGCCCCGAAGAAGGCCGCCGAGAAGACCGAGGCCGCGAAGTAACTAGCCTCACCGCTTCATTGCAGGTTCGAGGGGCCGGCGCCGCGAGGCGACCGGCCTCTCGCTTTTTCCGCGGGACCGCTCGCCGGCACCGCCGAACAGGGTTCGCCAGTGCGGCGAAGGCGCCCCGACGGCATTGCCGAAGGCTCCCCGCAGACGGATCGTGATCTCGCCGCCGAGAGAGGAACGGGGAGATGACTCACGCCACGACGTGGAGCGATCGCGCGAAGGACGCCGCGCTGATACCGGCGCGCTTCGCGCTCGGCTCGACGATGCTGTACCACGGGACCGCGAAGCTCCGCGGCGAGGGCCCGCAGCAGACGGGCCAGATGTTCGAGGGGCTCGGACTCAAGCCGGGGAAGGCGCTCGCGATCGCCACCGGTCTGGCGGAGACGTTCGCCGGCGCGGCCGCCGTGCTCGGGATCGCGACCCGCCCTGCCGCGCTCGCCGTCCTCGTCACGCAGGCGATGGCGATCTCGAAGGTGCACGCGCCGCGGGGCTTCGACGTCATGAAGGGCGGCATGGAGTTCAACCTCGCGCTGATCGCCATCGCGGCCGGCCTGCTCCTCGCCGGGCCGGGGCGCATCTCCGCCCACGAGCTGCTCGAGCACGGGGTCGAGGGCCGCGGCGCGCGGGGCCTGTGGCGCAAGGCGAGGCCGAGCGGCCTCTCGCGCGCGGTTCGCCTCCTGGCGTGACGGGGCGTCAACCCACGCCGGCTGCGCCGGCGCGGGCGGCTCGCCCCCTCCCCGCCTGCGGCGGGACCCCTCCCCCCTGGGATCCCGGTGAAATAGGCGCGGCCCTCCCGCGTTCTACCGCAGGCAAGCGATCTCCATGTCGACCGCCCACCTCTTCGCCGACATCGTCCTCGCGCCCGAGCGCGGCCTCGCCGCTGCGGCCGAGCGGAGGAGCTTGCTCCCGGCGCTCCTCGCCGCCACCGCCGCCGCGCTGCTCGCCGCGGCGGTGCTGGCGCCGCGCGTCGACTACCAGCGCACGGTCGAGGAGCAGCTCGAGCAGCACCCGGAGGCCGCGGCCCAGATGTCGCCGCACGACCGTGAGGTGGCGCTCGCACAGGCGCAGAAGCTGGGCGGCGTCAGCACGTATGCGCAGGGCGCGCTCGGGCCGGTCCTGCGCACGCTCGCCATCGCGTTCTGCCTGTTCGTCGCGTTCCGCGTGGCGAACCGCCCCGTGCCGTTCGCGCCCACCTTCTCGGTGGCGGCGTGGGCGACGCTCCCGCTCGCGCTGAAGGACCTCCTCTCCATCCCCGCGGTGTGGCGGATGCAGGCGGTGTCGGTCCAGGAGGCGGAGCGCGCGCTCCCGTCTTCGCTCGCCGCGCTGCTCCCGGAAGGCGCGCGCCCGCAGCTCGCCGCGGCCGCCGGCGCCGTCGAGCTGTTCGCGCTCTGGTCGCTCGTCCTCGTCGCGCTCGGCATGGCGCACGTGGCCCAGGTCGACCGGCGGCGGAGCTTCACGATCGTCGCCGTGCTGTGGGTGTCGTTCGTGGTCCTGCAGCGGGTCGCCGCGCCGGGTCTCGCCGGCGGTCGCTAGCCTCCCATCGCCTCCATGCACCTCCTCCTCGCCGCGCTGCTCGCAGCCGCCCCGGGCGCCTCGCTCACGCTCGACGACGCGCTCGCCGAAGCGGCCCGGAAGAACCTCGACGTGGAGCTGTCGCGCGCGCAGGCGCTCTCGGCCGGCGTGGACACCTACGCGTCGTACGCGGGCGTCCTGCCCCGCCTGGATCTTTCGGCCAGCTTCGGCCACGACTTCTCCGGCGGGCGGAGCCTCGTGACCGCCTTCCCCACCGGGCTCGATGCGACGGGCACCCCCATCTTCGAGCAACAGGCCGTCTCGATCCCCGCCAACGACGCGGCCGACTACGCGCTCGGGCTCACCCTGCAGCTGCCGCTCTTCGACGGCGGCCGGAACTGGAACACGATCGCCCGGGCGAGGGTGGCGCAGCGCGCCGCCGAACGGTCGCTGGACGAGACGACGCTCGGCGTCGCGTACGAGGTCACGCGGCGCTTCTACGAGGTGGTGAAGGCGCAGGAGAGCCTGCGCGTGCTCCAGGAGACGGTGGCGCGCTCGGAGGAGTTCCTGCGACGCTCGGAGGCGCTCTTCGAGGCCGCCCGGGCCAGCCGGCTCGACGTGCTCACCGCGCGCGGTAACCTCGGCGCGGACCGCATCTCGGTCGAGCAGGGCGCCGCGCGGCTCGAGCAGGCGCGGGCCGACCTGGCGGTCGTCCTCGGGCGCGACGCGGTGGAGCCCATCGCGGTGGTCGCGCCGGCGGCGCTGGACGCTCCGGCGCCGGCCGCCGCCGGGGAGCCGCCGGATCCGGCGGCGCTGCTCGCGACGGCGCGCCGCGCGCGGCCGCAGCTCCTCGCGCAGGCCGAGAACGTCCGCGCCTCGGAGCTGTCGCAGGACATCGCGACCGGCGCCTGGTACCCCAGCGTCAGCGCGCAGGCCACCTACAACCGCCAGGGGCCGTCGCTCGCCGGGGGCACGGACGGCGTGTACGGCGATCCCTCCCGCCAGTACGCCTCCACCGCCGCCATCCTCGTGCAGTGGAACCTCTTCAACGGGCGGCAGACGGTCGCGGACGAGCAGCGCGCCGCGCTCGCCACCCGCCGCGCCCGCGCGCAGGCGGCGCAGGCCGAGCAGAACGTGTCGAACGAGATCGCCCGCGCCCGCTCGAACCTGGTCGCGTCCCGCCACGCCACCGCGATCGCGCGCGAGAACCTGGCCGCCGCCGACCAGGGCGTCGCCGTCGCGCGCGACCGGCTCGCGGCGGGCGTGGCCAACCAGCTCGAGGTGCGCGACGCGAGCCTGAAGCTCACGCAGGCGAAGCTCACGCTGGTGCAGGCGCGCGTGGACGAGGTCGTCGCGCTCGCCGATCTGAACCGCGCCGTCGGCGGCGCGCTCGCACCGTGAAAGGCGGCGCATGACCCCTCCCCACGAACGCGAACCGCTCGCCCTCGAGCTCCAGCCCGAGCCCGGGACCGAGGGACGCGCCGGCGCGCCCGCCCCGGCCGCGCGGCCGCCGCCCGCCC
>DATLJU010000191.1:0-36451 GCA_035538735.1 Anaeromyxobacteraceae bacterium | reverse complement strand
GCGCGGGTGGACGCCTGGGGCGCTGGGGGTCCGGGGCTCGAGCTGATCGGGCGAGATGGCCATGGGCGGCTCCTACGCGATGGTGAGCCGGAAGCCGTGGTCCACCGGCTTCGCCAGGTCGACCACCAGCTGCCCGTCGTCGGGCGCGACGGACAGCTCGTACCAGGCGAGCGGCTTGGGGGCGGGACCGGCCACGTTCGTGCCGTCGCCCTCGTAGCGCGAGCCGTGGCAGGGACAGAGGAAGCGGTGGGTGAGCTTCACCTCGGAGGCGCCGACCGTGCGGACCTCCTGGTGCGACAGCGCCTCGGCGCGGACGGTGCAGCCGAGGTGCGTGCAGACCGCCGAGATGGCGTGGAAGATCCGGCCCTCCCGGAACACGAACAGGCGCTGCTCGGGGAGGAACTTCATCCCGTCGGGGAACTCCGCCGGCGGACCCAGCTTCACGGTGGTGGGCGCGTCGTAGGAGACGTTCGGGACGAGGGAGCGCAGCGACGCCGCGGCCTGCCCGCACACCGCCGCCACCCCCACCCCGATCCCGATCCGCTTCAGGAACTCGCGTCGATCCGTTCCGTCGCTCATGCGACCTCCGCGCGCGTCGCCGGTCCCTCGGCGGGCGCCCAGCGCTCGGTGATGGTGAAGCGCTCCATGGTCATGGCGTCGGTGGGGCAGCGGACGGCGCACAGCCCGCAGCGGATGCAGGAGGTGTCGTCCTTCACCATGGCCGAGAGCGGCAGCCCGTCCGCCCCGGCCGCGGCCACCAGCGCCGCGCGCTCGTCAGCCGGCAGGTCCAGCTCCTCCAGCGGGACGAGGGCGAGGCAGCGCTCGGGGCAAACGTCCACGCAGCGGCCGCAGAGGACGCAGTTCTCCGGGTCGTAGATGGTCTGGACGTGGCAGACGAGGCAGCGGGCCGCCTGGCGGCGCGCCTCCTCGTCGCCGTACCCGCTCTCCACCTCGGCGATGCCGGTGCGCCGGTCGAGCGGCAAGGTGGGCGGGGCCTGGCGGTCGAGCAGCTCGAACCCGGCGATCATCCGGTAGCTGCGGGTCGGGATCTTCTCGACCTCGATCACCGTCTCGAGCCGGGCCTCCCCGCGCGCGAGGAAGCGGTGGATGGAGCGCGCCGCGCGCTTGCCGTTCGCGACGGCCTCGATGAGGTTGCGCGGCCCGAACGCCACGTCGCCGCCGGCGTACACGCCGGGCGCCGTGGTGGCGAGCGTCTCCCGGTCGACCTGGATGGTCCCGCCGGGCGTCAGCGCCACGCCGTCCGCGGGCGTCAGGAACGAAAGGTCCGCCCGCTGCCCGATGGCGAGCACGCACGCGTCCGCCTCCACCGTCAGGAGGTCCGCGTCGTCGTACTGCGGCGCGAAGCGGCCCGCCGCGTCGAAGACCGAGGTGACCCGCCGCAGCTCGACCGCGCGCAGGCGACCGTCGCCCAGGAAGCGCCGCGGCCCGCGGCGCGGCTGGAAGCGCACGCCCTCGCGCTGCGCCTCCTCGAACTCCTCGTGCCCCTGGGTCGTGCGGAGGACCGGCATCTCCTCGAACGACTCCAGCGACGCGATGAGCACCTCGGCGGCGCCGCCGCGGAGCGCCTCGCGCGCGGAGTCGAGCGCCTCCTTCATGCGCTCGCCCCCGACGCCGACCGCGGCCGAGAGCGCGAGCGCCTCGTCCTCGCGGCCGACGCGGAGCGCGGTCCGGGCGGCGTCGAAGGCGACGAACCCGCCGCCGATGACGACCACGCGCCGGCCGAGATCCATGCGGAACCCGCGGTTCGCGTTGAGGAGGTAGTCGACGGCCTTCACCACGCCATCGAGCTCGACGCCGGGGATCTGCAGGTCGCGCCCGCGCTGCACGCCGACGGTCAGGAAGACCGCCTCGTACCCCTCGGCGCGGAGCGCCGCCAGGCCGTAGTCGGGGCCGAGCGGGGTGGAGAGCTTCAGCGTCACCCCGAGCGCGCGGATCTTCTCGATCTCGGCCGCGATGAGGCTGCGCGGGAGGCGGTACTCCGGGATGCCGAACCGCATCATCCCGCCCGCCTCCTCCGACGCCTCGAGCACGGTCACGGCGTACCCGAGCAGCGCCAGGTCGTGGGCGGCGGAGAGCCCGGCCGGCCCGGCGCCGACGACCGCCACCTTCCGCCCGGCGGCGCCGGTCCGCCCGAAGGGCATGACCGGCAGGTGATCGGTATAGCGGTTGCCCTCGCCGAAGCCGGCCTCGAGCAGGCGGTCCTGGGTGGCAGGGTGCATCGACTCCACCCCGAACTTCTCGGTGACGGTCCGCTTGAGGGCGCGGATCGCAACGGGCGCGTCGATCGAGCCGCGCCGGCAGGCGTCCTCGCACGGCGCCGCGCAGACACGGCCGCACACCGAGGCGAAGGGGTTCGGCGCGCGCGCGACGAGGTAGGCCTCCTCGTCGCGTCCCTCCGCGATGAGCTGTACGTAGCGACCGGCGTCCGTCGTCACCGGACAGCCGACCTGACACTTCACCTGCGCCTTCCAGTCCGCGACATCGGGCAGCCGGACCTTGAGCGGCATGGTGTCCGACTACAGCCGCTTCGCGCTGAGTGCACAAGCGCCCGCGAGGAGATGGAGGCTGTGTCGACTCAGAGTCATTCGAGGCCTCAGAAACAGCCGCCGTGATGGGGACGCGGCGAAGGCGCACACGCGGTGTCGCTCCGGCCGAGCGGCGCGTGGCGGGCGATCAGCTCATCGGCGAGGGCCTGCAGCCTCTCGTGGTTCCCCGAGCGCGCTCCGTTGGCGTCGTAGGTCGCGCAGTCCGCCTCCACCCGCTCGAGCAGCTCCGGCGGCAGCCGCTGCTCCGCCATCGGATAGAGGATCGCGTCCTCCTTGTGGATGTGAGCGCGGAGCAGGTCCGCGTAGCCGTGCGCCGCGTCACCCAGGCGCTGCCGATCCTCGACGCTCCACGGCGCCTGCTGGGCCGCCAGCTCACCGAGCGCTCGGATGTACGCACGGCCCTGGTCGTGCTCCATCAGCATCACCGCGACGGGGCCGCCCTCTCGCGGGAACCCCGCCTCGACCATGGCGGCGAAGAGGATGTTCTCCTCCTTCCCGTGGTGGTACGTGTCGGCGAACTCGCGGATGAGCGTGACGAAGCGCGAGAGCTCGGGCTTGTCGTCGACGTCCTTGCGACGGACCTCGCCGGAAAACCCGATCAGGGCCTCGATCGTGCGCTCGATCAGCCGGTGCTCGGTCATCAGGGTCTCGATGGCATCCATCTCTTCTCGTCCTCCGGGCCCCGAAAGGGCCGGCCCCGCAGCGTTGTTGTGAGGCTCGAAAAGCGAGCGTCATGCCAGGGCCTTCATGGGACGGCATGCACTGTGATCGCGCGGACTTGCAGGAGCCTTCGCCCCGGACGCGTGAGACGTCGCACCGGCATTTCGGTGGTCCCCACCTAAATGCGGGTAGCACCGAAATTTGGGTGAATCACGCTCCCCACGCGTTAAGAAGCACCATGCCCGCGCTACCGGTGCTCCCCCAGCACGACGTCCACGAGAAGATCGTCGAGGAGGCGATCGAGGCCGTCCTCTCCACCGTCGATCTGCAGGCCGTGCTGGAGCGCACCGGCCGCCTCCTCAACAGCCGCTTCGGCGCTACGCGCGTCGCCATCCACCGCGTCTTCCCCGACGCACCCGGGCGGGCCCAGGTCGCGCTCGTCTCCGACCCGCGGCACCCTGGCTCACGGCTGGGCGAGTGGTTCGAGCTGCCCGGCTCCGTCGCCGGCGCGGCGCTCGCGGCACGGCAGCCGGTGGTGGTGGATCCCATCGACGCCGCCCAGCCCCGCTACCGCGAGGAGCGCTGGCTGGCGGAGCTCGGCTACGGCTCGCTGGTGTCCTTCCCGCTCCTCTTCGAGGAGCAGGTGCTGGGCGTCCTCAACATCGCCCACCCCCCGCAGGAGGGGCTCCTCGACTGCTGCTTCCAGGTGGCGAAGCAGGTGGCCCACCTCGTCGCGATCGCGCTCCACAACAGCCTCATGGTGGACGAGGTGCAACGGCTGAACCGGCTCCTCGACCGCGAGAACCGGCTCCTCAAGGAGGAGATCCGGCAGATCAAGCGCGACGCGCGCTACGTGGCCGAGAGCCCGTCCATGCACGCGGTGCTGGAGCGCGTGCGCCTCGTCGCGCCCTCGCAGACCACCGTCCTCGTCCGCGGCGAGACCGGCACCGGCAAGGAAGGGCTGGCGCGGATGGTCCACGACCTCTCGCCCCGGTTCAACGCACCGTTCGTGACGGTGAACCTGGGCGCGCTGCCGGACACACTCATCGAGAGCGAGCTCTTCGGGCACGAGAAGGGCGCCTTCACCGGCGCGGCGCGCCGCCGCCCGGGCAAGTTCGAGCAGGCGGAGGGGGGAACCATCTTCCTCGACGAGGTGGGCGACGCGCCGCCCTCGGTCCAGGTCCGGCTGCTCCGGGTGCTCCAGGAGCGCGAGATCCAGCGCGTCGGCGGGACGGAGAGCCTGCGGGTCGACGTGCGCGTGGTCACGGCCACGAACCGCGACCTCGAGGCGATGGTGGCGGACGGCACCTTCCGCCAGGACCTCTATTACCGGCTCTCCGTCTTCCCGCTGCAGCTGCCGCCGCTGCGCGACCGGCCGGACGAGATCCGCGCGCTCGCGAACTACTTCCTCACCCGCGAGGCGGCGCTCATGCACCGCAAGGCGCCGCTGGTGCCGGAGGCGGCGTGGGCCGCGCTCGCGGCCTACCCGTGGCCCGGGAACGTGCGCGAGCTCGAGAACTTCATCCAGCGCGCGCTCATCCTGTCGCCCGGGCCGGAGCTGCGCCTGCCGGACCTGCCCTCCCCCTCCCCGGCTGGCGCCGCCGTGGCCCCGGCGGACCCCGCGCTGCCTGCGCCGCCGCGCCGGTTCGACGACGAGATGCGCGACCTGCTCGGACGCGCCCTCGCGACGACCGACGGCCGCATCTACGGGCCGCAGGGCGCGGCGGCGCTGCTCGGGCTGAAGCCGAGCACGCTGCAGGGCAAGCTCAAGAAGTACGGGGTCGAGGGCTAGTCGCGGCGTAACCGCGGCGGCGGGGGACAAGCCCTCCGCCCTACGACCCGATGTACCTCACGCCGCGGCCGAAGTCCGCCGGCGAGCGGCGACCTGCTCGGCCTGGATCGCCGTGAGCGTGATGGTGAAGACGATGTCCTCCACCAGGCACCCGCGCGAGAGGTCGTTGACGGGCTTGGCGAGGCCCTGCAGCAGCGGCCCCATGCTGACGACGCCGGCACTGCGCTGCACCGCCTTGTAGGTCACGTTCCCGGTGTTGAGGTCGGGGAAGATGAAGACCGTCGCCTGTCCCGCCACCGGGGAGCGCGGCGCCTTGGCGCGCGCGACGTCGGGCATCACGGCCGCGTCGTACTGGAGCGGGCCGTCGATGGCGAGCTCCGGACGGAGGCTCCGCGCGAGCTCGGTGGCCCGCTTCACCTTCTCGACTTCCTGGCCCGCGCCGCTCGTGCCGGTCGAGTAGGAGAGCATCGCGACCCGCGGCGGGATGCCGAAGGCGAGCGCGGAGTCGGCGCTCTGGATGGCGATGTCGGCCAGCTGCTCGGCGGTCGGGTTCGGGTTCACGGCGCAGTCGCCGAAGACGAGCACCTGGTCCGGCAGGCACATGAAGAAGACGCTCGAGACGAGGTTGCACCCGGGGACCGTCTTGACGATCTGGAGCGCCGGCCGGATGGTGTGCGCCGTGGTGTGGACGGCGCCGGAGACGAGGCCGTCGGCCTCGTCGAGCGCCATCATCATGGTGCCCACCATGATCTCGTCGGCGAGCTCGCTGCGCGCCAGCTCGGGCGTCATGCCCTTCGCCTTGCGCCGATCGACGAGCGCGTCGACGTACCGGGGCGCGACGGACGCCGCGTCCACGATCTCGACGCTGGGCGGCAGCACGACGCCCTGCTTGCGCGCCACCTCGCGCACCTGCTCCGGCGGGCCCAGGAGCACGCACCGGGCGATGCCGCGCGCCGCCACGATGGCCGCCGCCGCCACCGTGCGCGGCTCGGTCCCCTCCGGCAGGACGATGCGCTTCTGCGCGGCACGAGCGGCCTCGACCAGGCGGTGGCGGAAGGCGGGGGGCGAGAGCCGCGGCGCGCGCGCGGGACCGGACAGCCCCTGCAGCCAGCCGCGGTCCACGCGGTCGGCCACCGCGTTCATGGCGAGCTCGATGCGCTCGGCGTCGTCGACCGGGATCTCCCGGTTCATCTCCGCCACCGCGCGGGCCGCGGCGAAGCTGTCCGCGTCGTGCGCGAGGAGTGGCAGGCCCGCGGCGAAGGCGTCCTCGCACAGCGCGAGCACCTTCTCGTCGGGCGTCACGCCGCCGGTGAGCAGCACGCCCGCGAGCGGGACGCCGCCCTGCACCGCCAGCGCCGCCGCGAGGAGCACGTCGCTGCGGTCGCCCGGCGTGATGACGAGCGTCCCCGGCTGGAGCGCCCTGATGGCGTTCGGGATGGTCATGGCGCAGAGCCGGACGGCGCGGATGCGGCGACGGGCGAGCTCGCCCGGGCGCAGCACCTGCGCCCCGATCGCGGTCACCAGGTCGACGACCCGCGGAGCCGCCAGCTCCGGGAGCGTCGGGATCGTGGCGAGCGGGCGCAGCCCCTCGGCCTCCAGCGCGGCGCGGTGGACGGCCCGCGCCGCCTCGTCGAAGCCCCCAGCCGCCGGATCGCCGACGCGGTTCAGCAGGCACGCCACCGGGCGTCCCTCGGCGGACGTGCCGAAGCCGCGGGCGGCGATGGCGACGGCGTGGGCGAGCTCCCGGGCGGACTCGCCTCCGGGCGCCGCCACCAGCACCAGCTCGGCGTCGAGCGCCTTCGCCATGAGGACGTTGACGCGCGACGACCAGATTATCCCCGGCTCCGGCGCCATGCCCTCCACCACCAGCACGTCCGCGCCTGCGCCGGCCCGCTGGCTCAGCGCGACCACGCGCTCGAGCAGCGTCTGCTCGTCGCCGGCGGCGAGGAGCGCCTCGGCCTCGGCGCGGTCGACGGGCTCGGGCGGCGCCAGGTGCGCCCCGAGGCGCGCCAGCGGGACGGAGCGATCCTCGCCGCGGCCGGCCAGCGGCTTCGCGAAGGCGACGCGCAGGCCCTGGCGATCCAGGGCCCGGACGAGGCCGAGGCAGGCGGTCGTGAGTCCGACCTGGCGGCCGGCGGGGGCAACGAGCAGGGTACGGGGCACGGGGATCTCCTCTGGGTCGAGGCGAGGGACGGGGTCAGGCGGCGGCCCGCGCCGGGCCGCGGACGAGCTCGGCGGCGTCGATGGCGATCATGAGCTCCTCGTTGGTCGGCACGACCGCGGCCAGCGGGCGCTCCTCGCGGGTGATGCGCCCGCGCTGCGCTCGCCCGTGGCTCATGTTGGCGACCGGGTCGACGGTGAGCCCGAGGAAGCCGAGCTGCTTCAGCACGCGCGCGCGGATGGCGGCCGAGTTCTCGCCGATGCCGCCCGTGAAGACGAGCGCGTCGACGCGGCCCAGCGGCACGACCAGGCTCGCCACCGCCTTCGCCAGCGCGTAGCAGAAGATCTCGATGGCGAGGAGGGCGCGATCGTGGCCCGCGTCCGCCGCCTCCTGCAGCGTCCGCATGTCGTTGGACAGCCCGGAGAGGCCGAGCAGGCCGGACTCCTTGTTGAGCGCGTCCAGCACGCGCTCGGCGGGCTGGCCGAGCGCCTTCGCCATGTGGCCGACGACGGCCGGGTCGATCGAGCCCGAGCGCGTCCCCATCACCACGCCCTCGAGCGGGGTGAGGCCCATGGTGGTGTCGACGCTGGCGCCGTCGCGGACGGCCGCGAGCGAGCAGCCGTTGCCGAGGTGCGCGGTGACGAGGGCGTGGTCACCGGGGGCGAGCCCGAGCTGCTTCACCGCCTGCTGCGAGACGAAGCGGTGGCTCGTGCCGTGGAACCCGTAGCGGCGCACCTCGTGTTGCTCGTACCAGGCGTACGGCACCGGGTAGAGGTAGGCGCGCGGCGGCATGCTCTGGTGGAACGCCGTGTCGAAGACGGCGATCTGCGGCAGGGCCGGGAAGAGCTCCTGCGCGACCCGGATGCCGAGGAGGTTGGGCGGGTTGTGGAGCGGACCGAGCGGGATGCACTGCTCGACCTTCGAGATGACCTCCGCGTCGATGATCATCGACCCCGAGAAGCGCGCGCCGCCGTGGACGATGCGGTGGCCGACCGCCGCGAGGCCACCCGCCAACCCGAGCCGCCCCAGGAGGTCGACCGCCGTCCGCAGGGCGCGGTCGTGGTCGGCGCCGGCGATCGACTGCGACTCCTTCTGGCCGGCCACCTTCCAGTCCAGCGAGGCCTTCTCCGTCCCGAGCCGCTGCGCGAGGCCGGTGACGTGCTCCTCGCCGGAGTGCGCGTCGATGACGGCGAACTTGACGGAGGAGCTGCCGCAGTTGAGGACGAGGATCTTCACCGAACGACCTCCGGGGCGGGGACCGTGCAGCGGTCCACGAGGTAGACGATCGACTGGTAGGGAATGCCGCCGTGCTGCGTGAGGCCGATCTCGCAGCCGCGGCTGTTGGAGTACCCGGCCTCGCAGCCTGCGACCGCGGCGCGCAGGCTTGAGAGCGCGGCGGCGTTCAGCTCGGGGACGGACAGGCCGCGGTCGCCCGCGAAGGCGCAGCAGCCGGAGGGCGGGACGACCACCGTCTCGGCGCAAGCACCGGCGACGGCGGCGAGGTGCTTGCCGAGCCCTAGCTTCTGACTGCTGCAGGTGACGTGCACCGCCACCTGCCGCGCCCGCTTCTCGAAGCGCAGCCGGTCCATGAGGTAGGCGTGGATGAACTCGGCCGGCTCGTGGACGCGCAGCTTCGGATCGAAGTGGGCGCGCATCCGCTGGACGCACGGGCTCGTGTCGCACAGGAGCGGGAGGGCTCCACCCTCGGTTCGCTCGAGCAGCTCGCGCTCCAGCTCGCGGCATTTCTGATCGGCCAGCTCGACGAAGCCCTTCGACTCGAAGGTGAGGCCGCAGCAGAGCGCGCCCACGTCGCGCGGAAAGAGGACGTCGTACCCAGCCTTGTCGAGGACGGAGAGCATGGCGGCGGTGACGGCCCGGTCGTCGTCGGCGCCGCGCGCCGGTCCCCACAGCCGCGTGATGCAGGACGGGAAGTAGACGACCTTGCGATCGCGACCCTTCACCACGTCGGCGAGCTGCCCGACGCGAGCCGGCTTCGGCACGTGCTCGTTCCAGACCGGGATGCGCCCGCCGGAGAGCCGGTGCAGGCCGCCCGAGAGGCTCGCGACGGTGCCCGCGCCAAGCACGGCGCGCGCGACGTCGGACGCTCCGAAGACCCCCCTGGCCACGCCGAGCGCCCCGCCGTAATGGGCCGCCACCGCACCCGCCACGCCCTGCGCGAGCGGACCGCGCTGCGCCGCCCGCAGCGCCTTGGTGAGCTTGCCGGTGTCAATGCCGACCGGGCAGGCCGTGGCGCACAGCCCGTCTGCGGCGCAGGTGTCGAGCCCCTGGTACTGGTAGTCATCCTCCAGCCGCGAGAGCCGCGCGTCGTCCTCGCCGGTCGCGCGCAGCCGCGCCACCTCGCGCTGCACGGCGATGCGCTGCCGCGGCGAGAGCGTCAGCGCGCGCGAGGCGCACCTCGGCTCGCAGAAGCCGCACTCCATGCAGCGGTCCACCAGCTCGTGCGCCGGCGGCAACGGCTTCAGGTTCTTGACGTGGACGGCGGGGTCGCCGTTGAGGAGGACGCCCGGGTTGAGGATGCCCAGCGGATCGAAGAGCGCTTTCACGCGCTTCATGAGCTGGTAGGCCTTCTTGCCCCACTCGCGCTCGACGAAGGGCGCCATGGCGCGGCCCGTGCCATGCTCGGCCTTGAGCGACCCGTCGTACTTGCGCACGACCATGTCGCACACCGCCTCGATGAACCGCTCGTACCGCTCCACCTCGCGCGGATCGTTGAAGTCCTGAGTGAAGACGAAGTGGACGTTCCCGTCGCGCGCGTGCCCGAAGATGACACCCTCGGTGTAGCCGTACTCGAGGAAGAGCCGCTGCAGGTCCACCACCCCCGCCGCGAGGTGATGCATCGGGAACGCGACGTCCTCGATGATGACGGTGGTGCCCACCCGCCGCGCCGCCGCCACCGCCGGCAGGAGTCCCTTGCGCACGTCCCAGAGGACCTCGTACTCGGCCGGCACGGACG
This sequence comes from Anaeromyxobacteraceae bacterium, assembly GCA_035538735.1. Classification (GTDB taxonomy): domain Bacteria; phylum Myxococcota; class Myxococcia; order Myxococcales; family Anaeromyxobacteraceae; genus Anaeromyxobacter_A. Next base: position 26,297 of record DATLJU010000191.1, on the reverse strand, counting down.
TGAACCGGATCGGCGCGAGCGCCGCCACCGTGCCCGCCAGGGACTGGGCCTCCTCGCACCGGCGCGCCAGCTCCACGGCGTCGGGGGCCCGCACCTCGATGAGCAGGGCGCACGCCTCGGCGGGCAGCTCGCGCAGCGACGGCGGGAGCCCCTTGCGCCCCTCGACCGCGCGGAGCGACGGGCGATCGAGCAGCTCGACCGCCGAGACGGCGCCCCGCTTCAGCGCCTGGGTGGCGCGGCCGGCGTGCTCGATGTCGGGGTAGAAGGCGAGCGCGCTCGCCTTGTGGGGCTGCTCCTCCACGGTCCGGTAGGTGATCTCCGCGATGAAGCCGAGGGTCCCCTCCGAGCCGATGAGGAGGTGGGTCAGGATGTCGAAGGGGTCCTCGAAGTCGACCAGCGCGTTGAGGCCGTAGCCGGTGGTGTTCTTGATCCGGTACTTCTCGCGAATTCGCGCGGCGAGCGGCGCGTCGGCGAGGACCTCGGCGCGCAGCGCCGCAAGGCCATCGAGGAGCGGCCGGTGCAAGGCGGCGAACGCGGCGCGCGAGGCGTCGTCGGCCGTGTCGAGCCGCGCGCCGTCGGCGAGCACGAGCTTCAGGCTCTCCACGGTTTGGTAGCTGTTCTGCGACGTCCCGCAGCACATGCCCGAGGCGTTGTTGGCGGCGATGCCGCCGACCATCGCCGCGCCGATCGACGCCGGGTCCGGGCCGATCTTCCGGCCGAAGCGGGCCAGGAGCGCGTTCGCCTCCGCCGCGATGACGCCCGGCTCGAGGGTGATGCGCTGCCCACCGTCGCGCACCTCGGCCTTGCGGAACCCGCCCGCGACCTGCACCAGCACCGCGTCCGTGGCCGCCTGGCCCGACAGGCTCGTCCCGGCTGCCCGGAAGGTGCAGCCGAGGCCCTCGTGGCTGGCGGCGGCGAGCACGGCCGCGACCTCGTCCGCGGAGCGCACCTGGACCACCACGCGCGGCACGAGCCGGTAGAAGCTCGCGTCTCCACCGTAGGCCAGCGTCCGCAGCGGATCGCAGACGAGCCGTTCGGGGGGGACCGCGCCGGCGAGCGCGTCGTGGAAGCGTCGGTACGGCGGCGGCAGGGCCGCGAGGTCGCGTCGGCTGGGCATGTGGCCTGCTTCCGAGGGCGGCGAGGCAGGTGCACCTCGGCGCGACCCGTAGTGGAGCACGTGCCAGCGCGGAAGCAGTGGTGAGATGGGAGAGCGGTCGCCGCGGCCCGTCGACCGGCCGGACGCCCGTGCTGACCGGCGGCTATCCGCCCGCGGGGAGCCGCACGGTGACCCGCGTCAGCTCCTGCGGGACGCAGGTGACCGAGATGCCATAGCCGTCGCCGTGCAGGTTCTTGATGCGCTTGTCGACGATGCGCATCCCGAGCCCGTTCTCGCGGAAATCAGGCTCCACCCAGGCGCCGGCGTTGTCCTCGATGTCGATGAGGACGGCGCCATCGCGGCGGTAGGCGTGGACGCGCGCGCGCCCCGGGTTGGGGGTCCTCGAGAGGCCGTGCTTGAAGGCGTTCTCGACCAGCGGCTGCAGCGTGAAGGCGGGGACGCGCACCGTGAGCAGCTCGGGGTCGACGTCCGTCTCGACCGTGAGGCGGTCGGAGAAGCGCGCCTTCTCGATCTCGAGGTAGGACCTGACGTGGTCGAGCTCCTCCGCCAGCGTGGCAGTGTCGCTCGAGCGCTTGAGGTTCTTGCGGAAGAAGTTGGAGAGGTGGACGAGCAGCTCGCGGGCGCGGGCCGGGTCCTTGCGGGTGATGGCGACGATGGTGTTGAGCGCGTTGAACAGGAAGTGCGGGTCGATCTGCGCCTGGAGCAGCTTCAGCTCGGAGACCACCAGCAGGTTCTTCTGCTCTTGGTATCGGGCCAGCACGAGCTGGCTGGAGAGGAGCGCCGCGATGCCCTCCCCCAGCCGCCGGTTGGTCGTGCCGAAGCGGCGCCGCCGCGGCTCGTAGAGTTGGATCGTGCCGATCACGTGATCGTCGAGGTGGAGCGGCACCACGACAACGGCGTAGAGGGGGCAGGTCGACGAGACGGGACAGACCCAGTGCTCGTGCACGCCGTCGGCGATCGCCACCGATCGCGTGGCGAGCGCGCGGCGGGTCCAGGGCGAGAAGATGGGGCGGCCGGGGACGTGATGGTCGATCCCGAGGCCGTCCCAGGCCAGGATCTTCTCGGCGTCGGTGATGCCGACCGCGCCGACCCCGGTCTCCTGGCGGATGATGGCGGCGAGCTCTCCGGCCACCTCCGCGCCGTACCCGCGGGCTAGCAGCCCGGTGGTGCGCTCCGCGATGCGGAGAGCCATCGCCGACGACGCGGCGGCGATGCGGTCGACCGCGATCTGCCGGCCCTGGAAGACCATCATGAAGAGCGCCGTCCCGACCGAGTTCGCGACCACCATCGGGAAGCCGATGACCTTCACGATCTCGATACCGACCGGCAGCGGGCGCACGAGCAGCAGCACGATGCACTGGTGGAGGACCTCGCCGACGATCGTCACGGCCGCCGCGGTGCGCCAGCTCATGAGGCGGTCCGGGCGGCGGCGCAGCGCGATGTGCAGCGCACCTCCCATCAGGCCCTCGATGCTGGTGGCGATGCAGCCCGCCAGCGCCGCCGAGCCGCCGAGCGGGAGGCGCAGCAGGCCGGCGGTAGCCCCCACCGCGAGCCCGAGCCAGGGCCCCCCCAGCATCCCCGCCAGGATCGAGCCGACCGCGCGCGTGTTGGCGATGGCCTCCCCGTCGTGCACGCGGATGCCGAGGTAGGTGCCCATCACCGACACGGCCGTGAAGAACAGGTAGAGGCTGATCCGGGTCCGCACGCTGCCGGCGCGCTTCTCGCGCCGGAGCGGCAGTCCCGGCACGGATGCACAGAAGACGTACGAGGCGACCAGGAACACCGACATCGCCTCGATGAGCGAGATGAGGACGCGCACGCAGACTCTCCGTCGCGAGCTTCGCGCGGCAGCGGGCGTGGCGCAAGCCGCGCCCCGCCATGCCGGCGCGGCCCGCGCCGCTCGTGCCCCCGCCGCCGCCGGTCGGCCCGGCCTGGGCGCCGGTGACCTTATCGCGCTCGCGTGGGGAGCTGCCGGCGTGGTCCAATCGCTCCGAGGAGGGCTCCATGTACGACGCGTTCCGGGCGCGGGCCGAGGCGGTCAGCGCAGAGGTGCACCGCTTCCCCAGCGGCCTGCAGGCACTGCGATTCGTGCTCGACCTGCTGCGCGCCGAGGGCGTCTCGGCCGAGCCCGGCCGGCACGCGCTCTGGGCCGAAGGCCCCTTCCTCGCTGGCGCCGACCGCGCCGCCCTCGCCCGCGACGTCCCCGGGCTCCGGTTCGACGTGACGCGGGAGCTCGCCGCCACCGCCCGGGTGGGCGTGAGCGAGCTCGACTTCGCGGTGGCCAACACCGGCACGCTGGCGCAGGCCGCCGACGGCGTCGAGGGGCGGCTCGTCTCGATGCTCCCGCCGCTCCACGTCGCTCTGCTCCCGACGAGCCGGCTGGTGCCGGACCTGGCCGCGCTCTTCGCCCGCCTCTCCCCGGCTCAGACGCGCTACCTCGCGCTCATCACCGGGCCGAGCCGCACGGCCGACATCGAGCGCGTGCTCACCATCGGCGTCCACGGGCCGAAGCGGCTGGTGATCGTCTTCGCGGACGACCTCGCGGGGAGGAGCTGATGGACAAGGCATTCCGGGAGTCAATCGCCGCTGCCCTCGCCAACTCCAACCTGGGTGGCGCGCTGGGGCGCTTCTCCGAGGCCTACCGGGGCAGCCGCGCCCGCGCCTACGAGGGCTACGACTTCGAGGCGCTGCGGAGCCGCATCGCCCACGTGAAGGGTGACGCGGCCGGCAAGCTCGACGCGCTGGCAGCGCGCTTCACGGCCGAGGCGGAGGCGCGCGGCGCAAAGGTGTTCCGCGCCAACGGCCCGCAGGCGGTGAAGGACTACGTGCTTGCGCTGGCGAAGGCGCGCGGCGCGAGGAACGTCGTCAAGTCCAAGTCGATGGCCTCGGAGGAGATCCACCTCAACGCCCACCTCGAGGCGGCCGGGCTGTCGGTGAAGGAGACCGACCTCGGCGAGTGGATCATCCAGCTCGCAGGCCAGCGCCCGTCGCACATGGTGATGCCCGCCATCCACATGACGAAGGAGCAGGTGGCGGACCTGTTCAGCAAGGAGGTCGACGAGCGGCTCGCCGCGGACATCCCGCGCCTGGTCGCGGTCGCACGCGAGCAGTTGCGCGAGAGGTTCCTCGCCGCCGACATCGGCATCTCCGGCGCGAACGTCGCCGTCGCCGAGACCGGCAGCCTGGTGCTCGTCACCAACGAGGGGAACGCCCGCCTCGTCACCACCCTCCCCCGCATCCACGTCGCCATCGTCGGCCTGGAGAAGCTGATCGAGCGGTTCGAGGACGTCGTCCCCATCCTCACGGCGCTGCCGAAGAGCGCCACCGGCCAGCTCCTCACCAGCTACGTCTCGATCATCTCGGGGGCGGTGCCGAACACCGACGGCTCGCCCAAGGAGCTGCACGTCATCCTGATGGACAACCGCCGCAGCGAGATGGCGGCGGACCCGAAGTTCAAGCAGGCGCTGCAGTGCATCCGGTGCGCGTCGTGCCTGAACGTCTGCCCCGTGTACCGGCTCGTCGGCGGACACGTCTTCGGGAAGACCTACACCGGCGGCATCGGCGCGATCCTCACGGCCTGGTTCGACGCGCTCCAGGAGTCGAAGGACATCCAGGGGCTCTGCATCCAGTGTGGGAATTGCAAGGAGGTGTGCCCGGGGATGGTCGACATCCCGGACCTCGTGCTCGAGCTACGACGCCGCGTCGCCCAGGAGCAGGGCCAGCCGGCCCTCCAGAAGGCCATCTTCTCGGTGGTGAACAACCGGCGCCTCTTCCACGGGATGCTGCGGGCCGCCTCCGTGGCTCAGAAGCCGTTCGCGCGGAAGGGGCTCATCCGTCACCTGCCCTTCTTCCTCTCCGGGCTCACGGAGGCGCGCAGCCTGCCCGCCATCGCCCCGGAGCCGCTGCGCGAAACCGTGCGGCAGATCTCGCAGCCTCGCTCCGAGGAGCGCGCGGCGCTGTACGCCGGCTGCCTCATCGACTTCGCCTACCCGGCCACGGGCGAGGCGGTCGTGAAGGTCCTCAACAAGGCCGGGGTGGAGGTGATCTTCCCCGAGGGGCAGACCTGCTGCGGCGCGCCGGCGCGCTACAGCGGCGCGTGGGAGGTGGCGGGCCAGAACGCCCGGGACAACATCGAGGCGCTCCTCGCCGAGGACGTCCGCTGGATCGTCTCGGCTTGCCCCACCTGCACCGTCGCGCTCAAGCACGACTTCGGGGCGACGCTCCGCAGCCTGGGCGATGCCGCCTGGGTGGAGAAGGCGGATCGGGTGGCGGCGAAGGTGATCGACTTCTCGACCCTGGTGACGCAGCTCGTCGACGCCGGGCGCCTGACGCTGCCGGAGGGTAAGCAGCTCGGGCGCGTCACCTACCACGACTCCTGCCACCTCAAGCGCGCGCTGCGCGCCGAGCAGGCGCCGCGGGCGCTGCTGCGGAAGAACGGGCTCGAGGTGGTGGAGATGTTCGAGTCCGACGTCTGCTGCGGCATGGGCGGCTCGTACTCGGTGAAGCTCCCCGAGATCTCCGCGCCCATGCTGCGGCGCAAGCTCGACAGCATCGCGCAGACGGGCGTCCCGCTCGTCGCCACCGACTGCCCCGGTTGCGTCATGCAGCTCCGCGGCGGCCTCGACAAGGCCGGCGCCCAGGTCGAGGTGCGGCACACGGCGGAGCTGCTCGCGGAGTCCGTGGACTGAACGCCGGCTCCTCGCGCCGCGCCCAAGTCGCCGCACGACCCGCCGGTGGCCGGCTCCGCCGCTGCGATGCTCCGGCCGCTGGTCCTCGCGCCGCTCGCGTGACCCACCGCCGCGCCGCGCGACCGTCGTTCCCAATCATCGCCGGCGAAAAACTCGCTCGCGCCTCCAAGGCGCGCGCCGAACCTAGGCGCTTCGCTCAGACAGTTTCGCCGGCGAGGAGGTTCACGGGGCGCGGCGCGGCACTCGAGGCAACCACAGGCGGCGCTGCGGAGGCGGCCTTCGCACTGCATCCGCTGCGCCGGTCACCGGCGCGGCTCAAGCTCGCGCGCACACGCGCTATGCTCAGGTCGCGACGCTCCGGCGTGCGCCGCAGGCGCGTTTGCGGAGCGCCGCGGAGCGTTCCGCGATCGCCGGCCCGCGCCAGCAAGCACCGAGATCGCGGGCTGAGGACTGCTCGAGCCCGCCACCGTACGCGTCGCTCCGCGGATAGGGCGAGTTCCGCAAGCCCGCGAAGTGACCCGTGAGGCGCGCGGGCCGGCCGTGCGCACGTTGTCGGCGCGGAGCTCCGCGCCGGAGGCGCACGCCGGCGCGACGCGACCGGTGAATACGGCGTGGCCATAGCCGCCGCGAGCGGCGGGCGACGATGGCGGGCGGACCCCTGGCCACTCGGCCAGCCGTCCGCGTGTAGCGCCGTGGTATGTTCGGTGCCGAGCGGGAGTTCCCGGAGCCTCGCGCATGCTGCGTGCCCTCATCGTCGACGACGAGCCGCTCGCGCGAGACGAGCTGGCCGACCTCCTCACCGAGACCGGCCGGTTCACCATCGTCGGCCGGTGCGGGAACGCCGTGGAGGCGCTGCAGGCGCTCAGGGCCGAGCGGCCGGACGTGCTGTTCCTCGACGTCGAGATGCCCGGGATCTCCGGCTTCGAGCTGCTCGGGATGCTCGACGAGGACCTGCACCCGCAGATCGTGTTCGTGACCGCGCACGACGAGTTCGCCGTGAAGGCGTTCGAGGAGAGCGCGATCGACTACCTGCTCAAGCCCGTCGACGGGGCGCGGCTCGCGAAGACGGTGGCGAAGCTGGAGGATCCCTCGCCGCGAGCGGCCCCGGCGCTGCCCGCGCTCGAGATCACCCGCATCCCGTGCCTGGCGGCGCGCGCCATCAAACTGGTATCCGTCGCGGACGTGGAGTTCGTGCGCTCGTCCGAGGCGGGCGTGTACGTCGTGACGGCCAGCGGCGAGTTCTACACCGAGCTCACGCTGGCGGTGCTGGAGGCGCGGGCGCACCTGCTCCGCTGCCACAAGCAGTACCTCGTGAACGTCGACCGCATCGACGAGATCAGCCTGGCCGACAACTCGCTCGCGGTCATCAAGACCAAGTCGGGCAAGACGGCGCCGGTGAGTCGGCGGCACCTGACGCGCCTGCGCGCCGCACTCGGCCTGTGATGACGCGGTGAGCCGCCGCGGCGGTAGCCGCGTGTGTCTCCACCGCTCACCTCCCGAATTCGACCGCCTGGCGCCGCCTGCGCCCGATCGCCGCATTCGTCGGGGCTCCTGGCGCGGACCCGGGTCACCATGCGCGGACCCCCTCCGACCGGGAGACCGCACATGAGCTGGAACATGGTGACCGACCCGCTGCACCACGTCGCGCTCTCCGCGCTCGTGGCGGCGGTACCTCTCTTCTTCCTCTTCTGGGCCTTGGCCATCCGGCGCATGAAGGGGCACAAGACCGCCATCCTGGCCGCTGCGCTGGGCGTGGGCGTCGCGGTCGCGGGCTTCGGCATGCCCGCCAAGCTCGCCCTCCTGGCCACCTTCGACGGGATGCTCTTCGGGCTGTGGCCGGTGGCCTGGATCGTCGTGACGGCGGTCTTCCTCTACAACCTCTCGGTCAGGACCGGCCAGTTCGAGGTCCTGAAGAACTCGCTCGCGTCGATCACCGACGATCGCCGGCTGCAGGCGCTCCTGATCGCGTTCTCGTTCGGCGCCTTCCTGGAGGGCGCCGCCGGCTTCGGCGCGCCGGTCGCCATCTCGGGCGCGATGCTGGTGGGGCTCGGGTTCGAGCCGCTCTACGCGGCCGGCATCTGCCTCATCGCCAACACGGCGCCGGTGGCGTTCGGCGCCATCGGCATCCCCATCGTGGTCGCGGGCCAGGTCTCGGGCGTCGACACCATGGCCATCTCGCAGATGGTGGGCCGCACCCTGCCCTTTGTCTCGATCGCCATCCCCTTCTACCTGGTGATCCTCATGGCGGGCTTCCGGCGTGGGTTCGAGGTGTGGCCGGCGGCGCTCGTCTCGGGCGGCTCCTTCGCGGTGGCGCAGTGGGCCAGCTCGAACTTCCTCGGGCCCCTCCTCCCCGACATCATCGCGTCGATCGCCTCCATCGTCTCGCTGACGCTCTTCCTGCGCGTGTGGCACCCCAAGCAGAGCTGGCGGTTCAAGGGCGAGGCGGCCAGCCAGGGCAAGGAGAAGCTCCGCTACACCGGGGGCGAGGTGTTCCGCGCCTGGACCCCGTTCATCCTGCTCTCCATCTTCGTCGGCGCCTGGGGCATCAAGTCGGTCAAGGCGGCGCTCGACCACTACGCGCTCTTCAAGTGGGCCATCCCCGGCCTCGACCAGATGGTCATCCGAGGCGGGAAGCCGATGGCGGCCGCCTTCAGCTTCAGCGTCCTCTCGGCAGCCGGAACCTCCATCCTGCTCACCGCGCTCGTGTGCCTGCCGGTGATGAGGGCCTCGCCGAAGCTCGCGCTGCAGGTGTTCGGGCAGACGATGAAGTCGCTCAAGTTCCCCATCACCACCATCTCGTTCATCCTCGGCTTCGCCTACATCATGAACTTCTCGGGCATGGCGTACGCGCTCGGGAACGCCTTCGCCGCCACCGGCCAGGCCTTCCCCCTCGTCGCGCCGTTCCTGGGCTGGCTGGGCGTCCTCATGACGGGCTCCGACACCTCGACGAACGCCCTCTTCGGCAAGCTGCAGGAGGTCACGGCGACGAAGCTGGGCGTCGATCCCGTCATCACCGTGGCGGCCAACACCTCCGGCGGCGTGTGCGGCAAGATGATCTCGCCCCAGTCGCTGGCGGTCGCGACGGCGGCGGTAGGCCTGGTGGGCAAGGAGCCAGACCTCTTCCGGTTCACCCTCAAGCACTCGATCATCCTCACCTCGGTCATCGCCGTCCTGGTCTACCTGCAGTCGAACGTGCTGCACTTCATGGTCCCGGTGTACGCGCGCGGCGCAAGCGCGGGCGGGGCCGCGGCGGCCGCGCCGTCGCTCTCCGAGGGCCTGCTGGCGCTCGGCGTGACGGCCCTGGTGGTGGTGCTGGTGGTGACGCTGGCGGTGGTGCTCGGGAAGGCGCGAGCGCCGGCCGAGCGGACCGGCTTCCCGAAGGCGGCGTAGCAGCGGCAACTCCGGGGCGCGGCGAGGGTTCCGCCGCCGCGCCCCGCTCCCCTCGTCTCAACCCACGCACGAAGTAGAAGGAGCGAGCATGTCCCAGAGGCGCATGGCGACGATGGACGGCAACGAGGCGGCGGCGTCGGTCGCGCACCGACTCTCCGAGGTCATCGCGATCTACCCCATCACTCCGTCCTCGCCGATGGGCGAGCTGTCCGACGAGTGGTCGGCCAAGGGCAAGAAGAACGTGTGGGGGACGGTGCCGCAGGTCTCCGAGATGCAGTCGGAGGGCGGCGCGGCGGGCGCGGTCCACGGCGCCCTCCAGGCAGGCGCGCTGACGACGACGTTCACGGCGTCGCAGGGGCTGCTGCTGATGGTCCCCAACATGTACAAGATCGCGGGCGAGCTCACGCCGTTCGCAATGCACGTGACGGCGCGGACGCTCGCCACCCACGCGCTCTCGATCTTCGGCGACCACTCCGACGTGATGGCGGTGCGGCAGACCGGCTTCGCCCTCCTTTCCTCGAACTCGGTGCAGGAGGCGCACGACCTCGCCGCGGTGGCGCACGCCGCGACGCTGCGCTGCCGCGTCCCGTTCCTCCACTTCTTCGACGGGTTCCGCACCTCGCACGAGGCGGCCAAGATCGAGCTGCTCGAGGACGACGATCTGCGCAAGCTCGTCCCCGACGAGCGCGTCGCCGAGCAGCGCGCTCGCGCCCTCACCCCCGACCGTCCGGTCCTGCGCGGCACGGCGCAGAACCCCGACGTCTTCTTCCAGGCGCGCGAGGCCTGCAACCGCTTCTACGACCTAGTCCCCGACGTCGTGCAGGCGGCGATGGACGAGCTCCACGCGCTCGTCGGCCGCGCCTACCACCTGTTCGAGTACGTCGGTCACCCGGCGGCGGAGCGCGTGATCGTGATGATGGGTTCGGGCGCCGAGGTCGCGCACGAGACGGTCGATCACCTCGTCGCCCGCGGCGAGAAGGTGGGCCTGCTCAAGGTGCGGCTGTACCGGCCCTTCTCCGTGTCGCACTTCCTCCGCGCGCTCCCGGCCAGCACCCGGTCGCTGGCGGTGCTCGATCGGACCAAGGAGCCGGGCGCGGTGGGCGAGCCCCTGTACCAGGACGTGGTGGCCGCGCTGCGCGAGGGCGAGGCGCAGGCGCCCCGCGACCTGCGCGTGATCGGCGGGCGCTACGGCCTCTCCTCCAAGGAGTTCACGCCCGCCATGGTGAAGGCGGTCTACGACGAGCTCGGCCGCGACACGCCGCGCCGCCACTTCACGGTCGGCATCCACGACGACGTGACCCACCTCTCGCTCCGCCACGACCCGGCGTTCGAGGTGGAGGCGCAGGACGTGGTGCGCGCGCTGTTCTGGGGCCTCGGCGCGGACGGCACCGTCGGCGCCAACAAGAACTCGATCAAGATCATCGGCGAGGACACGCCCAACTACGCCCAGGGGTACTTCGTCTACGACTCGAAGAAGTCGGGGTCGGTGACGGTGTCGCACCTGCGCTTCGGCCCGCGCCCCATCCGCTCCGCCTACCTCGTGTCACAGGCGAGCTTCGTCGCCTGTCACCAGTTCGGCTTCCTCGAGAAGTACGAGATGCTCGAGTCGGCGGCGCCCGGCGCGACTTTCCTCCTCAACGCGCCCCACGGCAAAGACGAGGTGTGGTCGAAGCTGCCGCGCGAGGTCCAGGAGCAGATCGTCGAGAAGAAGCTGCGCTTCTTCGTCATCGACGCCTTCGCGGTGGCGAAGGAGAACGGCATGGGGGTGCGCATCAACACCATCATGCAGACCTGCTTCTTCGCCATCTCGGGCGTGCTCCCCCGCGAGCAGGCCATCGCCTGCATCAAGAAGGCGATCGAGAAGACCTACGGCCGCAAGGGCGCCGAGGTGGTGCGGAAGAACTTCGAGGCGGTCGACGCCACGCTGGCGCACCTCGAGGAGGTGACGGTCCCGGCCACGATCGACGGCGCGCCGCGCCCGCCGGTCGTCTCCGAGACGGCGCCCGACTTCGTGAAGCGCGTCACCGCGCTCATGCTGGCCGGCAAGGGCGACCTCCTGCCCGTCTCCGCCTTCCCGGTCGACGGCACCTGGCCCACGGGCACGACGCGCTGGGAGAAGCGCGCCATCGCCGCCGAGGTGCCGGTCTGGGAGGGCGGCCTCTGCATCCAGTGCAACAAGTGCGCGCTGATGTGCCCGCATGCGGCCATCCGGACCAAGTACTACCCGGCGGGCGCGCTCGACGCCGCGCCCGAGAGCTTCAAGGCGGTGGACTTCAAGTCGCCCACCGTGAAGGGCGCCAAGTTCACGGTGCAGATCTCGCCCGAGGACTGCACCGGCTGCAACCTGTGCGTCGAGGTGTGCCCGGAGTCGAAGGCGGAGCGGCGGAAGGCGCTCGCGCTCGCCCCCATGGCGCCGCTCCGCGCGGCCGAGGCGAAGAACTTCCAGTTCTTCGAGAGGCTCCCCGAGCCCGATCGCGCGCAGGTGAAGCTCGACGTGAAGGGGACCCAGTTCCTCCAGCCGTTGTTCGAGTTCTCCGGCGCCTGCTCGGGATGCGGGCAGACGCCGTACGTGAAGCTCGTGACCCAGCTCTACGGCGACCGCGCCCTCATCGCCAACGCCACCGGCTGCTCGTCCATCTACGGCGGCAACCTGCCCACCACCCCGTACTGCACCAACGCCGACGGGCGCGGACCCGCCTGGTCGAACTCGCTCTTCGAGGACAACGCCGAGTTCGGCTTCGGCATGCGTCTCGCCGTGGACAAGCACGCCGAACAGGCGCGCGAGCTGCTGCGCGACCTCAACGGCGCCATCGGCGACGACCTCAAGGCCGCCATCCTGAACGCGGACCAGTCCACCGAGGCCGGCATCGCCGCCCAGCGCGACCGCGTGCAGGCCCTGCGCGTCAAGCTGGCCGGCATCCCCCGCCCGGCGGCGCGCCGGCTCGAGCTGCTCGCCGACTACCTCGTGAAGAAGAGCGTCTGGATCTTCGGCGGCGACGGCTGGGCCTACGACATCGGCTACGGCGGGCTCGACCACGTGCTCGCCTCGGACAAGGACGTGAACATCCTCGTCCTCGACACCGAGGTGTACTCGAACACCGGCGGCCAGGCGTCGAAGGCGACGCCGCCCGGCTCGACGGCCAAGTTCGCGATGGCGGGGAAGACCACGCTCAAGAAGGACCTGGCCATGCTGGCCATGACCTACAAGAACGTCTACGTGGCGCAGGTCTGCCTGGGCGCCAAGGACGCCCAGACCGTGCGCGCCATCCAGGAGGCGGAGAGCTACCCCGGCCCGTCGATCATCATCGCGTACGCCCACTGCATCGCGCACGGCATCGACATGGAGAAGGGGCTCGACCAGCAGGCGCTGGCGGTCGACTCCGCTTACTGGCCGCTCTTCCGCTACGACCCGCGGCGCGCCGCGCTCGGCGAGAGCCCGCTCAAGCTCGACTCCGCGCCGCCCAAGATCGGCCTCTCCGCCTACGTCGACGGCGAGAACCGCTACCGGCAGGTCAAGCAGGCGAACCCGGAGCGCTTCGCGGCGCTGATGGAGCAGCAGCAGCGGCACGTCCAGGAGCGCTACCGGCTGTACGCCGAGATGGCGAAGGCGATGATTCCGGCGCGGTCCTGAACCGCCCGGCTCGACCCGCCCCTCTCCCCACCTGACGGCGGGGCGAGGGAGCGGGGTCCATCGGTCCACCGCGAGTGATCAACGGGCAGGGAGAGGGGGCGTCCCCCAGCCCTCTCAGCGCGCCCCGTGCCCGGCAGCGACCTCGAAGATCTCGGACAGGAGTCCACCGGCCGTGAGCGCGCCGCCGACGCCGGCGCCCTGGACCAGCAGCGGCAGGGCGTCGTGGCGATCCGTCGTGAAGGCGACGTAGGCCTCCACGCCCTGGAGCGCCGCGGCGCGGTGCGTGGCTGGCACCTCCATGGGCCCGACCGAAAGCGCTGGGCGGCCGTCACGGGCGATGCGTGCCACGTAGCGGAGCGCCAGCCCCCGCTCCCGCAGGGAAGCGCAGCGCCGGGCGAACGCGTCGTCGTACCGGCGCAGCGCCTCGTACATCTCCTGGAGCGACCCGCCGCCCAGCGCCTCGCGCGGCACGAGCGGCTCGACGGTCACGTCCTCGACCTCGACCGACAACCCGAGCTCGCGGGCGAGGATGACCGCCTTCCGCGCGGCGTCGAGGCCCGACAGGTCGTCGCGCGGGTCCTCCTCGGTGTAGCCGAGCTCGCGCGCCCAGCGCACCACGAGCGAGAGCGGGAAGCCCTTCATGAGCTCGCTGGTGACGAAGCCCATCGTCCCCGACAGCGAACCCTCCACGAGGTGGACCCGGTCGCCGGCGCGCACGAGCCCGCGCAGCGTGTCGATGACGGGCAGGCTCGCCCCCACCGTCGTCTCGTACCGGTAGTGGCGGTGCGCCTGCCGCCGCTCCGCGGCGACGGCCTCGCGGTCGCGCCAGGGCACCACCAGCGGCCGCTTGTTCGCGGCGACGACGTGCACGCCGCGCCGGAAGGCCTCGGCGTAGACGCGCTCCATGCCGTCGGCGGCGGTGACGTCCACCAGCACCGGGAGCGCCGTCCGCGCGAGCCGGTCGAGCACCGGCCCCGCGCTGTCGGGGCCGAGCGGTCCGGTCTCGGGCGCCGAGGCGACGAGCTCGCGCCAGCGCGCCAGGTCCACGCCCCCGTCGTCGAGCAGGGTCCGGCGCCGGTCGGCGATCCCCACCACGCGCAGCGCCACGTCGTAGTCCCGCTCGAGCGTGGGGAGCTGCCGGGCGATCTGGTCGAGCAGCTCGCCGCCGACCTTCCCCTTGCCGAGGACGAGCAGCGACACCTCCGGCCGCTCCCCCGCCTCGACGCGGGCGCGGGAGGGGCTGCGGATGACGGCGCGCCGGGACGGCGCCCGCCCCCGGAACTCGGCCACCTCGTCGGAGAGCCAGTCGACGTCGATGAGGAAGGCATCGTGCCCGTCCTTCGAGGCGAGCCGCAGCAGGCGGGCGCCGGGGATCCGGTGCGCGATCTCCTGCTGCTCGTCGGGCAGGTACAGCACGTCCGAGTCGATCGACACGACGAGCGCCGGGCAGCGCACCGAGCGCAGCACCTCGTCGAAGTCGCCCCGGCCGCGCGCCACGTCGTGCGTGTCCATCGCGCGCGTCAGCGCCACGTAGCTCGCCGCGTCGAAGCGATCGACGAGCTGCCGCCCCTGGTAGCGCAGGTAGCTCTCCATCGCGAACAGGTCGGCGGCCTGCAGCCGCCGCCCGAAGCGCTCGTCGAAGCTGGCCTTGTGACGGTACGTGCACATCGCCATCATGCGCGCCGCGGCGAGGCCGCCCACCGGTGGATCGGCCGGGTCGTAGCGCCCGCCCTTCCAGCGCGGGTCGGCGTAGATGGCCTGCCGCTGCGCCTCGGAGAGGCCGATGGCCCAGGCCGAGTGGCGCGCGCTGGTGGCGATGGGGACGATCGCCTCCACCAGCTCCGGGTACGAGAGCGCCCATTCCAGCACCTGCATCCCGCCCAGCGACCCGCCCACGACGAGGCGCACCTTCTTCACGCCCAGCGCGGCGAGCAGCTCGCGCTGGGCGCGCACCATGTCGCGGATCGTGATGGTCGGGAAGTCGCCCAGCCAGGGGCGGCCGGTGGCGGGATCGATCGAGGTGGGCCCGGTCGTCCCGTAGCAGCTCCCCAGGATGTTGGAGCAGACGACGAAGTCCCGCTCGGGGTCGAGGGCCCGTCCCGGCCCGAACATGCCCGTCCACCAGCGGTCCGCGTCGGCCGAGCCCGTGAGCGCGTGGCAGACGACGACCGCGTTGTCGCCGCCGGACGCGAGCCGGCCCCAGCTGCGGTAGGCGACGCGCACGCCGCGCAGCGCACCACCCAGCTCGAGCGGGAGCGGCGCGGCGAGCTCGAGCCAGCGCGTCTCGGGCGCGATGAAGGCGGCGCGCGCCGCGGCGGCAGCGTCGGCGGGCGGCTCAGAAGGGGCCATCGGAAGGGGCGGACGTTAGTCTTCGGCGCGCGCACCCGTCAAGATAGCGGATGCCCAACTGGCGTGCCCGCCCGTGCGCGCGCCCGAAGCGCCCTCCGGCCGCAGCGCGACGGGGAAGGTGCTGAGTGACTTCCTGATAGGGCCGCTCGGCTGGACGGCTGACGTGTGCGTGTTAACCTCCAGCGTACTCACACTTGGAGGGCGTGTATGTCGGAGGTCGATCCGCTCGATCATCGCAAGCTCTACCGGCTTCCGTGGAGCTTGCCGGACAACGTCATCTCGTGGCTCGAGCCCACGAAGCAGTGCAACATCCACTGCGAGGGCTGCTACTCCGCGAACGTCAAGGACAGCCACAAGACGCTCGAGGCGATCAAGGCCGACCTCGACGTCTTCCAGCGGTACCGCCAGACCGACGCGGTCTCGATCGCGGGCGGCGATCCGCTCACCCACCCTCGGATCGTCGAGGTCGTGGCCGAGATCGCGCGCCGCGGGCTCAAGCCCATCGTGAACACGAACGGCCTCGCCATGACCCCCGAGCTCCTGCGCGAGCTCCGGTCGGCCGGCCTCAAGGGCGTCACCTACCACATCGACACCTCGCAGAAGCGCCCCGGCTGGACGGGCAAGAGCGAGATCGAGCTCAACGAGCTGCGCCTCTCGTATGCCGAGATGACGGCCGCCGTCGGGGGGATCTCCTGCGCCTTCAACGCGACCGTCTTCGAGCACACCCTCCCGCTGGTGCCCGAGATCGTCGCGTGGGGTCAGAAGCACGCCGACAAGGTCCACGTGCTCGTCTTCATCGCGTTCCGCTCCACGTTGGAGGGCGCCTACGACTACTACGTGGGCAGCGAGAAGGTGGACACGAAGCCGCTCGTGTACCGCGAGAAGGTGGCCAGGCCGCAGCGGACGAGCATCAGCGCGCGCGAGGTCGTGGCCGCGATCCGATCGCGCTTCCCGCACTTCGCTCCCGCCGCCTACCTGAACGGCACCGAGAAGCCCGACGACTTCAAGTGGCTCATGACGCTCCTCGTGACCGACCGCGAGGAGATCCTGGGGTCGGTGGGCCCGAAGGTCGCCGAGCTGTCGCAGGTGCTGAACCACCTCGTGCACGGGCGGTACCTCGGTTACGTCGGCCCCGAGGTGCACCGCGGCGCCAAGCGCCTGCTCGCGCTCGGGGCGATCGACCCGGGGCTGCGAGGCGTGGCGAAGCGCTGGGCGAGCAAGGTGGCCCGGCGTCCGCTCGGGGCGGTGAAGCCCCTTCACCTGCAGTCCGTCATGGTGATCCAGCCCGTGGACGTGCTCCCCGACGGGCGCGCCTCGATGTGCGACGGCTGCCCTGACATGACGGTCCACCAGGGCGAGCTCGTCTGGTCGTGCCGCCTCGAGGAGCGCCTCGAGTACGGTCAGTTCATGCGGGCGGTACCGGCGAAGCCGGACGCGCAGGCCTGAACGCGCTGCCCACTTGGACCGAGCCCCGAGCCCGTGAACGAGCCCGCGCCCGGCAGTGTCCGGGCTCGGACTCGGGGCCCGTTTACGGGTCTCATCAAGTGAGCTGAGGCTTCACGCCATTCCGCGCTTCCGGAACCACGCCACCGCGTCGGCCATCCCTTCTCGGAGCGGGAGACGCGGCACCCAGCCCAGCTCCTGACGCGCACGCGCGGAGCTGCAGGTCCAGGCCGTCTCGCGCATCTCGCGGACCTTGTCGAGCGAGAGGATCGACGGGCGCCGCGTCAGCGCGGCCAGCGCGGCCGATGCCGCCGCGACCGCGACGCTCGCGGCCTCCGGCAGCACGACGACGCGGGCCCGCCGGCCGAGCGCGTCGCAGGCGGCGAGCGCGATCTCGTCCCACGAGCGGTCCGCGCCGTCCTCGAAGAAGTACGTCCCCTCCCCGCCCGCCGCTCCGACGGGGCGGCCGCGGGCGAGGACGTCCAGGATGCCCTGGCACAGGTCGGCGACGTGCACGACGCTGAAGCGCTTCTCGCGCAGACCGGCGCGCACCACCACCCCCAGGCGCGCCATCCGCAGGAGCTGCGGCATGAGCTCCTTGTCCCCCGGGCCGTACACGACGGGCGGCCGCACGATGCTCGCCGACACGGTGCCCGCGGCGAGCCGGACGGCTCGCTCCCCGGCCAGCTTGCTCTCGCCGTAGCGGCTCACCGGCGCCGGGGGATCGTCCTCCGTGCGCGACCGGCCGAAGGGCGCCGGTCCCGCCGCGGCCAGGGAGGACACGTAGACCAGGCGGGGCCGCGACGTCGCCGCCGCGCAGGCCGACACCACGCAGCGGGTCCCCTCTGCGTTGGCCTGGAACAGGTCGCTGTCGCGCAGCGCCTTGACGGCGCCCGCCAGGTGGATCACGGCCTCGCAGCCGTCGACCGCCTCGCGCAGGGTCTCCGGCTGGGCCACGTTCCCCCGGACGAGCTCGACGCCGAGCCGGGCGAGCGCCTCGGTGCTCGAGGTGGGCCGGACGAGCGCCCGGACCCGATCCCCGCGCCCGGCGAGCCGTTCCACCAAGGCGGCCCCGATGAAGCCGCTAGCGCCGGTGACGAGGACGCGCACCGGCTACCCCGTCGGCGCCTCGTACATCCGGTACAGCTTCGTGCGGGTGCAGCCGCACGCCTCGATGGCGCGGTTGACGAGATCGTTGTCCTCGAGGGTCCAGGAGATCTCGCCGCCCTCGTAGCCGAGCTGGTGGGCGCGCCGGATGGTCTCGACCACCAGGACCGCGTCGATCCCGCGCCGCCGCCACCCCGCCTTGACCCCCAGCGCCATGAGCCGCACGCGATCGATTCGCCTCGAGTACCAGAGCAGCTTCGCGAGGCCGATGGGGAGGCCGTAGAGCGTGAGCCGCCCGTCGATCTTCCTCAGCGCCTGGTTGAAGTCCGGCACGGTGAGCGCGGCGGCGATGGGCTCCCCGTCGCACTCCGCGAAGATGCAGAGGTCGGGTACGATGAGGTGCTTGAGGTCCTTCGCGATCTTGTCGATCTCGGCGTCGGTCATGGGGACGAACCCCCAGTTCTGATCCCACGCCGCGTTGTAGATCTCCTTGAACCGCTCCAGCTCTCCGTAGAAGTCGCGCATGTTGACGCTGCGCACGACGATGTTCTCGTGCTGCCGGATCTTGTCGGCGATGCGCGAGAAGCGCTCCGGCGGCGGTGTCTTGGCGCTCCGCTCCCAGGCGTAGAGATCCTTCGCCTTCTTGAGCCCGCACGCCTCCAGCAGCTCCCCGTAATAGCGGGGGTTGTAGGTCATCTGGATGTACGGGTCGGAGTCGAAGCCCTCGACGAGCAGGCCGATCTCGTAGTTCGTGGAGAGGTTCATCGGCCCGAGGATCGCGTCGAGCCCGCGCCAGCGAGCCCAGTCCTTCGCTGCGGCCACGAGCGCGGCCGCCACGCCCTGGTCGTTCACGCACTCGAACATGCCGAAGTAGGCGGTCTTGCTCTTGTGGAAGGCGTTGAAGTTGCGGTCCTCGACGGCGGCGATGCGCCCCACGATCTCGCCGCCGCGGCGAGCCAGGAACAGCGCGACGTCGGCGTGCTGGAAGAACGGGTTCTTGCGCGGGTCGAGGAACTCGTGCCGCTCCATGAGGAGCGGCGGCACCCAGTGCAGGTCGTGCCGGTAGATCTTCCACGGGAACTTGATGAAGCGATCGCGCTCCAGCGCATCGACGACGCGAGTCACCTCGACGGCCCCGCTGGCGCGGGCCGAGGGCGTGGCGGCGAGGGTCGGCTTCACGGCGCTTGTCATGGCTCTGTCCTGTCTCAGTGGCCGGTGGCGTCTTGCTCTTCCGGGGTGTCGGCGCCCCGGCGCGGCGAGCGGTGGCTCATCCAGTTCATGCCCATCGAGAGGAGCTTGTTCTGAATGCGGTGGCGCTGCGTCCAGAGGCGCTCCGGCAGCTGCGCCAGGCGGCGGACGTCGTCGCCGTCGGCGTTGAGGGCGCGCCAGGTGATGAGCTCCGCGGCGTCGTCGAGACGCTGGCGCAGCGAATCCGCGCGGTTGCGAAGGATCGCGGAGAGCTCGAGCGGCGCCGCCTGCTCGGTGCGCGCGGCGGTGGCGACGGCGTCGTCGGAGGAGGAGGTGAAGCCGTTCGCGCCGGGGCGAGCCATCTTGACCTCGACCCGCGTGTGGGGACGCTCGTAAGGGATGATGCCCACCTCGCGCCCGCACTTCTGGAACAGCTCGAGCGCGCGTTCCACCTGCTCGTCGGTGTGTGTCGCCATGAAGACGGCCCGCACGCAGTCGCGCTCGACCGCCGGCTTGGTGAAGGGCGAGACGAACAGGCCGGCGTCGGTGAGCTTGCGCCAGAAGATGAAGTTGAGGGCCTGGTCGCCCACCGCGATGGGCACCACCGGCGTGACGGAGGGGCGCGTGTCGAAGCCCATGAGCCGCAGCTCGCGGTGCACGCGCTCCGAGATGTCCCACAGCCGCTCGCGGCGCTCCGGCTCCTGCTCGATGATCTCGAGCGCCTTGAGCGCGCCCGCCGCGGCCGGAGGCGTCATCGAGGCCTGGAAGATCATCGACCGGGCCTTGTGCTTGACCCAGTTGATGACGTCGGCGCGGCCTGCGATGACGCCGCCGATCGAGGCGAGCGACTTCGAGAAGGTGCTCATGACGAGGTCGACGTCGTCGTGGACCCCGAAGTGCTCGCCGGTTCCGCGGCCGTTGGGCCCCATGACGCCGAGGCCGTGCGCCTCGTCGACCATGAGCCGCGCGCCGTGCTTCTTCTTGAGCTCCACGATGCGCGGCAGGTCGGCCAGGTCGCCCTCGGCCGAGTAGACCCCGTCCACCACGATGAGCTTGCCGGCGTCGGGAGGAGCCGCCTTGAGGTGCCGCTCGAGGTCCTCCATGTTGTTGTGGCGAAAGCGCTTCGCCTCGCCGTAGCAGGCGTGGATGCCCTCGACGATGGAGCCGTGCACCTGCCGATCGGCGTAGACGAGGTCGTGGCGCTCGACCAGGGCCGAGATGGTGCCGAGGTTCGTCGTGAACCCAGTGGAGAAGGTGGCCGCGGCCTCCTTCCCGAGGAACTTCGCCAGGCGGTGGTCGAGCTCGTCGTGGAGCGCCAGCGTGCCGTTGGCGAGCCGCGAGCCGCACGTCGACGATCCCCACTCCCGCGCGGCCTGCGCCGCCGCCTCGCGCACCCGCGGGTCCTGCGCCAGCCCGAGGTAGTTGTTCGAGCAGGCCATGATGAGGCGCTTGCCCCCGATGACCACCTCGGTGCCGTGGTGCTGCTCGATGACGCGGAAGTACGGATAATGCCCGGCCAGCTTGATGAGCTGGACCTGCTTCCACTGCGCGCACTTCTCGAAAAGGTCGGCCATCTTGCCTTCGTTTCCCTTGGCGGGTTGACGAGCTAGGTACCGGCCCTGGCCGGGCGCGTCAAGTCTTGGCAGCCTCGCCCGGTGCCGGCGAAGCGACCGCCTCCCGCGGACGAAGCAGCCACGCCGGCAGCGCCAGCAGGGCGGCGGTGACGCAGGCCACCTCACCCACCGAGGCGAGCAGCCCGAAGCCGCGCAGGGCGCGGTTGTCGGCCACGAGCAGCGATGCGTAGCCGATGATGGTGGTCAGCGAGCACAGCCCGACCGCGCCGCCCGTCTCGCGCAGCACGCGGTGGATCGACTCGGGCCCCTCGAGGCGCCAGCGCTGCACGATGTTGACGGCGTAGTCGACGCCAATGCCGAAGGTGATCGGGAGCACGACGAAGTTGAGGAAGTTGAGCCTCACCCGGGCCCACGCCGCCATCCCCACGAGCCACAGCACGCCCAGCATGAGGCTCCCCAGCACGAGCAGGGCGGGCCTCCAGCTGCGCATGGCCGCGAAGACGAGCAGCACCACGGCCGAGAACGCGAGCGCCGTCGCGATGGGCCCGTCGTGCACGATCGCGCGCGCGATGTCGGCGAAGAGCAGCGGCTGGCCGACCGCCTGCGCGTGCCCGCCGGCGCGATCGATGGCGCCGCGGATGAGATCGACGATCTCCTGCGTCTCGCGAGCGTTCATGAAGCCGACGCGCTTCGGGAACGCGAGGCCGATGTGGCCCGTCGTGCCGTCGCGCTCGATCAGCGGGAGGCGGAAGGTGGGCGGCAGGTCGTCCAGGGTGATCGGCCGCATGTCCGGCGGAGGCCGGAAGAGGAGCGCCTTGCGCCGCGCCTCCGGGTCGAGCTTCTCCAGCCGTGAGTCCGTCAGGGTCGCGCGCAGGCGCTGCAACCGCGGCAGCTTCTCGGCCTGGTCCGGCGGCACCACCGTCTCGAGCGTGCGCACCTCGCGGATGGGGTCGGCCGATCCGAGCCGGGCGCGCTCGCGATCGAGCTCCGCCACCACCTTCTTCAGATCGGCCGGGCTGTCGGCCCGGATCATGATGGGGGTGAGGTAGGCCTTGAAGATCTGGTCGACCTTCCCACCCCAGTACTGCGCGCCCTCGCGCGCGCTCTTGGCCGCCCGGAGCTGATCGAGATCGTACTCGATGAGATCGCCGCGGTAGCTCACGACGCCCGCCACCGCCACCGCCGCCAGCACCAGCGAGATCACCCGCACCAGCCGCCCGTGGCGGGCGTCGATCCGGCTCACCAGCGCGCCCACCAGCGAGCGCCGCCCCTCGCCCAGGGCACGCTTGCTGCGGGTGTCGAGCGCGGCGAGGAGCGCCGGCAAGACGAGGTAGGCCGCGACCCAGCACACCGCCATCCCGAGGCCGCCGATGAGCCCGAACTGGCTGAAGCCGCGGAAGTCGGTCACCGCCAGCGACAGGTAGGCGAGGCCCGCGCCGAAGGAGGCGACGAAGGTGGCCGCCAGCGTCCCGGCCCAGGCGACCTGCATCGCGTCCTCGAGCGACCGCCCCCGCCGCCGCTCCTCGATGAATCGGGCCACGACGATGATGGAGACGTTGATGCCGTTCCCCAGCACGATCGAGCCGAGGAAGGCGGTGTTGGCGTTGAGGTAGCCGACGAGGAACCAGGAGAGCCCGAACGTCACCGCGCAGCCGACCGCCAGGGCCCCCAGGATGGAGAGCATGGCCGTCCAGCGCCGGAAGTATCCGTAGAGGACCACCAGCACCAGCACGAGCACCACGACGGTGGAGGAGAGCAGGTCGGCCTCGAGCGCCGCCTGCTCCTCGACGAGCGTGCCCACCTCGCCGTCGTAGCCGACACGCACGGAGGGGTCGTACTTCGTCGGCTGGAGCGCCTCGACCTCCTTCTTCACGGCATCGAGCACGCGCTGGTTCGCGGCGAGGCCGGTGGCGGACTCGGGCGGGCGAACCAGCAGCACCAGCAGCTTGCCGTCGGGGGTCTGGAAGTAGCCGTTCCGGAACTGCGCCAGCGCGCCCGACACCGCGCCGTACTTCCGCTCGATGTCGGAGAAGTCGAGCGAAGGCTCGGGGCCGAGGTCGCGCTCCTCCTCCCCCAGCAGGCCGAGGAACGGGTTCTGCCGCTGCTTCTCCCATGCGACGCGGGCGTCGAGCCGGCGCTGGATCTCGTCCAGGTCGGCGGTGGAGAGGTAGAACCCACCGAAGCGGTGGAAAAAGGCCTCCTGCTCGTCCGTGCGGTACTCGACGCGCTCCACGATGTCGGGGGGGAGCGCGCGTAGCCGCTTCGCGAGGTCGTCCGCGAGCCGCTCCAGCGCGTCGCCGTCCTTCCCCTCGAACACGACCGAGAGGTGGGTCACGTTGTGGAGCTTCTTCGCGACCGTGCGCGCGACCTTGACGCTGGGCGCGCCGTCGGGGAGCAGCTCCTCGAACCCGGAGCGCAGGTTCGAGTACAGGCGGATCGAGAAGAAGGAGCCGACGGCGAAGACGAGCAGCGCGGCGAGCAGGACCACCCGCCGCTCGCGGATGAGCCACGGGACGAGCGCGCGACAGACGGGCCCCGGCTCGCCCGGCGCCCCGCTCGCGAGGAATCCCCCGGCGGCGCCCGCCGCGGGGGTGTCGCGATCGTTCACCGCCCCGTCCCGGACCAGCTGGGCGGCGCGCCGGCGAGCGGCAACTCACGGCAACCCTCGGCCGAGGAGCGGTAGGCCGTCGTGATGATCTCGAGGCACCGGTAGGCGTCCTGCGCCTCCTTGCCCGCGAAATCTCCGCTCGCGATGGCCGCCAGGAACTGGTCGAACATGGCGTTGAACCAGCGGGTGTGGCTCGCGTCCATCCAGTCGGAGGCGATGGCGCGGCGCTCCACGTCCCAGGTCACCGCGCCCTGCGCGACGTCCGGGCCGTCGGTGCGACGCATGACCGCGATCTGGATGTCGTCGTCGTCGACCGTGATGGCGCCCTTCTCGCCCTGCACGTTGTAGATGACCTTCCGCACGCCGGCCGTCCAGGTGAGGTGGACGTCGGCGAGACCCGTGGGGAAGGTGAGCACGGCCGAGAAGTTGTCCTCGGTGTCCCACTTCGACGGCTCCTGGTTCGTCAGCTTGGCCGTGACGGCCGTCGGCCAGGCGTCCATCCAATCGAACGTGAGGTAGAACGTGTGGCTGCCGTGGTCCATGGCGATGCCGCCCCCCGAGTGGCGGACCTCGCGGCGCCAGTTCGTGTTCCACTCCGTCACGCCCTTGGCGTGGGTGTTGCGGAACGTCTGCAGCGACACCGCCCGCACCTTGCCGATGCGGCCGGACCGGATGACGTCGCGGATGGCGGTCACGACCGGCGCGTGCTTGTAGTTGTGGCAAGGGAAGACGACCCGCCGCGCCTCCTGCGCCTTCTCGAGCATCGCCGCCGCGTCGGCGAGGCGCGTGGTGAGCGGCTTCTCGCAGAGGACGTGGAGCCCGAGCTCGAGCGCGCGCAGCGCGATGCTGGCGTGCTCGCTCGGCGGCGTCGCCACGTCGACGAAGTCGATGCGCCCTTGCTCGGCGGCGAGGAGCGCCTCGGCCGAGTCGTAGACGCGCGCGCCAGGCAGCTGGGCGGCGACGAGCGCCCGGCGCGCCGCGCACACGTCGGCCACCGCGACGATCTCGACGTCGCTCCGCTTCAGGTACGCCGGGACGTGCCCCTGCGCGCCGATGAAGCCATAGCCGATGAGCGCGCCGCGCAGGCGCGGGCCGTGGATGGACGTCATCGCTTCCTCTCCAAGCTTAGAGCCGTCGGCGGGGCCGGCGGTGCTGAGGTTCTGCCAAGGCCTTGAACGGCTGCTGTCACCGCCAGCGGCCGCTCTCGTCCAGCTCCTGGAACGCCTCGCCGAGCAGGGACAGTCCTTCCAGCGCGGTGTCCTCGTCGATGGTGAGCGCCGGCTGGAGCCGGATGTGGGGGGTGTAGGTCATGGCCAGCAGCCCGCGCTGCACGCACCGCTGGTAGACGTGCTTCATGACCGCGCCGTCGACCGGCTCCTTCGTCTTGCGGTCCTTCACGAGCTCGATGGCGAGGAACAGCCCGGCGCCGCGGACGTGACCGATGAACGGGAACCGCTCCTGCATGCGCCGGAGCTCCGCCAGCATGACGCCGCCGACCTTTTCGGCGTTCTCCCACAGCTTCTGGTCGCGGATGGTGCGCACCGAGGCGCGCGCCGCCGCGGCCGCGAAGGCGTTGCCGCCGTAGCTCGACGACGCGCCGGACGGGTTCGACCAGGGCTTCGCCTGCGAGATCGCGTCGCAAGTGAGCACGCCGGCGATGGGGAACCCGGAGCCGAAGCCCTTGCCGAGCGTCACGATGTCCGGCTTGGCGCCGGAGTGGTCGACGCCCCACGGCTTCCCGGTCCGGCCGAAGCCGGTGATCATCTCGTCCGCGATGAACAGCGCGCCCAGGTCGTGGGCGGCGTCCGCCATCGCGGAGATGAACTCCTGGGGGGGGATGACGTTGCCGGCGGTGCCCTGCATCGGCTCGGCGATGACCGCCGCGACCGGGCCGCAGGGCTGCGCCTTCATCGCCTTCCGCGCGAACTCGATGCACGCGAGGCCGCAGCTCTTCTCCTCGAGCCCGACCGGACAGCGGTAGCAGTCGGCGTACGGGACGAGGGTCGTGCCGGCGGGGAACGGCCCGAGGCCGTACTTCGAGGTCGAGCCCATGAGCGCGGCCGCGCCGGCGGTCTTCCCGTGGAAGCCGCCCCAGAACCCGACCACCTCCTGCCGCCCCGTGGCGCAGCGGGCGAGCCGCAGCGCCGACTCGACGGCCTCCGCCCCGGAGGAATAGAGCTGCAGCCGATCGAGACCGGCCGGCGCCATCTCGCAGACATCGTTCACGAGGTCCGCGCGCGGCGTGGAGGTGAAGCTGCCGACGGTGAGCTTCTGCGCCTGCTCGGTGAGCGCCGCGACGTACGCGGGGTGGCAATGGCCGAGCGCGTTGACGCCGATGCCGCCGATGAGGTCGACGTAGGTGTTGCCGTCGACGTCCGTCAGGGTGGAGCCGCGGCCGTGATCCATCGCGACGCCGGCCCAGAGGGCGAAACCCTGCAGCCCAGGTGCGAGGTGGCGCTGCTCCTGCGAGACGATCTGCTGCGACCGCGGGCCCGGGATGGGGGTCCGCAGGACGACGTTCTTTTTCTTCATGGGCTTTCTTCGAGACCCCCGCGGGCCGCTAGTTACTTGAAAAGCCTGACATTGCCAAGTAGCTTGCCGCCGCAACCGTCTCTCCCCGATGACCACCTATATCCTCACGACGCTGCTCCTCGCGGCGGGCCCGCCGTGCGGACCGCTCGACCTCGACACCGCCCTCGGCCTCGCTGCGACACGGAGCGACGAGGTCGCCATCAAAGAAGCCGACGTCGTGACGGCCCAGGCCGACGAGGCGCTCGCGAGGGCGCTCCGCGTCCTGCCGCAAGTGACCGCGACCGTCTTGACCGGCCCCGCTCCCGAGGCCCACGGCAACGTCCTGGTCTCGACGACGACCAACCGGTCCCTGTCCGGGCTCCGCCCGTTCGCACGGGTGGAGGTCCAGGCGCTGCAGCCGATCTACACGTGGGGGCGCATCGACGCTGCGTCCGAGGCCGCGCGCGCAGGGCTCCAGGCGCGCGAGCTCCTCGTGCAGGACACGACGGCGCAGGTGCAGCTCCGGGTGGTGCAGGCGTGGTGGGGCATCGCGGCGTCCAAGCGGCTCCTCGCCATCGCCGGCGACGTGCGGGGCGCGCTCGACCAGGCCGCCCAGCACGTGAAGGAGGCCCTGGCGCAGGGCGAGGAGAACATCTCGCTGGCCGACCGCTACCGGCTCGACCTCGCCCGC
>DATLJU010000190.1:0-12501 GCA_035538735.1 Anaeromyxobacteraceae bacterium | reverse complement strand
CGCGGATGCCGATGGCCCGGCCGCGGCCGCCCCGCCGGCGGGCGAGCTCCATGTAGACGTCCGGGTCGATGGCGAGGGGGCGCGTCTGCACCTGGTCCACGCCGGTCGCGGCGACGAGCCGGCAGAGCCGCTCCGCCTCCTCCTCGCGATCGGTCACGCCCGGGAAGGTGAGCAGGTTGAGCGACAGGTAAGCGCCGCGCTCGACCGCCAGCTCCATGGACCTGACCACGTCGTCGAGGCGGTAGCGCACCGGCCGGTAGTAGGCGGCGTAGAGGTCGGGAGAGGCGCTGTTGAGCGAGATGCGACAGGCGTCCAGCCCTGCGTCGAGCAGCGCCTCGAGGCCGCGCGTGAGCGAGCCGTTGCTGTTCAGGTGGATGGAGCCGCGGCGAGTGCGCGACCGCACGAGCCGGATGGCGCGCGCGATCTCGCGCCAGCGCAGGAGTGGCTCGCCCTCGCACCCTTGCCCGAAGCTCACCATCGGCCGGCCGCGGGCGCTCGCGAGGTGCTCGGCCGCCACCTCGGCCATCTCCGCGGCGGTGGGCGAGCGCGCGATACGCTCGTGCGACGAAGGGGGCATCCCCTCCTCCTGCTCCGAGAGACAGCCCACGCAGGCGGCGTTGCAGGCCGACGAGGAGGGGATGGCACCCTCGTCGCGGCCGTAGAAGGTGTTCTGAGCGGTGAAGCAGCGCCACTCCAGCGCGCAGCGCGCGATCTGCCGCCAGATCGGGTTGTCGCTGCGCGCGAGCCGCGCCTCGACCCGATCCGCCAGGTCGGGAGTCGAGTGCGTCGCAGGGCTCCAGTGCCGCCGCCGGTCCGTGTGGAGCGCGAAGACCACCGGCCCACGCCCAGCCAGGGCCGCGGCGGTGTAGGCCCACTGGGGCAGGATGGGCGCTTCGTCGGTGGGGAGCAGCGGCCGGGCCGCGGCGGGGAGCAGCGCACGCGTCCAGCCGGGCGGGAGCGTCGCGCCGACGGCGTGCGGCACGAAGGTGCGGCGTCCGACCTTCACCTCGTTGAGCGTGACGGCCTCGCCGGTGGCCGGATCGACCCCGATCGGGCGCCGCCCGGGCAAGAGGCACAACCTCGCGCCGTCCGGAAGGGACGCGGCGCGATCGACTGCGGCAGGTGGGCGCACCGTGTCGCCGGAGCGCACCGCCGCCAGCAGGCGCGGATGGTCGTAGACGACGCCCTGGGCGTCTGCAAAGAGGAGGCGGTAACGCATCGAGTGAAGCGGGCGCTTCGTCCGCGACGGCGGCGCGCGGGTTATAACCCGCGGCCCAGAAGGAGGCACCCGTCGCTCTCGGCCGCGCTGGCCGATGCTCCAGGCTGCCAAGGAAGGCGAACATCCTACACACGCCCACCTTCACGCCTCCCCTCGGGGCGGGAATGTCACCGCCCGCTCGCTCGTTCGTGAGCCAAAGGCCGAAGAGCGGCCAGGGTATGCTTGGAATAGGCTTCGGAACGGGGCTCCTGCGCGAATGTTCGATCTCCAGAAGAACGACCTGACCCGCAACGAGTTCGAGGGGCTCGCCATGAAGCACGTGGACCCCCTCTACTCGGCCGCGCTCCGGCTGACGAAGAACGAGCGCGACGCGGAGGACCTCGTCCAGGACACGTTCCTGCGCGCGTACCGGTTCTTCGACAAGTTCGAGCGCGGCACCAACATCAAGGCCTGGCTCTTCAAGATCCTGACCAACACCTTCATCAACCGCTACCGCAGGACGGTGAAGGAGCGCAGCATCGTCGAGGGATCCGAGCGCGAGGCGGTCCACGAGCGCTTCATCTCGCGCGAGGCGAGCGACTACGCATCGAACCCGGAGCAGTTCTTCTTCGATCGGCTCCTGTCGGACGACGTCCTGCGGGCGGTCGATTCGCTCCCCATCGACTTCCGGATGGTCGTGATCCTCGCGGACCTCCAGGAGTTCTCCTACAAGGAGATCGCCGAGATCCTCGACGTACCCGTGGGCACGGTGATGAGCCGCCTCTACCGCGGCCGCCGGCTGCTGCAGAAGGCGCTGACCGGGTACGCGGTCATCTCGGGCGTGCTCCGCGCCGGCGACGGCGCCGAGACGGCTGTCGACCTCGAGGCGTTCCGCCGCCGTCGCGGCAAGATCGCCTGAGAATCCTCTTTCACGGGCGCGCGCCATGTCCACCGACCCGAACGAGCTGAGCGTCGCGATGGACTGCGCCGAGCTCTCCCGGGCGCTCGACACCTACCTCGACGGCGAGCTAGCCGCGCCGGAGCGCGCGGAGGCGGACGCGCATCTGGCGGAGTGCCCGGCCTGCCGGACGAAGGCGGACGCCGAGAGCCGGCTCCGGAGCGCGCTCCGGGCCCGCCTGCGCAGCGCGCTCGGCCCCGGCAATTCGGCAGGTCGCGCCCCCGCCGAGCTGCGCGAGCGAATCCACCTCGCCCTCGTCCACGAGCGGCGGCCGCTGTGGCGTCGCGCGCTCTCGCCGCTCCCGATCGCCGCTCTGGCGGCGTGCGCGGCCGGAGTGCTGGTCGTGCTCGCGACACACGGCGGGACCGACCCCCTCGTCGAGGAGGCGGTCCGCAAGCACACCCGCGATCTGCCGCTCGAGGTCACCGCCGCGTCGGTCGGCCCCGACTCCGTCGCGCGCTGGTTCGCGGGCAAGCTCGACTTCAACGCCGCCCCGCCCCAGTTCCACCGGGCCGAGGTGAGGTTGGTCGGTGCGCGCCTGTCGCACATCCAGGACCGGCCGGCGGCGTACGTGCGCTATGACCTCCCGCGCGGCCACCTGGGGCTGTTCATCCTCGACGACCCCGAGCGCCGCTTCCGCGAGGTCGGCCGCGTCGTGCACGCCGGCCCCGCCACGGTGCGGCTCATCAACGCCCGCGGCTTCAACGTGGCGGTGTGGCGCCGGAACGAGATCGTGTACTCCCTCGTCTCCGACCTCGACGAGGACGATCTCGCCAAGCTTGTCGAGGCGGCACAGGCGGGTGGCGATCGGTAGTCAAAGTCCCCCGATCCGCCGTCCCGTCTTTTTGACAGCCCTTCCCGCTCGCCCGTAAAGTTTGGCCGGTATTTCGCGGTCCTGGCGCTCCGCACGCCCGCGCCTCCACCCGTTCCCGGAATCCAGATGGCCAAGAAGATCCTGCTCATCGAGAGCGACGGCGCCTTCGCGCACGAGATGTCCGCCGCGATCGAGGCGCGCGGGTGCGCGGCGCGTGTCACGGCCGACGGCAAGGAAGGCCTCGACCTGGCGCGGGTGGACCGCCCCGACCTCATCGTGCTGTGCGTCGAGCTCCCGAAGATGTCGGGCTACTCGGTGTGCAACAAGCTGAAGAAGGACGACGAGCTCCGGTCGATTCCGCTCCTCATCATCAGCGCCGAGGCGACCCCGGAGACCTTCGACCAGCACCGCAAGCTCAAGACGCACGCGGACGACTACCTCATCAAGCCGTTCTCGGCCGCCGAGCTGCTCCAGAAGATCGCGGGCCTCGTCGAGCTGCCGGCGCAGGCCGCGGACGACGAGCTCGTCACGCTCGACGACGTCGAGGAGCTCGAATCGCTCGGAGCGGCGCCGGTCGAGCTCGAAGCCGTCCCCGCGGCGCCGGCCGAAGACGACGACCTCAAGCTCCTCGACGACGCGTTCGACAGCCTCGCCAGCGGAGACGCGACCGGGATGACGGCGATCGCCGGCACCCCGCCGCCGTTCGCGCCCGCGCGCTCCTCTGCGGTCGCGACCGCCGGGGATCCCGACCTCGAGGTCGCCCTGGAGGTCGAGCCTTTGCCGGCGGCGGTCGCGCCGCCTCCGGATGTCGATCGGCTCGGCGACGAGGCCGATGCGGCGCTGGCCGCCCTGGGTGAGGACGAGGTCGGGGGGCTCGAGCTTCCCGATCCGGCGACGTTCCTCGACGACGACGACTCGACGGCGAGCGGCGAGGACCTGCTCCGACAGGCAGGCATCGAGGTCGAGCCGCCACCCGCTCCGGCCAGCGCCGGGGTCCCGCAGGCCGCGCCGCGCGCAGGCATCCTCCCGCCCACGGTCGAGCCGGCCAGGGCGGCCGAACCCGACGCCGGGCTGCGGCGCGAGCTGGAGAGCGTCCGCGCCGCGCTCGAGGAGCAGCGGGCGTGGGCCGCCGCGACCACCGCTGCGCTCGAGGCCGCGGAGGAGCAGGCGCGCGCGGCGCGCGCGGAGGCAGACGAGAGCGCCGCCCGCGCCGGCCGCGAGGAAGAGGCGCGCTGCGCCCTGGAGGAGAGCGTCAAGGAGGCCGAGGCACGCGCGGCGGGGGCGGAGCGCCGCGCGGCGGTGGCCGAAGAGTCGACTCGCGCGGCGTTCGCTCAAGCCGAGGCGGCCGAGCGACAGGCCGCGGAGCACCGCCGTGAGGCGGACGCCGCTCGCCACGGCGCGGAGGCGGCTCGCCACGACGCCGAGAGCTCGAGCGGCGAAGCCGCCCAGGCGCGTGAGCGCGCAGAGGAGCTGGCGAAGGAGCTGCGGCAGGCCCAGGCGCGCGCCGCCGAGCATGAGAGCGCGCTCGCCGCGCTGCGGTCGGACTTCGAGGCCCTCGGGAGCGAGCTGGCCGAGGCGCACGCCACCGTGGCCTCGACCCGCGCCGACCTGGAGCGCACGCTCGCGGAGCGCGAGAAGCGTCTGGCGGAGCTCGAGGCGCAGAACGCCAAGCACGAGGAGCGCGTCGTGAAGGCGTACCAGAAGATCAAGGGCGACGAGAAGATCCGCGAGAAGACGCGGAAGGCGCTCGCGATCGCGCTGCAGCTGCTCGAGGAGCGATCCCCGGCCGCGGCGAACTCCGGCGACGTCCTGCCGAGACGCGAGTAGACGAAGGGCTCTTCGCCCGCCCCGGCGTCGGGCCTCGTGGACGACCCGCTCGACTAGCAGGTCTCGTCGGCGACGTCGCGCGCCGTCGCCTGGAGGCCATCCAGGTCGACCCCGAAGTAGCGGAACAGCCGGCGCTGGTGCTGCCTCAGCCCGCGCACCGACACCCGGCGATCCTGATCCTCCAGGAGACCCGGCGCCACGACCGCCACACCCAGGTCGAGGAACTCTCTCACGCGGCCGAAGTCGACCACGACGCGCGCGTCCCGGGGGAGCGCCCGGAGCCGCGCGCGCACGTCGCGCGCGGCCAGGGCGTCGAACGTACCCTCGACCTGGATCAGGACCTCTCCGGTCGCCATTCGCGTCATCTGCATCATGCCCGGCCTCGCGCGCGACCTCGATGGTGCTCCGTCCGCCGCCCCCCAGGCAAGCGAGGTGCGACGGTCCGTTGGGGTGCGCCCCTCCGCGGCCCGCCCACAGACTCTCCGTCCGTCCTCACGGAACGTGGAAGGTGCGTGCCGCCCACACAGTGCGCGAGCCGGGCGTCGCGCGGCAGGGGCTCGCCCGCTACCAACGTGGGAGGCAGCCCCACCGGCACCCGGCGCGGAGCGCTCGGGAGTGGCGGGATGAACGCGGCCGGCGGCGCGCCTGGGCGGCGCCTGCCGGTTCCGTGCGGCGGCGGATCAATGCGACGTCGGCGTGGCGGGTCCAGGTTCCCGCCCCGTTTCCGCGCCCGCTTCGCCCTGCGCCACCTTGAGCGCGCCCAGCGCCGCCGCCACCCCGAGGAGGTTCGACGGGGAGAGCGCGGTTCGCGCCGCCGCCTTGACGAAAGGTCGGAGCGCGGGCCAGAGCCCGCCTCCCAGCAGGAACCCCGCCCCGGCCGCGACGCCCAGGACTGTCCAGGGGTTCTCGCGCATGCGGCGCTCGATCTCCAGGCGCTCGCTCGTCTGCTGGATCGCCTCTACGACCTGGTCCTTCACCGCGGAGATCGCCCGCGCGATCTCCTGGGGGTCCATCGCGCCAAATCCGTCCTCGGCCATACGCCCCCCTCTCACACCCGAGATGCGAGCCGGCCGATGAGGAAGCCCAGCCCGACCGCGCAGGCGATGGCCACCATGGGGCGCTCGCGCGCGAACTCCCGGATGGCGTGATCGGCGGTGTCGGCGTAACCGCGCAGCCCCTCGATCCTGTCGGTCACGGTGTCCTGAACCTGGCGCATCGCCTCGCGTGCGCCTTCGGCCACGTCCCTGCTCCCGTTCATGTCCATCCACCCCCCGCGCCGGAAAAGTGACGAAGAAAGGTAGGCGCGACCAGTCGACCGGGAGAAGACTTCGACCGGGTTGCACGACGCGGTGCGGTGGGCGCGGTGAAGGCGCCGGCGCGGTCACGCCCGCGCAGACGAGCGAGTGCCCGCGCGCCGACGGATCGCGCGCGTGAATTCCGAGAGCTCCCGCACGCCGAGGAGCCGCACCGCCGCCAGGTAGACGGCCCCCGCCGCACCGATGGGGAGGATCGCCAACGCGAGCTGGCGGAGGACGCCGTGCCAGGGCAGCGCCCGCGCGAGCAGGACGTGCGCGCCCCACGCCGCGACGGCCAACGCCGCGGAGGCGGCGAGGACGCGCAGCAGCTGCGGGACGACCCCCGATCCGCCCAGGCCGCCGTGGCGCCATCGCCACGCCAGCGCGAGCACGGCGAAGTTGACGGTGGCGGCGAGCGACGTCCCGAGCGCGACGCCGCTGTATCCGAGCACCGGATAGAGCGTCACGTTGAGCGCCACGTTCGACGCCATGCCGAGCAAGCTGCCCAGCACCGGGACGCGCGCCTCGTCGAGCGCGTAGAACGCCGGCGCGAAGACCTTCACCCCGGAGTAGGCGTAGAGCCCGATGGCGTAGAAGAGCAGCGCCTGCGCGGTGGCGGCGGTGTCGGCCGGGCCGAACCGGCCGTGCTGGTAGATGAGGGAGATGATGGGCTCGGCGAGCACCATGAGCCCCACCGCCGACGGCACGTTGAGGAACGCCACCATCCGCAGCGCCGCGCCCATGGTGTCCTTGACTGCCGGCATGTCGCGCGCGGCGGCCCTCTGCGCCACCCCGGCGCCCGCCACCGTCGCGATGGCGACCCCGAAGACTCCGAGCGGAAACTGCATGAGCCGGAAGGCGAAGTTGAGCCAGCTCACCGCCCCGCGCTGGTGCGAGGCGAAGATGGTGTTCACGACGATGTTGACCTGCGTGGCGGAGAGCCCGATGACCGCCGCTGCCATGAGCCGTCCGATGCGGCGCACGCCGGGCTCGCGCCGGGCGCCGGCGAGCCGCGGCCGCAGGCGGAACCCGGTGGCGCGGAGGCTCGGCCATTGCGCGAAGAGCTGCAGGAGCCCGCCGAAGAGCGTGCCGATCGACCACCCCTCGACCGCCCTCACCGGGCCCGCGCCCGCGGCCCAGAGCCCGACGCCGACCGCGATGGAGCCGACGTTGAACAGCGCCGGGGCCAGCGCGGGGGCGGTGAAGCGCGACTGCGCGTTCAGCATGCCCATCACCGCCGCCGAGAGCGACACGAGCAGGAGGAAGGGCATCATGATGCGAGTGAGTAGGACAGTGAGCTCCCACTGCTGTCCGGAGAAGCCGGGCGCCACCAGCGCCACCACCTGCGGCGCGAGGAGCGCGCCGAGGAGCGTGAGCGCGCCCACCACCACCAGGATGAGCCCGATGACGAGGTTCGCCAGGCGGTAGGCCTCCGCCGGGCCGCGGTTGCGATGGTAGTCGGCGAACGTGGGGATGAACGCCGCGGAGAGCGCGCCCTCCGCGAAGAGGTCGCGCAAGAGGTTCGGGATGCGGAAGGCCGCGATGTACGCGTCCGAGAAGACGTTGGCGCCGACCAGCGCCGCGAAGAGCTGATCGCGCACGAGGCCGAGCAGGCGCGAGGCCATGGTCGCCGCGGAGATCCACAGCGCCCGGCCCATGCGGACGGGCGCGGACGCCGCCGGCGCGACGCTCTGAGTGCGCTCGTTCATGCGCGGAAGATCACACGGAGCGACGCGATGCGGATCGCTCGCCGCGACGGGACGGACATTCTGGACGACCCTCTCAGTGTTTCCCGGAGGCCGGTCCCCTCGCCGCGGCCTCCTTCTTCATGACCCAGGCCTTCGCCTGCGCCTGGATGGTCTGCGGCACGTTGCGGTCGCGCGACAGCTCCTTGATGTCCTTCTCCTGCAGCGTGTAGAGGAACTTGAGCGCGGTCGGGAGCGGGACCTTGGGGTTCTTCACGAGCGCCATCTTGATGGCGTAGACCTTGAGGTACTCGCGGTCCGAGTAGATGTGCCTGAGCACGTCCGAGTTGATGGTCCGCGAGTTGGCGAGCGTCATGATCTCGCCGTCGGTGATGCGGGGGCTCGTCACCGCCGCCATGCAGACGAGCTTGTTGGAGTCGCGCAGGAGCAGCGTGCGGGCCTCCTTGTTGCCGAGCGTGGCGAGCTTGATCTTCTCCGACACCGACATCCGCAGGATTCGCTGCGTGATGTTGAGCTTCCTCTGCTGCTCCGCCGGGCTCTCCGCCTGCATCACGGGCTGCGGCTCCTCGGCGAGCTCGGCGGCGTAATCCTGCATGAGCTGCTGGGCGGTGTCGGCGACCGGCGGTACCGCGGACGGATCGACCCCGTGGACGCGCTGGTGCGCCGCCACGAGCTGCGCGACGTCGAGCAGGGTGAGGCCGTTGCGGACGCAGAACTCGCACGCGCCGTCCACGGTGGAGGCGAGCGCGTTCGGGTTGCGGCACAGGCCGCGGATGATGTCGTCGCACCGGAGCAGTCGGAGCTCGTTCTGCCGGACGATCTCCGCCAGCGGCTGCGAGACGACCGGCGCGAGGCGCGCCACGGTCTCGTCCTTGGTCGAAGGGTTCAGCAGGATCATCTCGAGCGCGGCGTCCTTCGCGCCGAGGCGGTCGGCGAGCCAGTCGAGCACCTCGCCGGCGATCGCGTCCGACCGCAGCGCCACCCCGAAGATCTTGTCGGGGAGGCCCTCCGCGGTCCTGGCGGCGGTGGTCCGCACCGCCTCGTCCGGATCCGAGGCGAGCAGCCAGAGCAGCGTGGCGAGATCGGCCGGCGCCACGGCCGGCACGAGGCCCTTCGCGCCCATCATCCGCAGCGGCGGCGGGGCCTTCGGATCTGCGTGCTTCTGGAGCGGCTTCGGGAGGCTCTCCAACGACGGCGCGCCTGGCATCACGCGCTCCGCGGGGGCGCGACGTCGGCGGCCGGGGGCGTCTCCGGCGCCGGCAGCAGGCCCAGCATCATGGGCGGCACCTCGGGCACCGGGTGGAGCTTGCGCGACCACTTGTGCCGGATCCGGCCCAGCCAACGGTTGAGGAAGTTGGAGCGGCCGAGGAACGGGATGACCGGCCTGCGGCGCCACCCCATGCTCTCCTGCGCCGCCTTGAGCGCCGGGTCGAGCGGCGCGGCGGCGAGGCCGCGGATGATGGCCCGTACGGCGCGCTCACGCTGGCCGAGCGCGAGGTGGGCGCGGGCCTGGTTGAGGAGGAGCTCCGGCTCCGGCCCCGTCACGCGCAGCGCCTGGTCGCAGTAGAGGACGCCCAGGTTCGAGTTCCGCTCGACGAGGACGAGGGTGAGCCCGTACCACGACATGAACCGCGCCTCGAACGGCGCGCGGCGGTGGGAACGCTCGAACAGCGCGTGCGCCGCGGGCGCGTCGCCCTCGCGGTAGCGGGCGAGCCCCTCCTCGAAGGTCGCGGTAGCCTCGGGCGGCGTCTCGCGCTCCCGCCCCGTCCGCGATCCGTCCATCATCGGTTCCGCTCGTGGATGAGGCGGAGGCCGTTCAAGGTCAGGTGCTCGTCGACCTCCGAGATGGTGCGTGAGACGCCCGCGATGAGCGGCGCCAGCCCGCCGGTGGCGACCACCCTCGGCTTGAACCCCAGCTCCTCGGCCATGCGCGCGCAGATCCCGTCGACGAGCCCGACGTAGCCGTAGACGAGCCCGCTCTGCATCGACGCGATGGTGTTCTTGCCGATCACGTGCGGCGGCCGCGCGAACTCGACCTCCGGCAGCTTCGAGGCGTGCTCGAAGAGCGCGTCCATGGAGATGCCGATGCCGGGGCAGATGGCGCCGCCCAGGTACTCGCCGCGCTGGGAGACCGCGTCGAAGGTCGTGGCGGTGCCGAAGTCGACCACCACCATTCCGCACGCCCACCGATCCCAGGCCGCCACCGCGTTGACGATGCGATCGGCCCCCACCTCGCGCGGGTCCTCGTAGAGGATGGGCATGCCGGTCTTCACGCCCGGTCCGACGAAGAGCGGCTTCACCCCGAAGTACCGCTCGCTCATGCGGGTCAGGGTCGAGGCGAGGGGCGGGACGACGCTCGACACCGCCACCGCGTCGATGGCGCGCGGATCGAGCCCGCCCGACGCGAACAGCTGCTGCACCTGGATGCCGTACTCGTCGGCGGTGCGGCTGTGGCTGGTCTCGACGCGCCAGTGCTGGCGCAGGACCTTCCCCTCGAAGGCCCCCAGGACCGTGTTGGTGTTCCCGACGTCAACCGCGAGCAGCACGGCGAGAGCGTAGTCGCGGGCTTCCCCAGGGTCAACGAAGCGTCCGGACGCCCCGCGCCGGGCGCCCGTCTCACCTCCCCCGCAGCATCTCGACGTCGCCGGCCACGACCCGCTCCAGCCCCGACGCCGTGCGGACGAGCAGCGCTCCCGTCTCGTCCACGTCCTCGGCGAGGCCGACCAGGTCGGCGGACCCGACGCGGACGCGCACCTCGCGCCCGAGCGTGTCGGACATTTCCCTCCAGGCCGCCCGCACCGGGGCGAATCCCTCGGCGGCGTGACGGTCGAGCCACTCCTCGAGCGCCGTGAGCAGGGCGGCCGCGAAGAGCGCTCGAGGTACCGGGTGGCCGCGCTCGATGAGGAGGCTCGTCGCGAGCTCGCGCAGCTCGTCGGGGAAGTCGTCGGCCGCGGCGTTCACGTTCACGCCGATGCCCACCACCAGCCACTGCACGCGCTCCACCTCGGCCGCCATCTCGGTCAGCACGCCGGCCAGCTTGCGTCCCGAGGCGAGCACGTCGTTCGGCCACTTGATCGCGGCCGACGCCACCCCCGCCCGCCGCACCGCCTGGCAGACCGCCACCGCGGCCAGCAGCGTCACCTCCGGCGCGCGCGCCGGCGGCAGGTCGGGGCGGAGCACGACCGAGAGGTACAGGTTTTTCCGCGGCGGCGAGGACCAGCTCCGCCCACGGCGGCCCCGGCCGGCGCTCTGTCGCTCGGCGATCACGACCTCGCCGTGGAGCGCGCCCTCATCGGCCAGCTCCTTCGCCACGTCGTTGGTAGAGCCGACCTCCTCGTACCAGTGCAGGGCCTGCCCCACGTCGTGCGTGTTGAGCAGCGGCCGGACCTCCAGCTCGCCCAGCCGGTCCGGGATCTCGAGCAAGCGGTAGCCGCGCGCGGGCACCGCCTCGATCCGGTACCCCTGCGACCTCAGCGCGTTGACGTGCTTCCACACCGCCGCCCGGGACAGCCCGAGCTTGTCGCTGATCGCCTCGCCCGACACGAACTCGTCGCCGGCCTCGGCCAGGAAGGCCAGCACGAGCTCCTCGCTGCCGGGACGGGCGGGCTCGGGCATGGCGATCACACGGGCGCGATCTCGAACGAGACGTCCACGGCCCGCGCGCTGTGAGTGAGCGCGCCCACCGAGACGAAGTCCACGCCGGTGGCGGCGACGCGCGGTAGCCGCTCCAGCGTCATGTTGCCGCTCGCCTCGAGCAGCACCCGGCCCGCGGCGCGCCGCACCGCCTCGGCCAGGGTCGCGTCGTCCATGTTGTCGAGCAGGACGATGTCCGCGCCGGCGACGATGGCCTCCTCGAGCCCGGCCAGATCGGTCACCTCCGCCTCGACCCGGAGGAGCGCGCTGGCTCGGGCGCGGGCGCGGCGGACCGCCTCCCCCACCCCGCCGCAAGCCGCGACGTGGTTGTCCTTGATGAGCACTCCGTCGCCGAGCGCCAGGCGATGGTTCACGCCCCCGCCGGCGCGCACCGCAGCCTTCTCCAGCAGGCGCCACCCCGGAGTCGTCTTGCGGGTGTCGAGGAGCCGCGTCCGCCCGCCGCCGCGGGCGAGCGCGTCGACGCAGCTGCGCGTGAGGGTCGCCACGCCCGAGAGGCGCTGCAGGAAATTGAGCGCCGTGCGCTCCGCGGCGAGCAGCGCGCGCAGCGGGCCGCGCGCGGTCCCCAGCCAGTCGCCCCTCGCGGCGCGGGCGCCCTCCGGCCGGTCGAAGCGGCAGGAGGCGCCGAGGCGCTCGAACACGCGCTCCGCCACGGCGGTCCCGGCCAGGACGAGGTCGTCCTTGGCCAGGAAACGCCCCTCGCCTTGCGCGGACGGGTCGAGCGTGGCCTCGCTGGTCGCGTCGCCGAGGAAGAGGTCCTCCTCCAGCGCAAGCTCGACGAGTCGCTCGACGTGCGCCGGAAGGAGGGCCACGTGCTACCTCCGGCCGCGGCCGCGCGGCGCCGTCTTCTTCGGCGCCGTCTTCTTCGGCGCAGCCTTCTTCGGCGCAGCCTTCTTCGGTGCCTTCTTCGGTGCCTTCTTCGCTGCCTTCTTCGGCGCAGCCTTCTTCGCCGCAGGCTTCTTGACGGCGGCCTTGCGGGCGGCCGGCTTCTTCGCCTTCGCCTTGGCGGCCGGCTTGGCCTTCGCCTTGGCGGCCGGCTTGGCCTTCGCCTT
>DATLJU010000189.1:0-8513 GCA_035538735.1 Anaeromyxobacteraceae bacterium | reverse complement strand
CGCCGCCTCCCCCGAACCCCCCACCCGCGTGGCGCGCGACCGCCGGGCTCGTATCTTCCGACGCGCGCCACTAGCCGGTCGGTTTGCCGCGCGTCGCGAGCGCGGCGAGCCCCTCGCGTGGCTCCGTCTCACCGCTCGAGGCCTCGGCGTTGCGCAGGCGGATGCGGAAGAGGGCGCCACCTCCGGGCGCCGGTTCGTGCTCGATCGACCCGCCCGACGCGGCCACGTTCTCGCGCGAGAGCGCGAGGCCGAGCCCGGTCCCGCGGTCTCCCTTGGTCGTGAAGAACGGCTCGAACAGACGTTCGGCCGCCTCCGGGCTCAGGCCCGGGCCCGAGTCCACGACCTCGATCGCGACCATCTCGCCTGCCGCGCGGGCACGGACACGGATCCGGCGATCGCCCTGACCGCCGTCCGACTGGAGCGCGTCGGCGGCGTTCACCAGGAGGTTCAGCACCGCCTGTGCCACGCGGCGCGCGTGTGCGTGGACGGAAGGGAGCCCGGGCTCCACCTCCACGGCGATGTCGACGTCGCGGAGCCGCCTCGAGGCGAGCCGGAACGCCACGTCGATGAGCTCCTGGACCGCGCATGGGCCGGGCGCCTCGCGGTCGTCACGCGCGAACGCCTGCAGGTCGGCGACGACGCGCGTGATGTGCTCCAGGCCGACGGAGGTGTCGGCGAGGACCCTGCGCGCCTCCTCGGGGGCACGGCAACTCGCCGAGAGGGCCTCGGAGAGCCACTCGATGTTCCCCTTCACGTAGGCGAGCGGGTTGTTGATCTCGTGGGCGATCTCGGCGGCGAGGCGGCCGAGGGTGGCAAGCTTCTCGGCGGTGGCACGCCGCCGCTCCGACCGCGCCAGCTGCTCGGCGGCCCACGCCCGGGCCCGCTCGCTTGCGACCTCGGTCGCCCAGGATCGCGCGAAGAGCACGGTGCCCCACACCGCGAGGCCGCCGGCCGCGGCCTCCATGAGGACCCAGGTGACGACGTGGAGGGGCCCGTGCCCGCTGCGCAGCAGCAGGGTCGCGCCCCCCGCGCCTGCGACGACCGTCGCGAGCGCGGCGCCAGAAGGGAGGTCCGGCGCGACCACCATCGCGGCGAGCGGGAGCGGGAGGAGGAACTGGAAGTACGGGCCGTCCGCGCCCCCGGTGACCGTCGCGATGGCGACGAGGGCCGCGCCGCTGACCAGGCCGACGAGCCGCCCCGCGAAGGCGGCCAGGCGCGGCCGCTCGGGCCGCTGCGTGGGGACGATGGCGAGGAGGACCGCCACCCACCCGAGCCGCACGAGCACCGCCCGGTGGCCCCCCGTCGCCTGGGCCAGATCGAGCGGCACGAAGGCGAGCACGACCAACGTGGCGGTCGCGATGGCGTGCCGGCGATGCGTCATGAGGCGGGCCAGGCCGAGAGGGCGGTTCGCGGGGGCGCACGGCATCGCCAGGGATACCTACCACGAACGAGGACCCGCGTTGCGAGTGGATCGTTCACTGTACGGCGACATGGTTCACTGACCGGCAAATGTCAGCGGCGCGTGCCACGCTTCGTAGAGCTGCTCGTCATCGAGCGCGTCCGCCGCCCGCATCTTGACGAGCAGTGAATGAACGCGCTCCTCCCACCGCTCGGTGAGACCGCCGCGCCGCCGGTAGAGGTCGTAGCGGGCGGGGTTCGGCAAGACCGTGGCGAGGAAGGCGGCCTCCTTCGGCGACAGATCGCGCGCGTCCTTCCCGAACCAGTGGGACGCGGCCTCTCCGAGGCCGTGGAGGCCCCCTGGACCCCATTCGACCGCGTTGAGGTAGATCTCGAGGATGCGCCTCTTCGGAAGCGAGCTCTCCAGCGCGAGCGCGGTGAGGGCCTCGCGGAGCTTGCGCGCGAGCGTCCGATCCGGCGACAGGAACAAGTTCTTCGCCAGCTGCTGGGTCAAGGTCGAGGCGCCGCGGAGGCGCCGCCCGCCGGTGCGGGCGAGCGCCTCCTGGATCTCCCTGACGTCGAACCCGTGGTGCGCGAAGAAGCCGGCGTCCTCGCTCAGCACGACCGCGCGCCCGACGTAGGAGGGGAGCGCGGCGAGCGGGACGAAGGCGGGATTCCGCGGGCCCACCACCACCTCGCGCTCGCCCCCGCCCGGCAGGGGGGCCCGAAACGCGAACGGCCCCTCGAGGGCGAGACGCTGCGTGGCGGCCGGGCGGAGCCCGCGCAGATCGACGTCGCCCTCGAGCCGCCACGCGGACGGGCGCCGCGCCGGCCCATCGAAGGCGAACCGCCCCACGAGCGTGCCCTCGAGCTGGGGCACCTCTGCCGGCGGGTGGAGCGTGGGCGGGAGCGCCTCCAGCGCCGCCGCCCAGTCGACGCTGGCGCCCCGGATCGCGAGCTGGACCCTCGCCTCGGGACGGAAGCGGAGGGCGGCCTCGAGCTCGGCGCCGGCGCGGCCGCTCGCCCCGAGATCGATCCGGGCGCGCTCGAGCGCGAGCCGACGCTCCGCCGGGTCCCAGCGCAGGGTGCCGGCGAGGCGCCCGCTCCACGGCCCGATGGGCTCCGCCGCGAGCCTCGCCCACCGCACATCGACCCCGCGCAACCGGGCGTCGATCGCCGCCGAGATGTACTCGTCGCGCGCGAGCCGCGGGACGTCCACGTCGAGGTCGACCTCGCCCCCTCCCACCGACCACGGAAGCCTGGCGCGGACCGCGGCCGGCCATGCTTCGGGGCCGGCGCCGCGCACCTTGGCCGCCAGCGAAGGCTGGCCCGCGCCCCATCGCACGTCGAGCTCGCCGTCGCCTCCGCCTGGGAGCCGGAGCTCGACCCGGGCGCGGTGGCGGCCGCCGTCGCGCGTCACGGCGGCCCGGCCGGACAGCGGCCCCGCCTCGATGACGAGAGCGCGCGGCCCTCGCGCGAGCGCCACCCGGACGCGCAGGTCGCGCAGTGTGACCTCCGGCGGAGTGGCGCGCTGCGCCACGGAAGATCCTGCCCGCGGAGTCGTGGCGAGGTCGGCCAGGTCCTCCAAGGCCTGGCCGCGCACGCCGGCGTCGACGACCACGCGCTCGAGGCGCACCGACCCTGCCTCGAGATGGGCGGCGAGGAGCGCGGCCAGCCGCGGCCTCACGACCACGCGGCCGACGGTGACCGCCGGCGGCGCGCCTGCCGCCCGCGCCGGCACCACCACCGGTCCGAAGACGAGCTGGAGCGTCGGACTCAGGCGCGCCTCGCCGATGAGCCGTGCCCCGGGGAGGCGCGCGGTGAGGGTCTCCGCGACGCGCGCGCGCAGTTCCGCGCGGGCGCGGCCGGTCTGCGCCGCCGCCCAGAGCGACGACGCGAGCGCCGCGACGATCGCGACCACGATGGCTGTGGCGCGGAGGACGCGCGGCCTCGCGCGCCCCGGAGGCGTGGTCGCCGGGGGTGGTGTCGAGGGTGGAGACGGAACGGGGACGGAGTACAAGGCCGCGTATCCTGGCCCTAGCCGAACGGGGGGTCAACGGCGGCCCCGGCGGGCCGTTGCACCCGCCGCGCGGGCAGGCCGGGAGGGGTCCATGCGTTAGAATGCGGAAGGAACCTTGAGCTACCTCGGTCCAAGTCTCCGCCGGCGCCCCCGGCGCCAGCGCCCCGGCTTCCGCGTCCTCGCGGCGGTGCTCGTTTCCCTGCTCGCCAACGCGGTAGGGCTGCTGCTCGTCCGAACCTCGAGCGTCATGGTGCCCACTCGCACGGCGGGACCTCAGCGGGCGGTCGAGCTGGCCCCGCTCTCCTCGGCCCAGTGGGAGGCGAACCGGCGCTCGACGAGCGGGCCGTCCGCATCGCGCCCCGCCCCGCCAGCGCTCGCCGTCGTCCCCGCACCCCCTCCGCCGCCCCCGCGCTCCGCGCCGGGGCAGGTGGTCGACGTGGCGCCCTCGAAGAACACCACGC
Organism: Anaeromyxobacteraceae bacterium; assembly: GCA_035538735.1. GTDB lineage: Bacteria > Myxococcota > Myxococcia > Myxococcales > Anaeromyxobacteraceae > Anaeromyxobacter_A. The sequence continues at coordinate 4,634 of DATLJU010000189.1, read as the reverse complement.
CGCCCAAGGACAGCCGGTTCGTCTCGGAGCACGACAGCACCGTCGAGAAGGAGACGCGGTCTCGCCACGCCGCGGCGGGCTACCAGAACACGCTCCCCAAGCCGTCGCAGCCGAATCCGAGCCAGCCTCCGCCGCCGGAGGTTCGGCAGCAGGCGCGCAACGAGGCCGGTGGCGGACGCGCCGGGTCGCACGCCGCGACGCCGCCCGGCGCTGGGAAGCCGGCCGGCGGCCGCCCGAGCGTGCCCGATCTGCCAGGCCACCAGCGCCTGGCGCTGCGCCTCGACCCGCGCGGCGATCTCCAGCTCCACGACCCGCGACTGCCGTCCCATGGACAGAACACGCCGTTCTCGCCGCCCGGCGCGCAGTCGAACGCCGGGGAGGCCGGTCGCGGGAACGAGGGGCCAGGCGAAGGCGCGGGCAAGGGCGCGCCGCTGCAGCTCCGGCCGAGCGCCAGCAACTACGACCACCTCTCCGGAGGACCCGCCCCCGACAAGCTCGAAGGCGTCGAGGAGGGGGAGGGCACGTACCTCAACACGCGCGAGTGGAAGTACGCGAGCTACTTCAACCGCATCAAGCAGGCGGTGGCCATGCAGTGGCGGCCCACCGACAGCCTCCGCTCGCGTGATCCGACCGGCGAGCGGTTCGCCTACAAGGATCGCGTCACGGTGGTTTCGGTGACGCTCGACGCCGCCGGCGCTCTCAAGGACGTCCAGGTCCAGCGCTCGAGCGGGGTGGACTTCCTCGACGCGACCGCGCTCGACGCGTTCCGAAAGGCGCAGCCGTTCGTCAACCCGCCGCGCGGCCTCGCCAACGACCGCGGCGAGATCCCGTTCGTCTTCGGCTTCTACCTCGAGGTCGGCTCGGGCCTGCACATCTTCCGGGGGGCGGCGCCGCCCTAGGCTGGCGGCCGCCGCGCTCGCCGGCGTCCCGATCGCTATCCGACCTGCATCCCCGGCCGCCAGCGCAGGACCGGCTTGCGAGCGGCGCGCGTCTCGTCGAGGCGCGCTCTCACCGGATTCCGGGGCGCCGCCTTGACGCCCTCGGGATCGCGCCTGGCCTGCTCCGCGACCTGGCGCATGCCCTCGATGAAGCGGTCGAGCGTCTCTTTCGTCTCCGTCTCGGTGGGCTCGATCATGAGCGCGCCGTGCACGACCAGCGGGAAGTAGACCGTCGGCGGGTGGAACCCGTGGTCGATGAGCCGCTTGGCGACGTCCATCGTGGTGACGCCGGTCGGCTTGAGGTTCTTGTCGGTGAAGACCACCTCGTGCAGCGAGTCGGTCTCGTACGGCAGATCGTACACGTCCTTCAGCTTCGCCCGGACGTAGTTCGCGTTCAGCACGGCGAGCCGTCCGGTGGCGGCGAGGCCCTCCGGGCCGTACTCGCGGATGAGCGCCAGCGCCCGCACGAACATGCCGAAGTTGCCGTGGAACTCGCGGACCCGGCCGATGCTCTGCGGGCGCTCGGCGGGGTCCGTCACCAGCCGGTAGCCCGCGCCTTCCTTCACCACGATGGGCAACGGGAGGAAGGGGACGAGCTCCTCCGAGACGGCGACCGGACCGGAGCCCGGACCGCCGCCGCCGTGCGGCGTCGCGAAGGTCTTGTGCAGGTTGAACTGCATCACGTCGAAGCCCATGTCGCCGGGCCGCGCCACCCCGAGCAGCGCGTTGAGGTTGGCGCCGTCGCCGTACACCAGGCCACCCTTGGCGTGCACGATCTCCGCGATTTCGGCGATGTGCGACTCGAAGACGCCGAGCGTGTTGGGGTTCGTGATCATGATGGCCGCGACGTCCTCGCCCATCGCCGCCCGCACCGTCTCGGGATGGAGCCGGCCGTCGGGGCCGCTCGCCAGCTGCACCACCTCGTAGCCGTTGAGCGCGCTCGTGGCGGGGTTCGTCCCGTGCGCGGTGTCGGGGATGAGCACCTTGCGCCGCGCGTTGCCGCGCGCGACGTGCCAGGCGCGGATCATCATCACGCCGGCGAGCTCGCCCTGGGCGCCAGCGGCGGGGGCGAGCGTGGTCGCGGCGAAGCCGGAGATCTCGGTGAGCGCCCGCTCGAGCTCGTACATGAGCGCGAGCGAGCCCTGCGCCATCTCCTCGGGGAGGAGCGGGTGCGCGTTCGCGAAGCCGGGGAGCCGCGCGAGGGCCTCCGAGGACTTCGGGTTGTACTTCATGGTGCACGAGCCGAGCGGGTAGAAGCCGGTGTCGATGCCGTGGTTCCACGCGCTGAGCCGGGTGAAGTGGCGCACCACCTCCAGCTCGGAGACGGCAGGCAGCTCGCCGATCTCGCCGCGCAGCAGCTCCGCCGGGAGCTCACGTGCCGGGTCGAAGTCGCCGCTCGGGCGAGGCAGCGACACGCCGCAGCGCTCGCCGGCCGAGCCGCGCTCGAAGAGCAGCTTCTCCTCGTAGGCGATTCCGCGCGTCGCGCCCCCGGCGCCGACGTCCGGCCGGGGACCGGCCTGCGCCCCCGCCGCCTGCTCCATGCTCGGCTTCCATCCGGTCGGGTTGCTCATCGGTTCTCCACGGTGCGCCGAGCGGTCTCGAACGTGGCGGCCATCAGCCCCTCACCTCGCGCGCGAAGAGCTCGATGAGCTCCGGGGAGTGCAGCTCGGTGGCGACGCACAGGAGTGCGCCCTTCAGCTTCGGATCCGCGCCGTACCAGCGGGCGAGCGGGACGCCCGCCGCGAGGCCCTTCTTCGCAAGCCGCGCCACGACCGCCTCGGGGTCGCCCACCTCGAACGCCATCTCGTTGAAGGCGGGGGCCGAGAACACGGGCGCGAAGCCGGCCCGCTGCATGGCGGCGCGCAGGTGGCGCGCGCGGTCGAAGTTGAGGCGGGCGAGGTCGGCGAGCCCCCGGCGGCCGAGGAGCGCCAGGTGGATGGTCGAGGCGAGCGCGCAGAGGCCGGCGTTGGTGCAGATGTTGGACGTCGCCTTCTCGCGCCGGATGTGCTGCTCGCGCGTCGAGAGGGTGAGCACGAACCCGCGGCGCCCCTCCTTGTCGACGGTCGCGCCGCAGACCCGGCCCGGCATCTGCCGGATGTTCGCCTCGCGGGTGGCGAAGAACCCGGGCGCGGGCCCGCCGAACTGGAGCGGGTTGCCGAAGCTCTGGAACGTGCCGACCGCCACGTCGGCGCCGAGCTCTCCCGGCCCGCGCAGGAGCCCGAGCGCCACGGCCTCGGTGGTGACCGTGACCGTGAGCGCGCCGGCTTGCTTCGCCAGCGCCGCCGTCTGGGCCACGTCCTCGACCACGCCGAAGAAGTTGGGGTAGCCGAGGATGACCGCCGCCGTGGAGGCGTCCACCGCCCGGCCGAGGGCGGCGAGGTCCGTGCGGCCGTCGTCGGCGTGCGGGATTAGCACCAGCTCGTCGCCGGTCGACGCGAGGTAGGTGGCGAGCACGCGCCGGTACTCGGGGTGGACGGCGTCGGAGACGGCGATCTTCCTCCGGCCGGTCAGGCGCGTCGCCATGAGCGCCGCCTCCGCGGTGGCGGAGGCCCCGTCGTACATCGAGGCGTTCGCCACTTCCATGCCGGTGAGGAGGCACACGTACGTCTGCCACTCGAAGAGGGCCTGGAGCGTGCCCTGCGAGACCTCCGGCTGGTACGGCGTGTAGGCGGTGAAGAACTCGCCGCGCAGCAGGAGCTGGTCCACCGCGGGGGGGACGTGGTGCGGGTAGCACCCCGCGCCCGCGAAGGGCGGGTGGGACACCTCGTTCCGCCCCGCCATCCGGTGGAACTCGGCGAAGAGCGAGATCTCGTCGAGCGCCGGGGGCACGTCCACCGGCCGCTGGAGCCGGAGGGGGGCGGGGATCGAGCGGAAGAGATCGTCCAGGCTCTTCGCCCCGACGGCGTCGAGCATCGCCCGGACGTCCTCGGGCGTGTGCGGGTGGTAGCGCAAGGGGCTCCTCCGGTTACTCCTGCTCCTCGACGAACGCCCGGTACGCCTTCGCGTCCATGAGCGCGTCGACTTCCTTGGGATCGGCGGGCTCGATGGCGATCATCCAGCCCTCCTCGTACGGATCCTCGTTGATGGTCTCCGGCGCGTCGGAGAGGGGGTCGTTCACCTCCACGACCTTGCCGCTCACCGGGGCGAACAGCTCGGAGACCGCCTTCGTCGACTCGACCACGCCGAAGGACTCGCCCTTCTTCACGGGGTCGCCGACGTCGGGGAGCTCCACGTACACGACGTCGCCCAGCTGGTCCTGGGCGAAGTCGGTGACGCCCACGACGATGCGGGTGCCCTTCTTGCGGGCCCACTCGTGCTCGCGCGTGTACTTGAGGTCCTCGGGAATATCCATGGCTCCGCTCCTCACTTGCGAACGTAGAACGGCGTCTTCACCACCCGCGCGGCCGCCGGCCGGCCGCGGATTTCGACCGCGAACGTCGAACCCTCGGCGGCGAGCGCCGTCGGCACGTACGCGAGGCCGATCGACGTGCCGAGAGAGGGGCTCTTCGTCCCGCTCGTCACCTCGCCCACCTTCCGGCCGTCCTGCTGCACGGCGTAGCCGTGCCGCGGGATGCCGGCGTCGACGAGGGTGAACCCGACGAGCTTCTTCGCGAGCCCCTGCTCGCGCTGGCGCACGAGCGCCTCGCGCCCGACGAACTCGCCCTTGTCGAGCTTCACCACCCAGGCCAGGCCGGC
>DATLJU010000188.1:0-3694 GCA_035538735.1 Anaeromyxobacteraceae bacterium | reverse complement strand
GGTCACTCCGCCGCGAGCGCCTCGAGCTGGACCTGCTTCTCCTCCCAGTCCGCGTAGAGGCGCGCCAGCTCCTCCTTGGCGGCGGCGAGCGCTTCCACGTGAGGGCGGGCGCGGGCGAAGTCCTCGTACAGCGCTGGATCGCCCAGGGCCGCCTCGGCGGTCGCCTGGGCGCCCTCCACCTCGGCGATGCGCGCCTCGAGCTTCGCGATCGCGTCCCGCAGCGGCTTCTCGCGCGCATACCGGGCGTTCCGCTCCTCGGCCTCGCGCCGCTTGCGGTCCTTCTCGTTCGCCGTGGTCCCATCCGCTCGTCCTGAGCGTAGCGAAGCGGAGTCGAAGGACGAGCGTTGCTCCTCGGGCTGCTCCAGCCGGAGCTGCTCCTGGTGGTACAGCCAGTCGTCCAGGTTGCCGGGCTGGTCGAGCACGGCGCCGTCCTTCACCTCCCAGATGCGCGTCGCGAGCCCGTTCAGGAAGCTGCGGTTGTGCGACACGAACAGCATCGTGCCGTCGTACCCGCGCAGCGCCTCGATGAGCGCCTCCGCGGAGGCGAGGTCGAGGTGGTTCGTCGGCTCGTCGAGGAGGAGCAGGTTCGAGCGCTGGAGCAGGATGCGCGCCAGCGCCACCCGCGCCCGCTCGCCGCCGGAGAGGACGTCGATGGGCTTCTCGACGTCCTCGCCCGAGAAGAGGAATCCGCCCGCGACGCCGCGCACGTACGCCTCGCCCTGGTCCGGGACCACGTCCCACAGCGTGTCGAGGATCGTCCGCCGCGGGTCGAGGCCGCCGAAGCCCTCGCCGCGGTCGCTCCGCTCGAAGTGGTGCTGGGCGTAGTAGCCCGGGACCACCGAGTGCCCGAGCTTCACCTCGCCCGCGTCCGCGGCCAGTTCGCCCGACACGAGGCGCAGGAGCGTGGTCTTCCCGGCGCCGTTCGGCCCGATGATCCCGACCCGCTCGCCCCGCTGCACCTGGGCGGTGAGGCCGCGGTAGACGACCTTGTCGCCGAACGCCTTGGCGACACCGTCCAGGCGGACCACCTCCTTGCCCGAGCGCGGCGCCTCCGGGAAACGGAAGGAGAGGGTGGCCCGCTCCTCGATGACCTGGACCTGCTCCATCCGGTCCAGCATCTTCTGGCGGCTCTGCGCCTGGCGCGCCTTGGTGGCCTTCGCGCCGAAGCGGTCGATGAACCCCTGCAGCTCGGCCCGGCGCGCCTCCTGCCGCCGCGCCGCCGCCGCGAGCCGCTCCTCCTCCTCGGCGCGCAGGCGCCGGTAATCGTCGTAGTTCCCGGCGTAGCTGCGCAGCCCCTCCGGCTCCAGCGCGAGGACGCGTCGGATCTGGCGGTTCAGGAACTCGCGGTCGTGGCTGATGAGGAGGAGCGCCCGCTGCGACGCTCGCAGGAAGGCGTCGAACCAGGTCAGCGTCGGGACGTCGAGGTGGTTCGTCGGCTCGTCGAGCAGCAGGAGATCGGGGTCCTGCAGGAGCAGCCCCGCCAGCGCCGCGCGCATCTTCCAGCCGCCGGAGAGCGCCGCCGAGTCCCGCTCGAGATCGGCCTGCGCGAAGCCGAGGCCGGTCAGGATCCGCTCGGCCCGGTGCCGACCGAAGCGCTCGTCGAAGTGATCGAGCTCCGCGTGGAGGTCGGCCAGCGCCTGCGAGAGCTCGATCTGCTCCTCGGCCTCGCGTGCGGCGTGCAGCGCCGCCTCGGTCGCGGCCAGGCGCTCCTCGACGGCGCCGCGCCCGGGGACCGAGGCGAGCACGACCTCGACCAGCGGCCCGGCCGGGAGCGCCGCCACGTCCTGCGGCAGGTAGCCGGCGCGCGCGCCACGGCGCCAGGTCAGGCTGCCGGCGTCGGGGGAGGTCTCGCCCGACAGGATGCGCAGGAGGGACGACTTCCCGGTGCCGTTGGCGCCGATGAGGCCGATCCGGTCGTGAGGGCCGACGGTGAAGCCGGCGTCGCGGAGGAGGACCTTGGGCCCGTAGGCGAGCGCGAGGCCGCTGGCGGTGAGGAGGGACATCGGAGGGTGGCGGCGCTCTGGGAGGACCCACTTAACCTTTCTTCACGAGCGGAACAAGCATGGGCCACCTCGCGTCGGCACGATCACGCTCGAAAGAAAGGAGAAGCACGACATGAAGAAGCTCGTCTCCGCCATGGCCCTCGTCGTGATCGGGCTGGGCGCCCTGACCCTCACCGCTTTCCGACACCACCGCGACACGGCGTGGATGGAGCAGCAGCTCACGAAGCGGGTCCAGAAGATGCTCGACGACGTGAAGGCCACCGACGCGCAGCGCCAGCAGATCCTGGCCATCAAGGACAAGCTCGTCGCGGATGGGAAGGCGCTGCACGCCAGCCGGGCCGACACCCGCCAGAAGCTGCTCGCGCTCTGGAACAGCGACCAGCCGGACGGCGCCCAGGTGCACGCGCTCGTCGACGGCCGCGCCGACGCCGTGAAGGCCTACGCCGACGAGGTGGCGGACGCCGTCCTGCAGGTGCACGGCATCCTCACGCCCGCCCAGCGCGCGCAGGTCAGCGCCAAGCTGCAGCAGCATCTCCAGCAACACGGCGGGTCGAACTGAGCCTAAGATCTCCCCCGTGTCTCCCTCCGACCCCACCGTCGTCACCGCGCTGCTCGTCGAGGACGACGCGCGGCTGGCCGCGCTGACCCGCGACTACCTCGCGTCGCACGAAGTGGTCGTGACGCTCGCCTCCGACGGCCGGCAGGGGCTCGCGGAGGCGCTCGCGCGGCGGTACGACGTGGTCCTGCTCGACCTCATGCTGCCGGGGAAGAGCGGGCTCGACGTCTGCCGCGAGCTGCGCGCCCGCTCCGACGTGCCGGTCATCGTCATCACCGCGCGCGGCGAGGAGGCGGACCGCGTGCTCGGGCTCGAGCTCGGCGCCGACGACTACGTCGCGAAGCCGTTCTCGCCGCGCGAGCTCCTCGCGCGCATCCGGGCCGTCGTCCGGCGCGCGCGCGGCCAGGCCGGCCCGTCCCTCGACGTGGTCAGGGTGGGAGCGCTGGTGGTCGATCCGGCCGCGCGGCGCGCGACCCATCACGGGAAGGAGCTCCCGCTCACCGGGTACGAGTTCGCGCTGCTCAAGGCCCTCGCGGAGCGCGCCGGGCGCGTGCTCTCGCGCGAGCAGCTCATGGAGCTCGCCAAGGGCAGCGCCGAGGAGTCGTTCGATCGCTCCGTCGACGTCCACGTCTCGCGGCTGCGCCACAAGCTCGGAGACGATCCCAAGCGGCCGCAGCTCCTCAAGACGGTCCGCGGCCTCGGATACCTCCTCGCTCCCGAGGGCGACTCTTGAGCGCCCGTCCGCGCCTTCCCTTCCGCATGTTCTGGCGCGTCTACCTGAACGGGCTCCTGCTGCTCGTGTTGGTGGCGCTCGCCGTCGCCGGAGTGGGCGCGGTGCTCGGGCGCGAGCCGGCCGGCCGCAGCCCGGAGCGGTTCGCGACCTATGTCGCCACGCGCGTGACGGAGCTCCGCGGGGACCCGTCCGCGCTCGCGCGCCACCTGCAGCGCCTGCACGAGGCATTCGGCGCGCGCCTGACGTTCTACGCCGGCGGAGTGGCCGTGGCCTCCTCCGACGAGGAGTCGCTCGCGCCGCTCGCCGCCGGGGACCTGCCCCGCCTCGCGAACGGGGCCTTCAAGGTGCCCGGCAGGCGCTTCACGATGGCGGCTCCCGTCCCGGGCGACCCGCCCGGCTACG
>DATLJU010000187.1:0-16172 GCA_035538735.1 Anaeromyxobacteraceae bacterium | reverse complement strand
CTCAGCTTCTTCTGGGACGTCCACAACGACTTCTTCGAGGAGGTGGCGAAGTTCCGCGCCGCCCGCCGCATCTGGGCGCGCGCCATGAAGGAACGCTTCGGTGCGAAGCGGAAGGAGTCGCTCCTCCTGCGGACGCACGCCCAGACCGCGGGGGTGTCGCTGACCGCCCAGCAGCCGTACAACAACGTCGTCCGCACGTCGCTCCAGGCGCTCGCGGCCGTGCTCGGCGGCACCCAGTCGCTCCACACCAACTCGCTCGACGAGACCTACGCGCTGCCGACCGAGGAGGCCGTGACGATCGCGCTCCGGACCCAGCAGATCATCGCCTTCGAGTCGGGCGCCGACCGCGTCGTGGACCCGCTCGCCGGGAGCTACTACGTCGAGTACCTCACGGACGAGATGGAGAAGCGAGCCCTCGAGCACATCCGCCGCATCGACGAGATGGGCGGCATGATCTGCGCCGTCGAGGAGGGCTACCCGCAGCGGGAGATCGCCGAGAGCGCCTTCCGGTACCAGCGCGAGATCGAGGCCGGCGAGCGCACCGTCGTCGGCGTGAACGCGTTCCGGAACGAGGAGGGGGAGCCCATCCCCATCCTCAAGATCGACGAGACGGTGGCGCGCGCGCAGGTCGAGCGCCTCCGCGCCGTGAAGACGTCTCGCAGCGCGGAGCGCGTCAAGGAGAGCCTCGCCGCGGTCGAGCGCGCCGCCAGGGAGGGAGCCAACGTCGTCCCGCCGGTCATCGGAGCGGTGAAGGCGTACGCGTCTCTGGGCGAGATCTGCGACGTGTTCCGGAAGGCGTACGGCGTCTACCGCGAGGACGGACGGTTCTAGAACACCGGGCACCGGCCAGACCTCCCCGAGCAAGCCGGCCGAGACCCAGCGGTACGCGGCGACAATTCGACGCGCCGGGCGTGCAGGGCCGCCCGGCGCCAGAGATAAGCCACCGCGAGGACGACTGGGCGGCGGCCTTGCGGGCCGCTGTGAGCTAGCCGGCGATGAGCTGCTGCCCGCCGTCGATGTCATAGGTCGCGCCCGTGAGGGCCGTGTTGGTCATGAGGTGCACGGCGAGCGCGGCAACGTCGGCCGGTCCGACGACGCGCCGGATTGGAAGCGTGGCGCGAAGCTCATTGCGGCGGTTTTCGAGCTCATCGCCCAGGAGCGATGCCGAAAGCGGTGTGTCGACGAAGCCAGCGGCGATGAGGTTGACTCGGACGGGCGCGAGCTCGAGCGCCAGGTTGGCTGTGAGGGCGGGGAGTGCGGCGGTGATGGTCGACGCGATCCCGAGGCCGACGCGGGGATGGCGGCCGCCGGTGCCACCCATGAACAGCAGCGTACCTCCCGGTCTCACCTTGTTGGCGGCGTGGCGGGCGACCTGGAGTACCAGCAAGAGGTGCTCGTCGAGGGCGCGGCGCGCCTGCGCGAGGTCCATGTCGATGAGGCGCCCGTAGTACGGCCGGCCAGCTGTCACCATCACGTGGTCAATCATCGGCAGGTCACGGAAGAACCGCTCGAGGGGAGCGGGATCCGTGGCGTCGAAGGCCGCGGTGCTCAGTGCCTCGAGCTCGCTCGCGGCGTGCTGGAGGCGCTCGGGGTTCCGGCCGGAGAGGATCAGCTTGGCCCCCTCGGCGCGTGCTCGTCGGGCCGTTTCGAGCCCGATGCCGCCGCTACCGCCGATCACGACGACGGTTTGACCGAGCAGTTCTGGTTCGCGCCGCGAGGGAGGTGCGGTGGTTGCGGTGCTCATGATTCCTCCAATGGTCCCAACCACCATGACGCCGCCGGTGCCCGCACGCCTGCAGTTCCACGACCTTGGATCCATGATTGACGGACGTTGGCTTGCCCGGGTGGACGGGACGAGGTGAGTTGCCAAGGGAGCGGGCCTCACCACGAGTGCCAGGGAAATCGGCGAACGAGCGGATGATCTGTAAGCATCATGAGAGTGCATCGCCTGCTGGTCGGCGTCATGGTCGCGAGCGCGAGCGGCTTCCTGGTCGGCTCCTCGGCCAATGAGGACACCCCATCGCCGCCGACGACACCGGCAGCCGTTCAGTTGCCTGTTGAAGGCGACCTGCCTTCGCTCGGCGGCGCGACGCTGTGGCTCAATTCGCGTCCATTGACCGCCGCCAGCCTCCGCGGAAAGGTCGTTCTCGTCGAGTTCTGGACCTATACCTGCATCTACTGGATGCGTCATCTCCCCTACGTTCGCGCGTGGGCCGAGAAGTACAAGGACAGGGGGTTGGTCGTCGTCGGCGTACACACGCCCGAGTTCGACTTCGAGAAGAACATCGACCACGTTCGCCGGGCCGCGAAGCAGATGAGGGTCGACTATCCCATTGCGGTCGATAGCGACCGGGCGATCTGGCGTGCTTTCAAGAACGAATACTGGCCCGCTCTGTATTTCGTCGATGCGCGCGGACAGATCCGACACCATCAATTCGGCGAGGGTGAATACGCCGAGTCGGAGACGATCATCCAGCGGCTGCTGGCGGAGGCGGGGAACACCGGCCTCGGTCGCGAGGTCGTCTCGATCGAGCCCCGTGGCGTAGAGGCCGGCGCCGACTGGGACAGCCTGCGGTCCCCGGAGACCTACGTCGGCTACCAGCTCACGGAGAATTTCGCGTCGCCCGGTGGCGCAGCGAAGGGCGAGCGCCGCGCCTACGCGGTCCCCGCGCGGATGACGCTCAACCAGTGGGCTCTTTCGGGCGATTGGACGGTGGGGAAGAATGCCTCCGCGCTCGACGCGGCCAACGGACGGATCGCGTACCGCTTCCACGCCAGAGATCTCCATCTCGTCATGGGGCCGGCTGCTCGTGGAGCTTCCGTGCGCTTTCGCGTGCGCATCGACGGGCGGCCGCCCGGCGCCGCCCACGGACTCGACGTCGACGACCAGGGCAACGGCACGGCGGCCGAGCCACGGCTGTATCAGCTGATCCGGCAGCCGGAGCCGATCGAAGACCGACAGTTCGAGATCGAGTTTCTCGATCCCGGCGTCGAAGCCTACGCGTTCACGTTCGGATGAGACGTCCCGCGAGGCAGCGGACTCTTTTCGCACGACGGTTCTTCACGTCAGGGCGGCCTGCCCCTCGGCCGGGGGGGGCACCGGTGTGCACCCGAATCCCCGATCGCTCGGCCGCCGGTAAGCGGCCGTTGACGTTGCGAGGCGTGCGCCCGCGCCTCATCTCTTCCAGGCCCGATCTCGCCGGGCCGGTTCAGCCGAAGGGAGCCATCGCATGACGAAGCAGATCCTCCGCGCCGTCTCCGCCCTCGCGCTGCTGGCGTTCGCAGCGCCGGCGCTGCCGTGCGGCGACAAGCAGACGAGCGCGTCGAACGAGACGAGCGCGTCCGCGGCGAAGAAGCAGGCCGTCGCGAAGAGCGAGGCCGCGAAGTCCGACGCCGCGAAGAAGGCCGCGCCCGCACCCAAGGACAAGGAGAAGGCGGCGCAGAGCAAGGCGGCGCCAAACTAGCAGGAGGTCGTCAGCGGTGCCGCCCACCGCCGCGCCGGACCGGCGGGTGGGCCGCGGGATGAGATCCGCCGGGGTGGCCGGGCGCTCCCGCGCGCGTGAGCGCAGCCAGGTGGGGCGCCATGGGGCCCGGCCTGCCGAGCGCGCTCGCGGGCGGAGCCGGGCGCGCCGCGCCGGCGAGCGCGGGGGCGGGGTGCGGGGCGGCGGCCACCGCGGCGTGGTTCCACTGGCCGTACACGCCGACGCTCGCCCTCGGCGGCGCGGGCGCGACGCCGTGGTAGTAGCCGAAGTAGGCGGGCCGCGCGTACCCATAGAAGACGGGGCGGTAGACGACCATCGGCCCCCAGTACGGCCCGACGCCGAAGCCCCACCAGTAGCCCGGCGGATGCCAGCCGTACCAGCACGACACGCCCCAGCCGTACCAGCTGCTCCAGCCGATGCGGACGCCGTAGCCGTACGTCACGGGCCAGCCGTACCAGGCGCTCCCGACCCACGGCGTGTACCAGAAACCGGTCCCGTACACGACGACGCCGTTCGCAACGTACGTGCCCATGTAACCGGGCGTGTAGCCGACGTAGACCTCGTCGGGCGTGGCGTCGTACACCCGGACGTAGGTGACGGAGTGGAGCGGCGAGCTGGGCGGGATGGTGTAGATGACCGCCGGTACGCTGGTCGCGACCGACCACGGGCCGGAGGGGGAGCCGGCGCTGAACCAGACGCCGTTCACGACCGCGTACCAGTGAGCCGGGTCCACCTCGATGATGGGGGTGGCGGAGTTGCGGACGTAGGAGAGCGGCGTCCCCTCGATGGGCGCGAGCTGCGGCGCGCCGTCGAACCGCGCCTCGTAGCGCGCCTCGCTCCTCTTCACGGTGGCGGTCTGCGGCACCTGGTTCGCGATGAGCGCCTCGCGCGCCTGCGGCGTGCCGGGGACCGAGGCCAGCACGCTCTCCTTCGCGTGCCCGACCGGAATCCGGGAGAAGCCCGGCGGCAGGTCCTTGGCCTCGACGAAGCTCCACGGCCCCTCCGCGTCTTCCGCGGTGAACCAGCGGCCCGCGAGGAGCAAGTACAGCGAGCCGTCGGCCTCGTCGACGAGGACGTCGGAGCTCGTGTTCTTCCAGGAGGCGAAGCCGGTGTCGGCGATGGGCTCGAGCTGCGGCTCGCCCTCCGTGAGCACGAGCGCCGTGGGCCGGGTCGCCACCACGATCTCCGGGGCACCCGCCGCGAGCGTCGGGGGCGGGACCTTCTTCGCGTCCGGCTCGCTGCCGGCCGCTGCCGGCGCCGCGTCCGGCTTCGCCTCGAGCAGGTCGAGGCCGTGTTGCTTCGTCGCCCACGCATACGCCTGCGCCAGCGCGGCCGGTAGCTCCTTCACGACCGTGTACGGGCCCTGCAGCGCTGCCGCCGACATCCAGCCGTCGAGGAGGTGCAGGTAGACGGTCCCGCGCGCGGGATCGCGCACCAGCAGCGGCCTCGTGTTCACGACCCGCTCGAGCGGCGTGCCCTCGATCGACCGCCACTGCGGCTTGCCGTCGACGAGCACGAGGAGGGCAGGGTGCGTGCGGAACACCACCTCGGGCGGCGCGTTCTGGACGCGCCTGGCCTGCGCCTTCTGGGCGCGCGCGATCGCGAGGCCCTCCTCGATCCGGTCGAGCGGCTCGTCGTAGGCGGCCGGGAGCTGCGCCTCGAACGCCGCCCGCCAGGCGCGGGCGCTCGATCCTGCGCCCGGGAACTGCGCCTTGACCACGCGCGCGTCGGTGACGTGCACGAGGCCGCGCCCGCGATCGGCCTGGGCGCGCGCCTCGACCTGCAGGACGCCGTAGCTCGTCCGGTCGCCGTCCTGGACCGCCACGACCGCGCGCTCGCGCAGGAGGCCGCGTTCCCAGCTCTGGACCTCCGGCTGGTAGAGCAGGAAGGTGAAGCCCTGCTGCTGGAACCTGTGCGGCCATGGCCCTTCCATCGGGCCGCCGGCGCGGGCGGCGCCGGCGATGGCGAGGGAGGCGAGGGCGAACCACAGCGGGCGAGCAGGACGTGCCAAGAGAGCTCCTCCGCCGCCCCTAACACGCGGCAGGCCCAGACGTTGCGCCGCGGTGCCGCCTCAACGCGATGTGCCCTTGGGCTGCGGCGTGGCCGGCGCCTCGTCCTCCCCGCTCGGATCGAGGAGGCCTAGCTGCTGCAGGAGGTCCAGCTGCTCGAGCTCGTCCAGGTGGTCGATCACCTCCTGGTCGGGATCGCGGGCGGCGCCGCCGTCCGCGGCCCGGGTGCCACCGTCCGCGGGAGGAGCCGGTGATCCGCCGTCGGCGCGATCCTCGACCCGGGCGCTCTGCGCCGCGGCGGCAGCGAGCCCCATCCACCCCGCGACGGAGAGCGCCACCAGCGCCCGCACGCTCCTGCTCGCCATCAGAACGCCACCACGTTGCAGCCGAGGACGACCTTCGTCACGGTCGCCCGGCCCGCGTAGAAGTCGCCCGGAAACATGACGTCGCCCTCCGCCAGCAACGTGAGCCAGGAAAGCGGAGACCACGCCAAGTTCAGGTCGGCCTCCGGCCCGTACACGCGCCCGCCGAAGGGGCCGGGGACCGGGGCGACGAGGTAGGCGCCGCGCACGCCGACCGCGAAGCCGGACGCCGATTCCCACGACGCGGTCGCGCCGGGCGCAAGCACGCCGCGCGCGTTCACGCCCGGCGCCGTCGCCTGCCGCGACGCGAAGCTCTCGGACGCGCCGCCGTCGAAGAAGATGTTCGTGTCGGTGATGAATGGCGAGACGCCCAGGAATCCGCCGTACTGCGGGGGCTCACCGAGGCGCGCCTTCTCGGACGGCGGCTGGTCGCCGGACAGGAACAGGAAGAACCCGCCCAGCCGCCACGCGCCGAGCGGCACGCCGACTCGCACGTGCGCCAGCTGGCCGAAGAGCGAGTTCGTGCGGTACCGCGTCCGGGTCAGCACCGACGCAGGAGTGAGCTGGACGAGGGTTACGTCCGGGACCGTGAGCTGGCCGAACGCCAGCGCGGCCGTCCAGTCGAGCCGGACGCGATCCAGCCGGACGCTCCCGCTCGTCCCCGCCCAGCCGACGTCGGCCTGTCCGGTGAACGTCGTGTCGAGCTGCAGCACGAGGAGGCGGCTCTCGTTCGCGTAGGCCTGCGTCCCGGGCGCCAGCGACATGAGCCGGACGACGCTCGGCTCGGTCAGGCTCCCGCGGAACAGCTCCACCATCTGGCTCGAGCGATCCCGGTAATACGCCGCGAAGACCCCGAGGTGCTCGAAGAGGGAGGGCAGGTAATCGGCGCGGAGCGCCAGCAGCCCTGAGGTCCAGCCCTCGCCGCTCGGCAGATCGCGCGACGGGTAGAAGATGGCCGCGCCGAGGTCCCACGAGGGCCCGACGGCGCCGAGGTCGAAGCTGACGGACGCGCCGGTACCCCAGTCGTCGTACACGAAGCCGTCCGCGACCGTGAACCGCTGGCGGCCGACGCGGACGAGCCCGAGCTCGTTCGGACCGAACACGGCGCCGACCCAAGCCTCGCGCAGGAGCAGCGTCTCGCTCAGCTCGTCACCGAACGGGCGCCCGTTCGAGGTGAGCTGGGCCAGCGCGCGCCGCAGCTCATCCACCGCGAACGTCGGCGAGCGGTCGTTGACGAGCACGTTGCAGCGGCCGCTGCCGCGCACGGCGAGTCCGGTCGGCGACGTGGACAGCGTCGAGAAGCACACGTTGGCGTTGGCCGGGAAGGACTGCGAGCGCAGCTCGCCCGTGTCGGCCAGGAGCGCCCAGCGAAATGGGCCCTGCCGACCTTCCACGCCGGCGGAGACGAGCGCCGACGGATACACGTCGGACCCCGACGGCCGCAGGTAGAGCCCGGTGGCGAAACCGCTCCGGGCTGTATCGAAGAGGATCGTCGGGGCGGGCTGGTTCTCGAGGTCGGTGAAGCGGGCGTGCAGGACGAGGCTGAAGCGCAGGTCGCCGTCGTCGGCCCGCGACGGGGCAGAACTCGCCAGCAGCAGCGCGAGGGCCGCGAGGACGGTGAACCGCACGGCGGCGGATTCTAGCCTGAGGCGGCGCGACTCAGGGTCTGAGAGGGGATTTCTTCACAGGCCCTTAACGGCGGCGCTCGTGCCGCTCCTGCCGCCACCGCTCGCGGGCCATGTCGCGCTCGGCGGGCGACATCTCGCGCCAGCGCCGCAGGTTCTCGAGGTAGCGCGCCCGCTCCTGCGGCGGCGCCTCCAGGATCTCCCGGAACGCGGCCCGCATCTGGGCGCGGCGCTCGGGCGGCAGCTCTCTCCAGCGCGAGAACCGCTGGAGGATGGCCTGGCGCTCCTGGGGCGGCAAGGCCTGGAAGGCGCGCCAGCGCCGCTCCACCTCGGCGCGCCGCTCGGGGGGCAACGCGCGCAGGCGCTCGAGCCGCGCCTCGAGGCGCGCCTTCTCGTCCTCGGGCAGCGCCTTCCACCGCTCGTACCGCTCGCGGAACGCCTGCCGCTCCTCGGGCGAGAGCCGCTCCCACCGGGCGCGGGCGTCGTCCCCCGCGCCCGGCTCGCTCTGCGCGAGCGCGGGGCGGGCCAGGAGCGACGCCAGCGCGAGCGCCGCCAGCACGCGCGCGATCATCGCCGGCCCTCCAGCTGGTCGAGGTGCGCCACGACCTCCGCGTCCTCGGGCGTCTCCACCGCGCCGACGCTCGCCACGACCTCGTAGTTCTCGAGCAGGTCGAGGTGCTCGGCCAGCGCGCGCTCGTGCGCCCGCTGCCGGCTCGTCGTCACGACCAGCATCGCCGCCACCGCCGCGGTGGCGAGCGCGGGCGCGGCCCAGCGCCACGTCAGCCAATCCCGCAGGCCGGGCCGCTCCGGCCGACCGCGACGCTCCGCCTCGAGGCGCTCGTAGAAGCGGCGCTCGAACGCGGCGGACGGCGCCGCCGCATGGGGCAGACGGGTGAGGACCGAGAGCGCGCCTGTGAGCCGGTCGCGAGAGGCGCGGCAGCCGTCGCACGTCTCGAGGTGGGCCTCCACCCGGGCCCGCTCCCGCGCACCGAGCACGCCGTCGAGGTACGCGGTGAGGTCGTCCAGGACATGCTTCACGTGGCCACCTCGTCCTCGGCGGAGACGAACGGCGCGAGCGCGGCGGCCGCCGCCACGGTCGCGCGGTGCACCAGGGACTTCACGGCCGGCACGGTCGTCTCGAGCACCGCCGCGATCTCGTCGTACGGGAGGCCTTCCAGGCGCGCGAGGACGAAAGCGGCGCGCTGCTTCTCCGGCAGGCGGGCCAGCAGCGCCTCGACCGCGCCGCCGAGCGCGCGCGCCACGGTGTGGTCCTCGGGCGTGGCGGTCCCGGCGGGCAGGGTGTCGGGATCCGGCGGCGCCAGCTCCCGATCCTGCGCCGCGCGCCGGCCTGCGTACTCGCCCCGGCGCAGCTCGTTGAGGCAATGATTCGAGGCGATCCGATAGAGGAACGTCTTGAAACGGGCGGTCGGCTGGTACCGGGCGGCCGAACGGTGCAGCTTCAGGAACACGTCCTGCGCCAGCTCCTCGGCGCGGGCCTGGTCGCGGACGAAGTGGTGGCAGAACGAGACCATGGCGCGCCCGTGCTTCTCGAAGAGGCTCCGGAAGGCTCGCTCGTCGCCGCCCTGGAACGCCACCATGAGAGCGGCGTCGGGGTCCGAGGCCATTTGCTCCCTCTAACACGGCGACGCGGCGCGGGTTGCACCGAAAGAATCGCGCGGCGCGGCAAATACGAGCGCCCCCGGGACTGGAGCCCGGGGGCGCAGGTCGATCTGCGACTGTCGCTCAGGTCACGGGTGGAGCGGGTAGGGGACGCCGTCCGAGTAGGACGAGGGCCACGCCGTGAAGTCGTTCTTCGCGTCCGTCAGGGTCGGCACCGGCCCGAAGATGGGATCGCACGGCTCGGCACCGCTCGCGCTCGACCAGCCCGTGACCGTGCTGCCGTCGGCCGCTTCCGCCTTCATGAGCCAGAGCCCCTCCGCCTGGGATTGCCCCTCGACGGCGCCGAGGTGGCACGTGATCGCCGCGACGTGGTCGATGGGCGAGCCGAGCTGGCCACCGTTCATGAATGCGTCGGAGCGGCCGTGGACGCTGCCGTCCGTCGCCTTGTACCAGCGCGACACGAGCTGCGCGTCCGCCGCCAGGAGCTGGGGGTTCGACGGGCACGCGAAGACCATCTGGTCCTGGATCTTGAGGCTGCCGCCCGTGCCCGGCTGGCGGAAGTAGACGTACGAGCCGCTCCGCGGGGCGGAGAGCGCCGCCATCACGGCCGGCATGTTGTCGAACCACGCCGGATCGAGCTGCCACGCCACGTCCTTGGCGTCGACCGTGACGGTGCGCGACCCCGCCTCGGTGTCGAACTGCACGTCCAGCGTCCCCTGGGTGACCGTCTCGGCCGGGAAGCCCGCGTGGAGCGCGGCGAAGTCGACGTGGAGCGTGCCCTTGCCCTGGTGCGGGCCGGTGGTGCCGGTGCGGTCGATCTGGCCGGTCATCGCGACCGGCAGCGGCGTCGTGCCGGCCGCGCCGACGTCGAGCTCCCACGTGTAGACGCCCGCCGAGACGAACATCACGATGAACTTCCGGTCGATCCCGTTCTCGACCTGCTCCCACGTCATCGAGGTGTTGGTCTGGTCGACCTTGCCGGACGCGATGGCGGTCTCGACGTGGCGCAGGGCCTTGTAGATGTGCCGGTTCAGCCGCTCCACCACCTCGCGCTGGCGCAGGAACAGGTGTGGGTGGCAGCTGACGGCGTCCATGATGAGCGGTGGGGTCGCCGTGAGCGCGGCGGCGGGCGTCGGCGAGGCCGCGGTGAGGGCGGAGGCGGTGGTGTCGGTCGACACCTGGTCGAGCGAGAGGGCGCCGTAGGTCGGCGTCGCGGCCGCGAGCGCGGCGTGGCTGCCACCGGTGGTCGGGTTGTCGTTGCTGGCGCCGCCGCAGGCCATCGCGATGGCGAGCGGAGCGGCGAGGAGCGCGTGGCGCAGAGACATGGTGACCTCGGTTTCGGGGTTTCGTCGCCGCGGCGAGCGCCTGCTGCTCGCGGCAACGAGATGAACCCCGGTCGCCGGGTCAGGTTGCGCTGGGCGCCGGCGCCGCCGCGCGCGTGTAGACGCGTGTCGCCGCCCCGCAGTCCCCGAGCAGGTCGGCGAGCGTCGCGTCGAGCGCGGTCCTCGCCTCCGGCGACGCACCCTGCGCCAGCGCCGCCTGGAGCGCCGCCGCCGTCCGGGGCGCCTTGGCGTTCGCCACCGCCGTGAAGCGCGCTCGCGGCGCCGCGTCGTCGTACGCGCCGAGCCGCACGTCGCGGCTCGTGTCGCGGAGCGCCGCCACGACCGGGGCGGCGCGGTCGCCCGCGGCGAGCGCAGCCGAGACGAGTTCGAACCCGGCCTTCTCGAGCGCGAGGTGCTCGTCGCTGAGCCGCTCCAGCCTGCGCTGTCGCGGCCCGTGCAGGCCGACCCGGTCGAGGACGCTCACCGCGACCAGCTCCAGCGTACCCGCGCCGGGCGCGGCCGTCGCGTGATACGGCTGGGTCAGATCCTGCGCGTAGTGCAGGCCGAACCCGAGGAAGCGCCACCCCCAGTAGGCGTGTCCGCGCGAGAAGGCGAAGCGCGCCAGCGAGGCGAACGCGTGCACCCGGACCTCGGGATAGGTCCGCCCCAGGGCCGGCGCGAGCGCCATGAGCAGGCGCGCCTCGTGGAAGAACCCCATGTGGAAGGGCGCCTGCGTCGCGAACGGGAGGCGCCGGTCGCCGAAGGGCAGCGGGCCGAAATGGTAGCGCGCGCCGAATGCGGTCCCGCTGTCCTCGAAGAGACCGACGTCGAGGCCGTCGTCGGGCTCGTCGCTCGCGCTCGCGATGACGAGCAGCGGCGCCACACGCTCGCCCGGGCGCAGTCGGAAGTAGGCGACGCGTCCTGGGTGGGGCGCAGAGGGAAGGGTGCCGATCTCGGACCACGCCAGCACCGGCCGTGTGCCCGCCGCCTGACCCGGAATCTGCTGCACGTGCGGGGTGAGCGGCAACGCCGGGTTCACCCGCAGCGCCTCCAGGAACCGCTCGCGCGCCGTCGCTGGCTCGCCGCGCGGGTCGAACCGGAGCTCGTCCGGCCGCGGCGGATAGCGCGGAACGTGGGCCCGAGCCCAAGCCTCCTCCGCGTCGAGGAGCGGTCCGAGCCGGTCACCCTCGGACGCGAGGAAGGCCTCGATGGTCTCGACCGTCACCGCGGGCGCGCCGGCCACCGCCGGCTCGTCGGACAGCGCGGCCCAGGTGAGGAGGGCGTGGGCGTCCCAGGCGCCGGCCGCGGCGGGGAGGAAGGCGAGCAGGAGGGCGATGGCGAGGGGCATGGATAATTCGCGGCGCTCGTTTGGCGAGCTGCCCCGACGTCGTGTAGTACAATCTGGCACGTTTTGTCGCGCAACGGAGATCCCATGACCAGCCCGCAGCGCAAGCTCCGCATCATCGTCGCCAAGCCCGGACTCGACGGCCACGATCGCGGCGCGAAGATCATCGCGCGCGCCCTGCGCGACGCCGGCTTCGAGGTCATCTACACCGGCCTGCACCAGACGCCGGAGATGATCGTCGCCACGGCGGTGCAGGAGGACGTGGACGCCATCGGCCTGTCCATCATGTCGGGCGCGCACATGACGCTCTTCCCGGCCGTGGTCGACCTCCTGCGCGAGAAGGGAGCGGGCGAGGTGGTCGTCTTCGGGGGTGGCATCATCCCGCAGGACGACGTGCCCAAGCTCAAGGAGAAGGGCGTGTCGGAGGTGTTCCTGCCCGGCTCGTCCACGCAGGTGATCATCGACTGGATCCGCGAGCACATCCGGCCGCGGGCCGAGGCCGCGTAGCCAGCGGGTCCACGGCGCGACGGTGCCGGAACCAGCACCGCCCGTCGAGCGTGATTAAGAACCACGCATGCCCCAGCGGATCACGGTCTACGAGGTCGGCCCACGCGACGGGCTGCAGAACGAGGCGGGGATCGTCGCGACCGAGGGGAAGCTGCGGCTGCTCCGGCTCCTCGCCGACGCCGGGCTCCCGCGCATCGAGGCGACGAGCTTCGTCTCTCCGAAGTGGATCCCGGCGCTCGCCGACGCCGCGGAGATCGTGGCTGACCTCCCCCCGCGCGCCGGGCTCAGGTACGTCGCCCTGGTGCCGAACGCGAAGGGGCTGGCGCGGCTCCTCGCGGCGAGGGCGCGGACGGGCGAGGGCGCGCCCCCGGTCGACGCCGCGGTGTTCATGTCGGCCTCCGAGACGCACAACCAGAAGAACATCCACAAGACGATCGCGGAGACGTACGCCGCGTTCGAGGAGGTCGTCCCGCCTGCGCTGGCGAAGGGCCTGCGCGTGCGCGGATACGTCTCGACCGCCTGGGGCTGCCCGTACGAAGGAGCGGTCGCACCGGAGCGCGTGGTCGAGGTCGCCGAGCGGCTGCTCGCGCTCGGCTGTTACCAGGTGTCGCTCGGCGACACGATCGGGGTCGGTACTCCCAACCAGACGCGGCGGCTGCTCGATCTGCTCCTCGCCCGCACGAGACCGGAAGCGCTCGCGCTCCACATGCACGACACGCGCGGCACCGCGCTCGCGAACGTGCTGGTCGGGCTCGAGGCCGGGCTCACCACCTTCGACGCCTCGGTGGGCGGGCTGGGCGGCTGCCCGTACGCGCCGGGCGCCTCGGGCAACCTCGCCACCGAGGACCTCGTCTACATGCTGCATGGCATGGGGTACGAGACTGGCGTCGACTGGCCGCTCCTCATCGCCGCCGGTGAGCTGGCCCAGCGCCTCGTGGGACGCCACCTGCCGGGAAAGGCGCTGCAGGCGGAGCTGGCGTCGCGGCCCGTCCTCGCCGGCGCGGGAGCCTGAGGCTGCGGGATACCCGTTCGGGCCCACCTCGGCCGCCGTCGTACATTCCCCTGCGGCGCTACGCTGAAGGTCTGCACAACCGGCGCGGGAGCCCACGGATGGCGGAGTGGATCGTCGAGGACCTGGGGGCGGTCGAGGTCTGGAGCATCGACGGCGCGGCGCGGCGAAACTCCATCACGCGCGCCATGCTGGCCGGGCTCGACGCCGAGCTGGCGCGCGTGGCCAGCCGGCGTGAGGCTCGCTGCGTCATCATCACCGGCGCCGGCGACCGCGCCTTCTGCGCCGGCGCCGACCTGAAGGAACGGGCGAGCATGAGCGACGAGGAGGTGCACGCCTTCCACCGCGAGCTGCGGGGCGCGCTCTCCGCGATCGAGGCCTCGCCCAAGGTGTTCCTGGCCGCGGTGAACGGGTTCGCGCTGGGCGGCGGATTCGAGCTCGCGCTCGCCTGCGACCTGCGCCTCGTCTCGACCTCCGCCGAGCTGGGTCTCCCCGAGGTGGGCCTCGGCATCATCCCTGGCGGGGGCGGCACGCAGCGCCTGGCGCGAGCCGTGGGCGTGGCCCGGGCGAAGGACCTCGTGCTCACCGCGCGTCGCATCGACGCGGTCGAGGCGCTCGCCTTCGGCGTGGCCACCAGGGCCGCCCCACCGGAGCAACTCCGCGAGGTGGCACTGGCGATGGCCGCCGAGGTGGCCCGCAACGCGCCCATCTCGCTGCGCCAGGCGAAGCGCGCCATCGACGGCGGATTCCACCTTCCGCTGGCGGAGGCGCTCGACCTCGAGAACCAGCTCTACCAGGCCTGCCTCGGGACGAAGGACCGGCTCGAGGCCCTCGCCGCCTTCGCACAGAAGCGACCCTCCGTCTTCACAGGAGAGTGATCATCCGTTCGTCCAGAGCCTGAGAGAGGGGTGCTGCCGGTATAGCGCGGGGAGCCCACCGTAGGACGGGGGCTCGTCCCCCGCCCTAGGATGAAAGGCGCGCGATGGACTTCGAACTTCCGGAAGAGCTCGTCCAGCTGCAGCGCACCGTGCGCGACTTCTGCCAGCGCGAGGTGAAGCCGCACGCGCGACGCTGGGACGAGGCGGAGGAGTTCCCGAGTAAGACGGTGCGGGCGCTCGGCGAGCTGGGCGTGCTCGGCATGACCGTGCCGGAGGAGTACGGAGGCGCGGCGGTGGGCGCGCTCGGGGTGGCGGTGGTGGTGGAGGAGGTGGCACGCTTCGACGGCTCCCTCGCGCTCACGGTGGCGAGCCACAACGGGCTCGGCACCGGGCACCTCCTCCGCTTCGGGTCCGAGGAGCTGAAGCGGCGCTACCTCCCCGCGCTCGCGGCGGGCACGAAGCTCGCCGCCTGGGGCCTCACCGAGCCGGGCTCCGGCTCCGACGCGGCCGGGCTCCGGACCACCGCCGTCCGCCACGGAGATCGCTGGATCCTCAGAGGCTCCAAGATGTTCATCACCCAGGGCACGGTGGGCGACGTCTTCATCATCCTGGCGCTCACGGACGCCGAGCGGAAGCAGAAGGGCATCACGGCCTTCCTGCTCGAGAAGGGCACGCCCGGGTTCACCCAGCGCGCCATCCACGGCAAGCTCGGCATGCGCAGCTCCGACACGGCCGAGCTGCTCCTGGAAGACGTCGAGGTACCCGACGCGCAGCGGGTAGGGGAGGTGGGGCGCGGCTTCACCGACACGCTCCAGATCCTCGACCGGGGCCGGATCAGCATCGGGGCGCTGGCGGTGGGCCTCGCGCGCGGCGCGCTGGAGGAGGCGCGCGCCTACGCCCAGGAGCGGAAGGCGTTCGGACAGCCCATCGCCTCGTTCCAGGCCATCGGCTTCATGCTGGCCGACATGGCGACCGAGCTCGACGCGGCCCGGCTGCTCGTGCGCCGGGCGGCGGCGCTCTGCGATCGCGGCGAGCGCTTCGGGCGCGAGGCGTCGATGGCGAAGCTCTTCGCGAGCGAGGCGGCCATGCGCGCCACCACGAAGGCGATCCAGATCCACGGCGGCTACGGCTTCATCCGCGAGTTCCCGGTCGAGCGCTACTACCGCGACGCGAAGCTGTGCGAGATCGGCGAGGGGACGAGCGAGGTGCAGCGGATGGTGATAGCCCGCGAGGTCCTGCGCTGATCGTTTCAGCGAGGGGAGCGCCCACGCCCGCTTCTTGGTTAGACCGGAGTGAGCGTCGCGGTGGACCCAAGGAGGGGGCACATGAGCACTCCCCCCACGAAATCGACGGTGGAGGCTCCCGAGTCTGAGCAGGGGCCGGCTCCCCGTGGTGCAAAGCGAGGGGTGTCGCCACCGGTCGGCGGCATCCCCGGACCGCATGCGGCCGAGGCGGAACGCGATCGAACGATCGACGAGCTGCGCCAAGCACAAGAGCGGATAAGGGCCGACCTCGAGGCTACGGCGAGGCTGCATCAGCTCGGCTCGCTGTTCGTGCGTGAAGGAAACCTGGAACCGATCCTCGCGGAGATCGTGGACGCCGCGATTGCCATCTCGGGGGCTGATTTCGGCAACATTCAACTCTTGGACGCGCAGTCCTCTGATCTCAAGATCGTAGCCCAGCGTGGTTTCGCGGACTGGTGGCTGGAGTTCTGGAACAGCGTGTCCAAGGGGCATGGAGTCTGCGGGACGGCCCTCGCGCACGGGGAGCGGGTCGTCGTCGATGACGTCGAGCGCAGCCCAATCTTCACAGGCACCCCGGCGCTGGAGATCCAGCGCAGAGCCGGGGTGCGGGCGGTCCAGTCCACGCCGCTGGTGAGCCGACCCGGCAAGCCGCTCGGCATGTTCTCGACGCACTGGCGCAAGCCAGGCAGACCGGACGCGCGGTCGCTGCGCTGGCTGGATCTCCTCGCTCGCCATGCGGCCGACATCATCGAGCGAGCGCAGAACGAGG
>DATLJU010000186.1:0-18303 GCA_035538735.1 Anaeromyxobacteraceae bacterium | reverse complement strand
ACCGTTCCGGGAGGCGCGTGGCCTCCCCGCCGCCTGCGAGGCCTGCAGCTTCCGGGAGACCTGTGGCGGCGGCTGCGCGTGGCGCCGCCAGCTCCAGCGCAGGCTCGGCGAGCCCGACCCGTACTGCCCGATCGTTCGTGGGGAGCCGCGGCGGCTCGAGGTACGGATGGCGAGGGGTCGCGACCTGCCCAAGACCGACAGCGCGTGCACGACGATCGTGATCGCCCGCTGAGGTCGCGAGGTCTTCAGGAGCGGCGCTCGAGCGCCACCCGCCCGAGCGTCCACAGGATGCGGAAGCCAGCCCGGGCCGTGCCGAGGAGGTGCCCCGAGACCTTCGACTGGCCGCCGCGCCGGCGTCGGTGCGGGACCGCCAGCTCGAGGATGCGGAGCCCACGGCGTGCGGCCTTCATCTGCATCTCGAGGTTCCAGCCGTAGGTCTCGTCGCGCATCTCCAGACCGTCGAGGGCGTCCCGCCGGATGGCGCGGAAGGGGCACATGTCCGTGTAGCGCACGCCGTACAGGAGCCGAAGGCAAACGCCGGCCATCCTTCCAGCGAAGAGCTGCGCGACGTTCATGCTGCCCGGCTCACGTTCGCCGCGGACGCGCGAGCCGATGACGAAGTCGTGCGTGCCCGAGGCGATCGGCGCGAGCAGCCGGCCCATCGCTTCGGGACAGTCGGAGCCGTCCCCGTCGAGGAAGACCACCACCTCCGCGAGCGGCGAGACGGCCTTCACGCCTGCCTTGCAGGCTCGGCCGTAACCGCGCAGTGGCTCGCGGACGACGCGGGCTCCGGCCTCCACCGCACGCGCGGCCGTCTGGTCGGTGGAGCCGTTGTCGACGACGAGGATCTCGGAGACGAGCTGCGCGGGGATCGATCGGATGACCGCGCCGATGGACTCCTCCTCGTTCAGCGCGGGGATCACGGCCGAGGCGCGCACGAGCGTCTCACAGCGGCGGCCGGTTCATGTGATTCCTCAGCGTCACCGCCGCCGCTGTGAGCTGAGATCCGGCGCCTTGCGGCGCCTCTAGCGGGGGGAGAAACTCTCCCCCCGCACCCCCCATCGCGAGCGTCATCTCAATTGGCATGCGCAATCATAGGCTCCAGCGCAGTCCGCAGCGCGAGCAGACGTCGGGCGGCCGGTCGCTGGCCAGGGAGCGGCGGAACTCCTGGTAGCGGGGCCCGTTCCAGATCTCGCGCAGCGTCTCCTGGGTCGCATCGCCGAGGGTGAAGCTCGCATAGCCCCGCAGCGAGAACGGAGCGATGCAGCAGGGCAGCGCGCGCCCGGTGGCCGTGAAATACATGAGCGTCCAGGGGCGCCGGCAGAGCGACCAGGGCTGGTCGCCGGTGGCCCTCTTGACGCTGATCTCGGGCTCGACCGCGCCGGAGGCGCTGAATCGAATCCCGAGAGCGCGCGCCAGCTCCTCGGCCCGCTGCAGCGTCTCCTGTTCCCCTGCGTCGAGGTTCTCGAAGAGGGCCGACTCGGGGCGCGCCAGGCCCTGGCCATCCGGGAAGTAGACCAGGCGCTGCAGGTACACCTCGCCGACGCCGAGCTGGTGGGCGAGCTCCACGAAGCGAGGGAGCTGGGCGAGCGTCTCCTTGAGCCCCGTCAGCCAGAGCGAGACGCGGGGCTGCTCGGCGTGCAGCGCACGCTGCAGCGCCGTGAAGGCCTTGACATGGGCGACGACGCGCTCGAAGGCGTCGACTCCGCGTACCAGCTCGAAGGCGCGCGGCTCGGCGGCGTCGAGGGAGACCCGCAGCTCGTCGAGGCCCGCGTCGATCAGCTCGCGGCCTCTCCTGTCGTCGAGCAGCGTGCCGTTGGTGTTGAAGAGCACGTGCACGCCGCGTTGCTTCAGGTGACGCACCATCCGCGGCAGCTCGCGCACCATCATCGGCTCTCCCACGCCGTGCAGCACCGCACGGGAGAGGTCGGGCACCTGATCGACGATGTGGGTGAAGAGCTCCCAGCTCATGTCCGTCGCGGGCTCGAGGTCCTCGAAGGTGCGCGGGCAGGTGGTGCAGAGCAGGTTGCAGCGATTGGTGACCTCCAGGTAGACGCACACGGGCGGCCGGTCGACGACGACCTTCAGCGCGTCGCCGGCGGCCTCGAAGTAGCGGCTCGGATCAGGCCGCGGGGTGTGGACGTTCGCCATCGGGTCCCTCCCTCGACCTGCGAAAGAGGAGTCTCCAGGGCCTCGCGATTCGGGTCCTCGAGAGCGCAAATAACAAGAAGGGCACGTAGATCAAGGCCTCCATCCAGAGCCTGGACCAGCCCTCGAGATAAAGCAGGAACGCCAGCACTCCGAGGAGCAGGATCGGCGTGCTCGTCGCCAGCGCCCCGAGCGGCAAGAGCCAGGCGAAGTACCACGTGTGAGGCGGCGAGAAGGCCACCACGGCGGCCGACGCGAGCAGCAGGGCGCCGCCGGCGAAGTCGTCGCGCGGTCGCCGCCTCCAGCAGATCCAGGCTGAGAGCGCTACCAGGGAGAGACCGACCGGGACGAGGTAGACGGCCGGGCCCAGGTGGGCGCCGAGCCTCTCTGTGACGTGGAGGAGGTAGTAGCGCGAGCCGCCCAGCACGCCTTCCTCTCGAGCGTACTCGGGCAGAAAGCCAAGCGCGCCGAGTCCCACGCCGAGGTACGGCAGATACGCTACCGAGATCGTCGCTGCGAGCGCCGCCGGCATCCGCCGGTCGCCCGGCCGCCAGAGCGCCGGAAGGAGCGCCAAGGGATAGAGCTTGAACAACGTGGCGATCCCGAGCGCCACTCCGGCCAGGGCGCGCCTGCCTCGCTCTCGAGCGAGGAGCGCCGCCAGGATGCAGGCGATGGCCGCGGCGTCGAGGTGTCCGTTGCCCGCGAACTCCCAAAGCGGAAGAGGGTGCCACGCGTAGAGCAGGACGAGGGAGTCCGGCCGGCCCGCCCGGCGCAAGAGCAGCAGAAGGAGCGCGATCGCCAGCCCTTCCCAGGCCAGCAGCGATGCCTTCATCCAGGTGACCGACTCGGAGACGCGGGTCGTCAGGAAAAAAAAGAGCTGCGCAGCCGGCGGATAGATGGTCACCGCATAGTCGCTGCGATTGATGTTGGGATAGATGTCCTCGTCGCGCAGCCCCTCGAGCTCGGGGGCATCGGGGACGTGGCGATAAGGATTGATCCCGGCCGCCTGAACCCTGCCGTCCCACACGTACCGATACACGTCATCCGAGAGATAGGGCTCCGAGAAGAGCAGCGGCAGGCGCAGCAGCGCGGCGAAGATCAGGATCAATCCCAGCGGAGAAGGGCGCCGGGAGACGACCCAGAATACGGCGACGAAGTAGACGGCGCCCTGGGCGAGGACCGCGGCGATGACCCAGGTGAGGTCGTCGCTCTCCTGGGGGCGCAGGCTGGCGAGCACCAGCGCGAGGAGCGCCAGGCCAGGGACGACAAGGAACAGGCGCCGCCAGGCCATCATTCGAGCGTGAACGAGCCGAGCTGCGGGAGGAGCTTGTCGAGCAGAGCGCGAGTCGATGCGCCGCGGCGAGCCGGGACGTTCGTGGCGTCGCGCCCGAACAGCTCCTGGCACAACAGGCGCAACGACTTGCGATCGTCGACGTCGTACCACTCCGCCAGGCGGTGAACCTCGAGCGAGAGCTCGCGAGCGCGCTCGATCGTCTGGGCGAAGACGGATGGCGTGCTCCAGGAGATCTCCTCGAAGAGCCTGCGGTGAGCGCGCTTGAGGCC
Source organism: Anaeromyxobacteraceae bacterium (assembly GCA_035538735.1). Classification (GTDB taxonomy): domain Bacteria; phylum Myxococcota; class Myxococcia; order Myxococcales; family Anaeromyxobacteraceae; genus Anaeromyxobacter_A. The sequence continues at coordinate 14,592 of DATLJU010000186.1, read as the reverse complement.
GATCAGGTAGTAGCCGCCGTCGCTGGCCGGCCCGAGCACGACGCGATCGCCTGGAGCTTGAAGTGCCAGGACCGCCTCGCTCAACAGCGCGCTGGGGAGGGTGGGGCTATCCGCGTTCACCAGGCAGACCGAGTGGAAGCCAGCGGCCAGCAGATCCACCGCTGCATGGAAGAGCCGCTCGCCGAGGTGCTCGCCCCGCTGCGCGAGCCACAAGAAGTCGCACGGGAGCCCATAGCCGAGGTCCTGGTCCTCGCCGTCCGCCAGATACACCGCCACGCCCTGGATGCGCGCGTGATCCGTCTCGGCCGCCGCGGCGATGCTGGCGGCGACGTCTCGCAAGAAGCATTCGCTGAGCGCGCTCGCCTGGTCATGCGTGAGTGGAGGCACGAGGCGGGTCTTCACGCGCCCGGCGTGAGGCACCTTCGCCATGATGCCCATCGCACACGAGCCCTCCGGAGGCGGGGGGCTGCTGGCAAGGGAGATTGGAGACATTGAAGGACGCTAGCGTCGAGCGAGGCGTGTGGCCACCGGCAGCCAAGCTCTCGAGGGGGGCGAGCGAGCACTGCTTCCGGGCGTCGCGCCCGGGAGCCGTGGGCCCCAGCGAGCAAGCGCGTGCTGGCGGAGCACGAGGGTCACGGAGAGGGCGACGTCCCGCGGGGTGCACGTGCGAAGGGTTCCCGTAGCGCTCAGCCCCGCAGGGAGGTCACCGTGACGACATCCGGAGTCATCGACATGGCGAGCAATCATTCGGTCACCGACACCATCGACCGGCTCGAGGCCCTGGCGAGATCCAACGGCCTGCTCGTCTTCGCGCGCATCGATTTCGGCGGAGACGCCGGCAAGGCTGGGCTCGAGATGCGTCCGATGCAGATGCTCGCGTTCGGAAATCCCAAGGCTGGCACGCCGCTCCTGCGCGAGTCTCCGCGCTCGGGGCTCGACCTGCCGCTGAAGGCCCTCGCCTGGCAGGACGCGAACGGCCAGGTCTGGCTCTCGTTCAACGACCCCGAGTACATCGTGGAGCGTCACGGCCTCCCGGGAGAGCTGGCGAAGAACATCGCGGGGGCCGGAGCGCTCATCAGGAAGGCCGCGGAGTGATCTCGCGCGCTGTCGCCCGGGGGTTTCGACAGCATCGTATGACGGGGGATTGCCCTCGTCGCCTCTCGCCGCGAGACGCCAGTCGATAGCCCGACCGTATTCGTGGCTACTTTCTCGCTCTCGACGACCTCCTCGGCTAATCATCCGCCTTGAAAGGATCTTCTATGGCTGATCAGACCATTCACGAGATCATCAACCAAGCTGTCGACCGGGCCCTTCGCAACGTGCTGCCGGCGATCAGGCGCGAGCTCGAGGTCGCCAGCAAGCAGGTCACCCGTCGCACATCCCCGAGGGCGGGCGGCAGACGCGGCCGCAGGGCGCGTCCTCCCGTCGAGATGACGAAGTGGGTTGCCGATACACGGGCGCGGCGCGTCCCGAAGTTCGTCATCGCGGCGACCGGCCTCGATACGAAGAAGAAGATCGTGGCGAGGTTCGGCGAGAACGCCGCCTTCGCGAAGGGCAAGCCGCTTCCACCCGCGAGGGCCATGAGCGGCGGAGTGGCACGGGCCGTTCAGGCGAAGCCCCCGGTGGTCCGCAAGGCTTCGGCGAAGTAAGGGAGGACACCGTGAGCACCGAGGCTGAACTCAGGGCCGAACTGGAGCGGGTCAAGGCCGAGAACGAAGCCCTCAAGGCGCGCGGCAGCAAGGGCGTCTCGATGAAGGTGAGCGAGAAGGGTGGGGTGTCGGTCTACGGCCTCGGCCGCTTCCCGGTGACGCTCTACCAGGAGCAGTGGCTGAAGCTGCTCGACCTGGCCGACGAGATCAGGGCGTTCATCAAGGAGAACGAGAGCCGGCTCAAGAAGAAGGAGTAGGTGGCTGGACCGGGACCGTTGCGGCGCGGCTTGGTTCCAGACCTCCGCCCTTGGCCGACACTCGCGCGCATCGGCACCCTCTTCAAACCGACCGCGGCCGCTCTCTAGAATTGCATGAGCGCGCCCAGGTTCACCGATAGCGTGTGGGAGGCAATGCTGGCGGTGGAAGGCGCCGTGGGGGCGGCCGTCGAGGTGAACGGGTTCGCCTCGAGCCGCTCGACCTCGCCGGTGCCGAACGCGTATCGCACGGCGAGGCTCGTGCGCACGTCCCAGCCCGCCCCGGGCTTGCGCCAGGAACGCACCGGCGGCGGCCGATAGTCCACCCCGCCCGCCACGCCGTAGTAATCGGCGGAGAGCGCGCCGGAGCGGACGTCTTCGCGAGAGCGGTCGGTGAAGAGGCCGACCCCCCAGGCGAAGTCAGGGCTCTCCGTCCGATGCAGGCCTGCGCGGCCGTTCACCGTGCCATGCCGACCCGCCCGTGGTGCCTGCCAATCCACCTCGGCGCGCAGGCTCACGCCCCCGATCGCGACCGCGCTCCCCGCGGCCACGCGCAGGGGCTCGGCGATCCTGTTCACTGGGGCCGGCACCTGGCTGAACTCCACGGAGGCCGCGGTGCCGGGGAGGAGCGATGCGGACTGGGCTACCGTCGTCTCGCTACCCATGATCGCGATCGCCAACGTGGGGGTCTTGAGCGCGGCGGCGAGCGAGCAGGCTGGGGCGACGTCCCACTGGAAACCGAAGCCCAGGCGGGCCGCGAGCTGGCTCGGCGCACCCCTGATCGACGCGCTCGCCGTCGCGCCGTTCTGAGTCGAGCTGGTGAGCGCACCCGCGAAGATGTCGATGAAGTCCTCCGCGCGCTCGTAGACCAGGAAGGCGGCGGTGCCGACCCGCAGCCCCGGGCCGACCTCGATCCCCGCGGCGGCGCCGAAGTAGGTCCTCTCGATGCGCTGGGTGATGGCGATCTGCTGGGTGTAGTCCACCTGGAGGACGGTTCCGCCCGCCGTGAGCGGTCCCGAGCTGTGCACGGTCGACACCAGCGAGATCGACTCGCTGGTCGGGACCCAGATGCCGAGTGCGAGGCCCCGGCCCGGAGCGAGCCGGAACCCGTACACCGCGACGGACGGTACGGTGTTCCAGTCCGTGGCGGTCAGCGTCTGGTCGAGCCGCGTCCAGGGAAGCGTGGTGCGGACGAAGCTGCCGAGCCGGACGCTCGAGAGCTGGTACACCGAGCCCGAGACCTGCAGCGTCGAGGCCGGCAAGGCCGCCAGGCCGGCGGGGTTGTAGTACGCGCCCGCGGCGTCGTGAGCGGTCGCGAGGACCGCACCTCCCGTGAGGGCCGCCTCGGCCCCGAGCAGGATGCCATCCGCGTTCTGCGCACCCGCCCGCCCCGCGACGAGGACGGTCAAGACGAAGGCGGCGCGTGAGGGGCGCATCGCAGCAGGGCCCAGTGTAGGCGAGCCGCATCAGCGCGTGCAGCGCCGATGGGGCTGCCCAGACGAGGGCGACCTGCCCAGGGTCTCATCTCGCGGTCGGCCGCCGGATGTGCAGCGCCTTCATTCGAGACTTCAGGGTTGACGGGCTGACGCCGAGAAGATGCGCGGCGCCATCGTGCCCCGCGACCCGCCAGCTGGAGCGCTCGAGCGCCGCGAGCGTGTTGTCGCGCTCGAGCTGCCGCAGGCGCCGCTCGGTGAAGACCTCGCCAGGCGGCGGCGGGGACTCGGCCGTCGACGGCTGCCGCGTGGCGGGCAGCGCCCGCTCGAGATCGAGCCGGCCGTTCGTGGACGTGATGATGGCGCGCTCGATGACGTTGCGCAGCTCGCGGACGTTCCCGGGCCACGGGTACGACCTCAGCGCCGCGGCGGCGGCCGCGCCGATCGGCGCCACCGCCTTGCCCATCGCCTGCGCGAGCTTCTCGGCGATCGCCGTAGCGAGGAGCACGACGTCGTCGCCGCGCTCCCGGAGCGGTGGCAGCCTGAGCGGGAAGACTCCGAGCCGATAGTACAGATCCTCCCGGAATTGGCCGTCCCGTACCGCTCGCTCGAGGTCGCGGTTGGTCGCGGCCACCACGCGGACGTCCACCTTCCGCGTCCGCGAGCTGCCGACGGGCTCGAACTCGCCCTCCTGCAGGACCCGGAGCAGCTTCCCCTGCAGCTCGAACGGGAGCTCGCCGATCTCGTCGAGGAAGATGGTCCCTCCGTCGGCGAGCGCGAAGCGCCCGTCGCGCCGCTGCGTGGCGCCGGTGAACGCGCCGCGCTCGTGCCCGAAGAACTCGCTCTCGATGAGCGTCGGCGGGATCGCGGCGCAGTTCACCTTGACGAGCGGTCGACCACGCCGGGCGCTGCGGTCGTGGATCGCGCGCGCGAACAGTTCCTTCCCGGTCCCGGTCTCCCCGTGGATGAGCACCGTCGCATCGGTCGCCGCCACCTGCGCGACGCCCTGCAGCGCGGCCCGCAGCGCCGGGCTCGTGCCGATGATCTCGCCGAAGCCCTGCTTGGCGGCGAGCTCCTCCTGCAGGTACTCCGCCTGCGCGGTGAGGGACCCGATCGCCCGCTCCGCCTCGATGCGCTCGCGGACGTTGCGGAGGATGAGCGTGTAGCTGGGGCTCCCGTGCATCTCGAACCGCGACAACGTCGCCTCGGCCGGGAAGGGCTCGCAACCCGGCGGCTCCGCCACGAGCGACGGGATCCAGAGGTAGCGCTCGCCGCCGGTGCGGCGATCGAGCTCGCCCGCCACCGCGGACAGGCTCGCGGTGGCGGCCGCGCCGACGAGGCAATCGACGCGCCGGCCGTGAGCGCGTTCCGCCACGGACGCGAAGATCTTCTCGGCGGCCGGGTTCATCCTCGTGATCCGGAGGTCGGCGTCGAGCTCGACGATCGCGTCCATCGCGCTGTCGATGAGCCGCGCGAGCCGCTCGCGGCTCTCCCGCAGGTCCACCTCGAGCCGAAGCCGCCGCATCTCCGCGCGCGCGCGGTTTGCGAACAGCTGGAAGAGCGTGAAGATGCGCTTCTCGGCGGGCATCGGACGGACGTCGACGACCGCGAGATGGCCCATCACCCGGTCGCCCTCGAGCAGCGGTATGCCGAGGTAGCTCACGACGCCGACGGCGCGAAAGTTCTCGGCGTTCGGCTGGATGTCGAGCACCCGGTCCGGGAAGTGGACGAGCCGGCGCTCCCGGATCGCCGTCTCGCACGCGGTGCCGACGATCGGGTACTCGAAGCCCTCCACCCAATCGCCGCCGAACCAGAACGCCAGTGCGCGCAGCCGTTCCCGAGGCTCGTCGTACTCGGTGAGCCAGGCACCGTGCGTGTCGAGCGCCGTCGCGAGGTTCCGGACGAGCGCCCGGTAGAAATCCCTCCCCGTCTCGGAGGCGGTGCCCTCGACGACCGCGCGCAGGGCTGCCTCCTCGTCGATCCGGCGCTGCACCAGGGATTCCGTAGCTGACATGGCGCACCCGGCGGCGACGAGAGCTCGTCGCGCGCGAGACGAGATCTCGTCGATGGACGAGGAGTCGTCGCGTTCCGCTCGGGTGTACTGCGCCGGATTCGCCCGAGAACCCGCTTCAACGAGGAGAGGAACGCCCGTGGCACGCGGGCTGCGATGGAGCCAACCGCCCCGCAACGAGAGCGGGTTCGAAAGTGAGAGAGACGATGGAGACAACGACGCAGACGACGCCCCAGACGAAGAAGCCCACCCGCACCCCGGTGCCGATGAACGGAGTCGACACCCCGGCGCTCTTCGCCACCATCGGCGCGGTGAAGGCGCAGCCGGAGCTCGCGAGGTTCCGCTTCAGGGCGAAGAACACCTGGCTGGGCGGCACCCACAGCCGCAGCCGCATGGAGCGGTTCGAGGGCGCCGGCGGCACCCACGAGCACGCCCGCGAGTTCTCGTTCGACGCGGACCACCCGCAGGTGCTGGTCGGCCGCGACCAGGGGCCGACGCCGGTGGAGTTCGTGCTCCACGCGCTGGCGACGTGCCTCACGGCCGGCATCGCGAACATCGCCGCCGCGCGCGGCGTGACGCTCTACGAGGTCGAGTCGACCGTCGAGGGCGACATCGACCTCAGCGGCGCCCTCGGCCTGTCGAACGAGGTCCGGAACGGCTACGAGGCCATCCGCGTGAGCTTCCGGGTGAAGGGAAACGCCTCGGAGGAGACGCTGCGCGCGATCGTGGAGCAGTCGCGGGCCCGGTCCTCCGTGTTCGACATCATCACGAATCGCGTACCGGTGACGATCACGATGAACGAGAAGTGAACCTCGCTCGCCGGTCGCGCGCGCGGCGCGGCAGCCGGCGAGCCCCCACCAGGAGCGAGCGATGAGAAGCACGGACGTCGTCGTCATCGGCGGCGGGCAGGCCGGGCTCGCCATGAGCCGCTGCCTCGCCGAACGCGGCATCGACCACGTGGTCCTGGAGCGCGGGCGCGTCGCCGAGCGGTGGCGTTCCGAGCGCTGGGATTCGCTGCGGCTGCTCACGCCGCGCTGGCAGGCGCGGCTTCCGGGCTGGTCGTACCGCGGCCGTGATCGGGAGGGGTTCATGACGCGCGGCGAGGTGGTCGGCTACCTCGACGGCTACGCGCGCTCGTTCGGCGCCCCCGTCGAGAGTGGCGTCTCCGTCACGAGGGTCGCCCGCGATGGCGCCGGGTTCGGTGTCACGACCGACCGCGGCCAGTGGAGCGCCGCAGCGGTGGTCGTCGCGACCGGCTACTGCGACGCTCCGTTCGTCCCCCCGCTGGCGGCGGGCCTCACGCACGAGGTCGCCCAGGTGGTGCCGACGCGCTACCGGCGCCCCGCCCAGCTGCCCCCCGGGGGCGTGCTCGTCGTCGGGGCCTCGTCGACGGGCGTCCAGCTCGCGGAGGAGATCCAGCGCGCGGGGCGCCAGGTCACGCTCGCGGTCGGCAGACACACGCGCCTTCCGCGGCGGTATCGCGGACGCGACATCCTGTGGTGGCTCGACTCCGCCGGGATCCTCGACGAGACGGCCGCTCAGGTCGCCGATCTCGAGGCGTCGCGGCGCCAGCCTTCGCTGCAGCTGATCGGCAGCGAGGACCACCGGTCGATCGACCTCGGCGTCCTGCGCGCCGCCGGCATCCGGCTCACCGGCCGCGTCGTCGGCGTGGAAGATGGGCGAGTGCACCTCGCGAACGACCTCGCGGAGTCGGTCGCCGCCGCGGAGGGCAAGCTGGCGCGGCTGCTGCGCCGGATCGACGACCACGCCGAGCGCTCGGGTCTCGCGGACGGCACCGCGCCCGAGCCGGTGCATCCGATGCCCGTTCCCGTGCCGCCGACCTCGCTCGACCTCCGCGCCGAGGGAATTCGCACCGTCCTGTGGGCCACGGGGTACCGGCGGCGCTACCCGTGGCTGCGCCTCCCCGTGCTCGATGTACGCGGAGAGATCCGTCATTCGGGAGGGGTCACGCCGGAGCCGGGGCTCTACGTGCTCGGGCTGCACTTCCTCCGGCGCCGCAACTCGAGCTTCCTCGACGGCGTCGGCGCCGACGCGCGCGACCTCGCCGGCCATCTCGCGCGTCACCTGGAACGTCCCCGGCGAGGAGCCGCCTGACGGCACGGAGACCCACCATGAACGACCTGTCCATCCGACCGGACTACGACGCGATCGTCGTCGGCGCGCGCTGCGCCGGCGCGTCCACCGCGATGTTGCTCGCCCGCGACGGGCTCCGTGTGCTCGTCGTCGACCGCGGGCAGGTGGGCGCCGACACGCTCTCGACGCACGCCCTGATGCGCGGCGGGGTCCTGCAGCTGCTCCGCTGGGGGTTGCTGCCCGCCATCGCCGCCCGGACCCCCGCGGTCCGCTCCGCGACGTTCCACTATGGGGACGAGGTCGTCACCGTCCCCGTGAAGCCACGCGACGGTCTCGACGCCCTGTACGCGCCACGCCGGACCGTGCTGGACCCGGCGCTCGTCGAGGCGGCGCGCGCGGCAGGCGCCGAGGTGGAGTTCGGGACCACCGCGGTGGACCTCGTCCGAGCCAGGTCCGGCCGCGTGGCGGGCGCGGTGCTCGTGAACGCGGCGGGCGAGCGCCGCACGGCCACCGCGCGCATCGTGATCGGGGCCGATGGGATCCGGTCGCGGGTCGCCGCGCTCGCGGGCGCGCCGGTCGAGCGCGCCGGGCTGCATGCGACGGCGACGATCTACGGCTACTGGTCGGGGCTCGACGTCGAGGGCTATCACTGGCACTACCGTCCGGGCGTGAGCGCGGGCGCGATCCCCACGAACGATGGGCGAGTCTGCGCCTTCGTCGCGATGCCGCCGCGGCGGTTCGCGGCGGAGCTCCGGGACGGGATCGAGGCGACGTACCACCGCGTGCTCGGTGAGGCCGCGCCGGAGCTGGCCGCCGCGGTTCGAGGGGCCCGGCTCGACGCCAAACTGCGGCCGTTCACTGGTGTGCGCGGATTCCTGCGCTGCGCCTGGGGGCCGGGCTGGGCGCTCGTCGGCGATGCGGGGTACTTCAAGGACCCGAGCACGGCGCACGGGATCACCGACGCGTTGCGCGACGCCGAGCTGCTCGCGCGCGCGGTGGTGCGGGGCACCGACGCCGCGCTCGCCGGGTACCAGTCGAGCCGCGACGCGGCAGCGCTCGGACTCTTCGAGGTCACCGACCGGATCGCGTCCTTCGCCTGGGATCTCGAGGAGGCGAAGTCGGTGCATGTCGTGCTCGCCCGGCACATGGCGGCCGAGGTGGAGCTGCTGGAGGCGCTGGAGCGCGAGTCCGGCGATCGCGAGCTCGAAGCGCGGGTCGTCTGATGGTCAGGGCGGAAGGTACTGGTAGAGCGAGCGGACGGGGACCGCCCGATAGAAGAGGGGCGGCTGGCCGCCCTCGGTGAGGGTGGCCTTCCACGAGATGGTCCCGTCTGCTCCCACGCGGTAGATGACGCCGGAGTAGGAGAGCCCAACCCACGTGCTGCCAGCCGAGTCGCGCAGGGCCGACCCCGTGAACGCGTTGAAGACCGGCACCGGAGGACGAAACTCCCAGACCAGTCGCGCGGTGTGTGCCACGGGATCGAGCGCGTACTCCACGGCTCGCGTGAGCGGGGGATCGTGGAGGCTCCCGTTGTCGAGAAGGAGGATGTTCCCGTCGAGGAGGAACCGGACGCAATGCTGACCCGAGAAGCCGTTCAGCGGGTCGCCGACGAAGGTGAAGTCGCTTCGCTTTCCACCGAGCCTCCAGAGCACGTCACCGGTGTGCGAGTCGATGAGAAGGATCGAATCCAGGTTGCGGAAGGACACCAGGTAATTGCCGTTGGGGTCGATGTCGATCGAGTTCGGGTGGTCGAAATCGGAGCCCGCGTATTGGCCAGGCACGATCGGATCGATCCATTCGTCCAATCCGATGTGGTCCCAGCTGCTCCAGCTGAACTCGGCCTCTCCGGTCGGGAGGAGGCGCTGCAGGGAGTGGCCGACCACGGCCCCCGTCCCGCTGACGCCGACCGGAGAGAGGTCGACCGTCTGCGTGTCGTATCCGAGCAGGTGCGCCCGCTCGGCTGGCATGGCCTCGGCGGTGAGGAGCCCCTCGTGGTCGTCAGACATGAGCGGCGGCGCCGCGACGAAGGCTCGGACGACGTCCCCGGATGGCGTGACCTCCATGTAGCTGCCGCCGCTCGATGAGAGCGTCGCCGACCCGACGAAGGCGAGGTAGTTGCCGCTCGCGAGCTGCTTGGCCTCCACGACCGGAGAGGGCCCGTCGAACAGCTTGTACCAGCGCATGGTACCGGCGCCGTCGAACGCGACGAGGGCGCCGGGGTTCATCGAGTTCAGCAGGTCGACGAGAACGTAGGAGTCAGGAGGCGTGCCCGAGACCTCGAGGCTGATCCCTGCCAGCGCGGGTGGCAACGGACCGGTCGTGAAACTCGTGGTGGCGGAACGAGTGCTTCCGGTGGACGCTTCCGCCACCACTTGCGCCTGGTAGGCCGTCGAGGCGGCGAGCCCGAGGACGTCGAGCGTGACGCTGCCCGAAGCCGGCACGGGGACCGGCGGGGTTTCGTGCTGGATACCGTCACCCGCCCACCACACGACATGGACCGTGCTCGCGCCGCGTGTGGACACGTCGACGCGCTCGGCGAGCACGGAGTTGGGATTGGAAGAAAACCTCACTGTGTCGATGGTTGCCGCGGGCTGGCCGCAGGCCGCGAGGAGCGCGACCGCGAGCGCCCTCCGCGCGATGGCCGACGTGACGGTCACGACACCTTGATCCCGCGGCACCTCCGGACGTTGTGCCGTGAACCCATCGGGTGCTCTCGAGCGTCGGTGCCTCCAGGGCGTCGCTGGCCCGCGAAGAGTCTGGGCGCCCGAACCGTGGAGCGGTCAGGGAAGAAAAGAGCGGGCGTCTCGGCAGTACCGCTGGCGCCCTCACATCCCGAGATAGGCTTCGCGCACCTGGGGGCTCGCGAGCAGCTCCGCGCCGGTGCCGGAGAGCACCACCCGGCCCGACTCGAGGACGAAGGCGCGGTGAGCGATGGCGAGGGCGTGCTCCGTGTTCTGCTCGACGAGCAGCACGGTCACCCCGGAGTGGTTGATCTCCTGGATGATGCGGAACATCTCGTCCACCATGATCGGCGCGAGCCCGAGCGAAGGCTCGTCCATCATGAGCACGCGCGGCCCTGCCATGAGGCCGCGGCCGATGGCGACCATCTGCTGCTCGCCCCCGGAGAGCGTCCCGGCGACCTGCCGCGATCGCTCGCGCAGGCGCGGGAAGATCTCGAAGACCTGCTCCAGACGCGCCCCCTGGTGCGGTCGGGCCGACCGCGCGTAGCCGCCCATGAGCAGGTTGTCGCGGACCGTCATCCCGGGGAAGAGCTTGCGGCCCTCCGGCACGTGGACCACTCCGCGCGCCACGATCTCCGGCGGCGGCAGGCCGTCGAGGCGCGCGCCCTGGAGGGTGATCGCGCCGCCCCGGGCCGGGAGCAGCCCCGAAATCGCCTTCAAGGTGGTCGTCTTCCCCGCGCCGTTCGCTCCCACCAGTGCCGCGATCTCGCCCTCGCGCACGTCGAAGGTGGCGCTCCACAGCGCCGTCACCTCGCCGTACGCGACGTGGAGCTGCTCGACCTGGAGCATCACGCGGCCCGCTTCCCGAAGTAGGCGGCGATCACCGCCGGGTCCTTGACGACCTCGGACGGCGCGCCGTCCGCGATCTTCTCCCCGTGGTGGAGCACCACCACCCGGTCCGAGACGCGCATCACCGCCTTCATGACGTGCTCGACCAGCACCACGGTCACCCCGCGCTGGCGGATCGACTTCACGAGCTCGGCGGCGACGTCTACCTCGCTCGGGTTGAGCCCCCCCATGGGCTCGTCCAGCAGCACGAGCCGCGGCTCGGTGGCGAGCGCCTTCGCGAGCTCGAGCCGCTTCTGATCGACGAGGGTGAGCGAGCTCGCCAGCCGGTCGGCGCGCGCGCCGAGCCCGACGCGCTCCAGCACCGCCACCGCGGCCGCCTCGGCGTCGCGGCGGGCGTGGTGGCGGAGGAACGCCGCCAGCGTCGCGTTCTCGCGCACGGTGAGGCCCGGGAACGGCTTCACGATCTGGAAAGTCCGGGCGATGCCTCGCCGGGCGACGGCGTGCGGGCGCAGCCCGATCACGCTCGCCCCGTCGAGGCGGACGTCGCCCGCCGAGGGGCGGACGAAGCCGGTGACGAGGTTGAACACGGTCGTCTTGCCCGCCCCGTTAGGCCCGATGAGGGCGAGGATCTCGCCCTCGCGCACGGTGAACGACAGATCCCCCACCGCGCGCAGCCCGCCGAAGTGGCGCGTCAGGCGCTCAACCTCCAAGAGCGGCATGTTTGCTCCTCCGCGCCTGGACCGCGACGAAGAGCCGGTGGGCGCGGCCCCACAGCCCCTCCGGCATGAAGCGGATGACGAGCATCATGAACGCGCCGTACACGACGAGGTGACCGACCTGCAGTCGATGCCGCATCGTCTCGCCGAGCACGGTCAGGAACAGGGCGCCGACGAGCGGCCCGCCGACGGTGCCGAGCCCGCCCACCACCGCGATGAAGACCATCTCGATCGAGAGCCCGATCTGGAGCACCGCGTCGGGATCGATGTACCGGAAGTAGAGCGCGTAGAACCCTCCGCCGAGGCCGGCCAGGAAGGCGGACAACGCCAAGGTGACCGACTTGGCTCGGACCGTGTCGATGCCGACCGCCTCCGCCGCGTCCTCGTCCTCTCGCACCGCCACGAGGTAGGCGCCGAGGCGCGAGCGCTTGAGCCAGGCGGTCGCGGCGAGGGCGCCGGCCGCGAGCAGCGCCGCCATCACGTAGAACGTCGCCTTCGACTCCCAGTCGACGGGGTGCCCGAACGGCGCGATCTGCGGCAGCGCGGTGATGAGGAAGCCGACCGGCCCGTTCGTCAGGGACTCCCAGTTGAGCGCGAGCAACCGGAACAGCTCGGCCACCGCCAGCGTGGCGAGCGAGAAGTAGGGCCCGCGCAAGCGAAAGCAGACGAGCCCGACCGGCAGCGACGCCGCCGCGGCCAGCGCGCCGCCGAGCAGGATCCCCCACCAGGGCGCCACGCCGAGCTTGAGGTACAGGATCATCGTGGCGTAGGCGCCCACGCCGAACAGCGCGGCGTGGCCGAAGGACACCTGTCCGGCGAAGCCGCCCAGCACGTTCCAGGCGGCGCCGAGCAGCGTCCACATGAGCACGAGGATGCAGACGTGGAGCAGGAACGGATCGCCGAGCGCGAGCGGCGCCAGGGCCGCGGCCACCCCGACGACCCAGGGCAGGGCGCGCCTCACCGGCCGACCCCGAACAGCCCGGAGGGCCGGTAGAGAAGCACCGCCAGGAAGAGCGCGAAGCCGATCCCGTCCTTGTAGGCGGCGGAGACGTACACCGCCCCGAGCGACTCGACCACGCCGAGCAGGAGGCCGCCGGCGATGGCGCCCGGCACTGACCCGAGGCCTCCCAGCACGACCACCACGAAGCACTTCACGATGAGGAGCTCGCCGACCGTCGGGTAGAGGTAGAGCGACGGCGCGAGGAGCACGCCGGCGGCGCCGGCGAGCGCGGTGCCGAGGCCGAACGTGACGAGCGCCACCCGCTCCACGTCGACGCCCATGAGGACGGCCGCCTCGGCGTTCTGGCTGGTGGCGCGGATGGCGCGCCCGAGGTTGGTGCGGGCCAGGAACGCCCACAGCGCCCCGGTCAAACCGAGCGCCACCGCGAACGCGATGGCGAGCGGCGCCGCCACGGAGAGCCCGAGCGGCCGGAGCGGCGTCGCGCCGTAGGACAGGCTGATGGTGCGGTAGTCGCCGCTCCAGAGCAGCAGCGCCACGTTCGCGACGAGGAGCGAGAGCCCGGCCGTGTAGAGCAGCGTGTTGAGCTCCCCACCGCCGAGGATGGGGCGGACGAGGAGCCGGTAGACGAGGACGCCGGCGAGGAACATGAGCGGCGTCCACAGCAGCAGCGACAGGAACGGGTCGAGCTTCCAGAGCGTCTGTCCCCAGTACGCCCCGAACATCCCGAGCATCACCATCTCGCCGTGGGCGATGTTGATGATGCGCATGACCCCGAAGACGATGGTGAGCCCGATCCCGATCATGGCGTACAGCGTGCCGGTCAGGACGCCGCTCACCACCGCCTGCGCGAAGGTCTCCAAGGCGAAGGGTCGTCAGCGGGCCGCCAAGGGGAAGACCATGTCCGTCTCCGCGTACGCCTTCGGGTAGACGTTGAGCAGCTTGCCGTCCCTCCACTGCGCGAGGACGGAGTGCTCGGGTGAGTAGATGTTCTGGTTCGTGAACGGGTCGCCCGTCGGGCCGGTCCAGTTGCCGAACTTCACCTTCCCGAAGACCGTCGTCGTGTCGGTGGCGAGCAGCGCCTGCCGGACCGCGTCCCGGTCCCGCGCGACGTCGCCGGTCAGCTTCGCCCGCCGCAGTGCGTCCGCGATGATCTGGATGGCGGCGTAGCCCTCGACCTCGTGCTCCTTGGGCCAGATGCCGTACCTGGAGTGGAACTTCTCGTAGAAGGCCTTCGTCTTCGGGTCGTTGGGGTTCCCCGACCAGGCCGCGGAGGAGAACACATTCTGCGCTTGTGGGCCGAGCTGGGTCGCGAAGTCGGCCACGCCGTACCCGCCGCCGAACCCGACGAACGCGCGCGGCGCCACCCCGATCTCCTTGGCGTGGCGCGTGAGCAGGATGGCGTCGGTGGTGGCGACGGCCATCATGAGGAGGTAGTCGGGGTTCGTGCCCTTCACCTTGGTCATGATCGGCTTGAAGTCGAGCGTGTTCACCGGGTACGCCTCGTCGGCGACGATGGGCACGTTCTTCGACTTGAGGAACTTCATCACCGCCGTCGCGATGGTCTTGCCGAAGAGCGTGTTGTCGTAGACGACGGCCGCCGACTTCGGCATCGCCCCCGGGACCTCGGAGATGAAGGCGTCGAACGCCTGCGGGTAGATGGAGCCCGTCGGGTTGTTGCGGAACACCCACTCGAACCCCTTCGTCGTGATCATGTCGGCCGAGGGGTGGTCGACGAGGTAGGGCGTCTTCATGCGCTGGCAGACGGACGCGATCTCCATCGCCTGCCCGGAGGCGCGGCCGCCGGTCATGACGAGCACCTTCTGCTGGGTGATGAGCTTCTCGGCCACCGTGGCGGCGAGCGCGTTCTTCGCCTGGTGGTCCTCGATGACCACCTCGATCTTCTGGCCGTTCACGCCTCCGGCGGCGTTCACGTCCTCGACCGCC
>DATLJU010000185.1:0-4861 GCA_035538735.1 Anaeromyxobacteraceae bacterium | reverse complement strand
GGGCCTTGAGGGCCAGCGCAAGAGAGCGTTCGCGCGCCGGCAGCTGGCGCTCGTCGCGCAGGGAGGCCTCCATCTCGCTGTCGATGAACGCGCGATCGATCTGGGCCGACCCCGAGACGTTGACCGTGCTGCCCAGGTAGGCGAGCTGGTAGTGCGCGAGCGCGAAGTTGGGATCAGCCGCGACCGCGGCCCGGAAGTAATCCGAGCAGCCGTACCACTCGAGGTTCTCCCTCGGCCGCTCGATGCACTCCATCCCGCGGAAGTACTGCTGGTAGGCGTCCAGGTTCTTCGTGACCGCCTCGCCCATCTCCACGCGCGCGCCGCGCAAATCGTCGTCGCGCTCGCGCAGCGCGCGGCGCGCGCGGTCGGAGATGCGGTCGATGAGGGCCGGCACGTCCTCCTTGCGGTTCACCTGCTCGGTTACCGCGAACAGGGACTCGTCGCTCTTCGGATCGAGCCCGCGCAGCTCGAGCGAGTAGGCCTCGCCGAAGCGGCGCACCGATCCCAGGATGAGCGCCCGCGTCTTCACCACGCGCCCCACCTCGCGCGCCATCCCCTCGTCGATCCGCTCCACCTCGCCGCGGCCGAGCTTGCGCAGCTCGTCGCGCATGCGAGAGCGGGTGACCACCGCGATCCGGTGCGACTGCTCGAGCGAGGTGATGAGGAGGCCGGAGAGGCCCTCGAGCTGCGGGTCACCGGTGGTGTTCTCGAAGTCGGCCACTGCCACCGACATCTGCTCGAGCGCACGCGCGCTGCCGTGCAACCACATCCCGGCCGCCGCCCCGCTGCCGGCGGCGAGGATCCCCGCCATCGCGATGGCGAGCCAGCGCGCGTGGCGCCGCGCCGCCGTCGCCGGGTCGAGCGCGCGCTCCACCGCGCCGAGGTCGTCCACCACCTCCTGCGCCGAGCGCGGCCGCAGGTCCGGGTCCTTGGCCAGGAGCCGCCCGACGAGCCGCGCCAGCCGCGCCGGGATGCCCTCGCCGCGCGGCTCGGGCGCGGGGCCCTCGTCGAGCACCGAGCTCCGCCCGTAATTCAGCTCGTACGGGAGGCGGCCGGTGAGCATCCGGTACAGGAGCACGCCCAGGCCGAAGAGATCGGTGCGCTCGTCCCCCGGCTCGCCGCGGCACTGCTCGGGCGCCATGTAGCCGGGCGTGCCGCCGCGGGCGCACGCCCCGCCGAACAGGTGCGCGAGGCCGAAGTCGAGCACCTTCACGGCGCCGCTCGCGCAGACGAAGACGTTGCCGGGCTTGAGGTCGCGATGGACGACGCCCGCGGCGTGCGCGTGCACGAGCGCCTGCGCCACCTCGCGGGCGATCCGGACCGCTTCACATATAGGAAGATGCCCCGCGTCGAGCCGCTGTGACAGCGACTCCCCGCAGAGCAGCTCCATGATGAGGTAGGGGCCGCTGGGGCAATTCCCGAAGTCGTGGATCGTCACGACGTTGGGGTGGTTGAGCTGGGCCGCCGCCTCCGCCTCGCGCCGCAGCAGGTCGACCTGCTTCTCGTCGAGGGCGTGGCCGGGCCGGAGCGCCTTGAAGGCGACCTGCCGGCCCAGATCGCGGTCGTGCGCCTCGTAGACGACCCCGAAGCCGCCGCGGCCCACCTCGCGGACGAGCTCGAAGCGCCCCACCACCTCGCCGGGCACGAGCCGCCGCTGCCAGACCTTCGCGAGCTCCACGTCGGGGGTGCGCGCCAGCTCTTCCAGCAGTCGCGTCAGGCCTCCCGGCGGCCCGTGCGAGGTGGACGTGACGGCGTTCTCGTCGTCGACACGGCTCGCGTCGGGGCGGGATTCTTGGGGCATGACCGAGTCGGCTCATGCTACCGCTGGACGGACGCATTGTCGCAGTCCGTCCATGTACCCTGAAACGGGCTCACCCATTGCAGCGACGCGGGGCGGAATCATCCCTTGAGAGCGGCCACGAACGGGCCTAGACAGAGGGTCGACTCTCCCACAGCCGAGGTGACCGTGCCCAAGACCAAGCCCGTTCTGCTCGTCGTCCTCGACGGCTGGGGCCTGCGCGCCGAGCGCGAGGCGAACGCCATCGCCATCGCCGGGACGCCCAATATGGACGCCCTCATGCGCGATTACCCGTGGGCCGCGCTCGAGACGAGCGGTCTGTCGGTCGGACTCCCGGACGGACAGATGGGCAACTCCGAGGTGGGGCACACCAACCTCGGCGCGGGGCGGATCGTCTACCAGGACCTCGTCCGCATCAACCGCGCGGTCGAGGACGGCTCGTTCTTCCAGAACCCGGTCCTGCTGGAGGCGACGCGGCGCGCCAAGTCGGGGAGCGGAACGGTCCACTTCATCGGCCTCCTCTCCGACGGCGGCGTCCACAGCCACGTCGAGCACCTGCACGCCTGCCTCGAGCTGGCGCGCCGCGAGGGGGTGCCGCGCGCCTTCGTGCACGCCCTGCTCGACGGGCGCGACACGCCGCCGAAGAGCGGGCTCGGCTACCTGCAGGCGTTCGAGAAGCGGCTCGGCGAGACCGGCTACGGCAAGGTCGCGACCGTCATGGGCCGCTACTACGCGATGGACCGCGACAAGCGCTGGGACCGGGTGGCGCTCGCCTACGGGGCGATGGTGCGGGGGCAGGGCTTCAAGAGCGCCGGCGGCGCGAAGGCCGTGGAGGACGCCTACGCGCGCGGCGAGACCGACGAGTTCGTGAAGCCGACGGTGGTCGTGAACGGCGACGGCGAGCCGCGGGGGCGCGTGAAGGACGGCGACGTCATCGTGTTCTTCAACTTCCGCGCCGACCGGGCGCGTGAGATCACGCGCGCCTTCACGCAGGAGGGCTTCCACGAGTTCGACCCGAGCCCGAGGCCGAGGCTCTCGTACTACGCGTGCATGACGGAGTACGACAAGACGTTCGGGCTGCCGGTCGCGTACACGCCCGACCAGCCGACGCGCATCTTCCCCGAGATCGTGGCCGAGGCCGGCCTCGGCCAGCTCCGCTGCGCCGAGACCGAGAAGTACGCGCACGTCACCTTCTTCTTCAACGGCGGCCGCGAGGTGCAGTTCCCGGGCGAGGAGCGCATCCTCGTGCCGTCGCCGCGCGACGTGAAGACGTACGACGAGAAGCCGGAGATGAGCGCGCGCGAGGTGACGGACCGGCTCGTGCCCGCCATCGAGTCGGGCAAGTACGGCTTCATCCTGGTCAACTACGCCAACCCCGACATGGTCGGGCACACCGGCATCCTCGACGCGGCGGTGAAGGCGGTGAAGGTGGTGGACGAGTGCGTCGGCCGGCTCTGGAAGGCCGCCCGCTCCTCGTACATGGCGATGCTCGTCACGGCCGACCACGGCAACTGCGAGATGATGGTGGACCCGGTCACCGGCCATCCCCACACCGCGCACACGCTCGGCCCGGTGCCGTTCATCCTGGCGGACCCCGACTTCAAGGGCGCCAAGCTGCGCGAGAAGGGCGTCCTCGCGGACGTGTCGCCGACGGCGCTCCAGGTCATGGGCCTGCCGCAGCCGAAGGAGATGAAGGGGCTGGGGTTGATCGTGAAGTGACTCGAAGTGCGGCCCCCTCTCCCTGGCCCTCTCCCCCGGTGGGGGAGAGGGTAGGTGGGCGCGGCGGGTTTCGTCCCCCTCGCCCCGCCGCCAGGCGGGGAGAGGGTTGGGGAGAGGGGCGGTCGATGAACCTATCCGCAACTCCAAGCTCGCTGACCTCCGCCTTCGCCACCGCCCTCCTCGACCTCGTCTACCCGCCGCGCTGCGCCGCCTGCCGGGAGCTCCTCGAGAGCTCCGCCGAGGAGCCGTTCTGCCCCGTCTGCCGCGAGGCGATCGATCCAGTGCCCCCGGGCTGCGCGCGCTGCGGCCTGCCCGGCCCAGATCCGGTCTGCGGCGCATGCCTCGCGGATCCCCCGGCGTTCGCCTCGTGCCGCGCCGGCGGCCTCTTCGGCGGGCCGCTCGCCGACGCCGTCCACGCGCTGAAGTACGGCGATCGCCCCGCCGTCGCCCGACCCCTCGGTTCGTGGCTCGCGGCGCGCGCGCCGTGGCCCGATGGCGCCGCCGTGGTCGCGGTGCCGCTCGGCCGCAAGCGGCGGCTCGCGCGCGGGTACGACCAGGCGCAGCTCCTCGCCCGCGCCGTCGCCCGCGCCCGCGGCGCGGCGCTCCTCCCCGCCGCGCTGCGTCGCGCCCGCGAGACCGCGCCGCAGGTGGGGAAGTCGCGCCCCGAGCGGCTCCGCAACGTCCGCGGCGCGTTCGTCGCCGACGCGGCGCGGGTGCGCGGACGCGACCTCGTCCTCGTGGACGACGTGGTCACGACCGGCGCGACGGCCGACGCCTGCGCTCACGCTCTGGTCGCAGCGGGCGCTCGCTCGGTCCACGTGCTCGCGCTGGCGCGCGCGGAGTGATGTAGGGAAACGCGAGAGTTCCGGCGGAATCCCGGGTGCCGGCCTGGGTTACATTGATCGCATGCTGGAAGCCGTCCGCAGCCCCCTCGCGCTCGTCGTGTGCGCGCTCGCACTCTCCGCTCGCGCGGCGGGGGACAAGACCCCGCCCTACGACCCTGAGGCGCCTGGTGCGCGCGTCGCCGAGGCAACCCAGGGCGATCCCATCGAGGCTCGGGCGGCCGCGCTCTTCGCGGAGCTGGCGCGGGACCACGACAAGCCGCGCGCGCTGGCGGTCCTCGTCGAGCTCTCGGGCCTGGAGGGCGAGCTCACCGATCTCGGGAAGCTCGCCACCGCGTACGGCGACCTCGCCGGCGACCCGGCCGCGCACCCCGAGGTGCGCGCGATGGCGCGCTTCCGGCTCGCCGACCTGGAGCGCCAGCGCGGCAACCTGCGCAAGAGCGAGGCGGAGCTGGCGCAGCTCGCCTTCCTCGGCGGCTGGCAGATCGCCGGCCCGTTCGAC
>DATLJU010000184.1:0-5214 GCA_035538735.1 Anaeromyxobacteraceae bacterium | reverse complement strand
CGCCCATGGCGGAGCTCCTGAAGCAGGTCAAGAAGCTCGCGGCGGTGAAGACGACCGTGCTGCTGACGGGCGAGTCGGGGACCGGGAAGGAGCTCATCGCCCGCGCCCTGCACGACCTGTCGCCGAGGGCGGCGCTGCCCTTCGTGGCCGTCAACTGCGGCGCCATCCCGGCCGAGCTGATGGAATCGGAGCTCTTCGGGCACGTAAAGGGCGCCTTCACCGACGCCGCCCGGGACAAGAAGGGGCTCGCGGTCGAGGCCGACGGCGGAACGCTCTTCCTGGACGAGATCGGCGAGCTGCCGCTGCCGCTGCAGGTGAAGCTGCTCAGGTTCCTGCAGGAGGAGGAGGTCCGTCCGGTCGGCGGCACCCGCACCGAGCGCGTCGACGTGCGGGTGGTCGCGGCGACTGCGCGCGATCTCGCCGCCGCCGTCCAGGCAGGCCGGTTCCGCGAGGACCTCTACTACCGGCTCGACGTGGTCGGGGTCCGCCTCCCGCCGTTGCGCGACCGCGCCGGAGACGTCCCGGCGCTGGCCCGCCACTTCCTGTCCAGGTTCGCGAGGCTCCGGCCGGACGCACCGATCGACGGCCTCTCGGAGGAGGCGATGGCGGCGCTCCAGGCCTACCGCTGGCCGGGGAACGTGCGCGAGCTGGAGCACGCGATGGAGCGCGCCGCCATCCTGTGCGAGGGGCCGCTCATCCGCGAGGAGGACCTGCCGGAGGTGGTGCGAGGTGCGCCAGCGGCGGCTCCGCCGGCCTTCGCGCTGCCGGAGGCGACGCTCTCGATCAAGCGAGCGACGCGGGCCGTCGAGGAGCAGCTCATCCGCGAGGCGCTTGCGCAGACGGGAGGGAACCGCACCCGCGCCGCGGTGCTGCTGGAGCTCTCGTACCGGGCGCTCCTCTACAAGATCAAGGAATACGGGATCTCCGCGTGATGGGTCGCGCTCGACTCGTGGCGGAAGGTGAAATGCGCTCCGTGACACTCAATGAGCTATCACTTTGATTCTACGAACGTCCAATCGCCTACACTCGCGGATATGTGCGGGCGGTCGGTTTCTTGATCCCTCCGTGAACGATCGCGTAGCGTGCCCCCGCATGCGCTCCTCACGAGCAGCAGCGCGCTCGATCCCCACGAAGCTCGCCGACGGCGCCGCGAAGCGCGCCACCAGCCGCGTCATGAACAACGTGCGTGTCCTCCGCGAAGACCAGCTCCTCACGAAGGCGGAGCTGGCCCGCAAGGCCGGGATCTCCGCCCTCACCCTCGCCCGCATCGAGGGCGGCAGCGACTGTCGCGTGGACACCAAGCGCAAGATCATCCTCGCGCTCGGCCTCCGCCCCGAGGACAAGGAGCGGGTCTTCGGCGCCCGCTTCAGCATCAGGAAGGGGAGGTAGCGCGCCATGGCGAAGAGCAAGCTCGCCGTCGGCCTCGACATCGGCTCCTCGAGCGTGAAGCTCATCCAGCTCAAGGAGAAGAAGGGCGGTTACGCCCTCCAGGCCTTCGGCGTGGCGAAGCTGCCGCCGGAGACGATCGTCGACGGCGCCCTCATGAACTCCGGCGCGGTCGTGCAGGCCATCCAGGAGCTGCTGGCCGAGCACAAGGTGAAGGCGCGCGAGGCGGCCATCGGCGTCCGCGGCCACTCCGTCATCATCAAGAAGATCTCGCTGCCCCGCATGTCCCAGGACGAGCTCGACGAGTCGATCCAGTGGGAGGCGGAGCAGTACATCCCCTTCGACGTCAAGGACGTGAACATCGACACGCAGATCCTGACGCCGGACGGCGACGCCGCCGGGCAGATGGACGTGCTCCTGGTCGCGGCCAAGAAGGACATGATCAACGACTACACCTCCGTCTGCGCCGAGGCCGGCCTGCAGGCGGCGGTGGTCGACGTCGACGCCTTCGCGGTCCAGAACGCCTTCGAGGCGAGCTACGAGCTCCACCCCGGCGAGACGGTGGTGCTCATCAACGTCGGCGCGTCCGTCACCAACATCAACATCCTGGCGGGCGGCACCACCACCTTCACCCGCGACGTCACGATGGGCGGCAGCGCCTTCACCGAGGAGATCCAGAAGCAGCTCAACATCTCGGCCGAGGAGGCGGAGGCGCTCAAGGTGGGCGGGCAGGGCGAGACCGACGCGGTGGTGCCGCAGGAGGTGGAGCGCGTCATCCAGCAGGTGGCGGAGCAGCTCGCCGGCGAGGTCCAGCGCTCGCTGGACTTCTACGCCGCCACCGCCGCGGACAATCGCATCGCCCGCGTGTACCTGTCGGGCGGCACCGCTCGCATCCCGGCGCTGTTCAAGATCCTCGAGCAGCGCACCGGCGTGCCGGTCGAGGTGCTCAACCCCTTCAAGGCGATCGAGGTCGACGACCGCAAGTTCGACCCGATGCTCATCACGCACTCCGCCGCCAGCGCGGCGGTGGCGGTCGGGCTGGCCCTGCGCCGGGCGGGGGACAAGTAGCCATGATTCGCATCAACCTGCTCCCGGTCCGGGTCTCGAAGAAGAAGGAGGCGGGCAAGAACCAGCTCATCTTCTTCGCGCTCGCCATCGTCTTCGCCCTCGTCTGCAACTTCTGGTGGAGCCGCAGCCGCGGCGACGAGATGGCCGCGCGCGAGGACAAGGTGAAGCGGACGCGGGCCGAGATCGCCCAGCTCGAAAAGATCATCGGCGAGGTCACGAACATCAAGGCGCAGCAGCAGGCGGTGAAGGACAAGCTGGCGGTCCTGGAGAAGCTCAAGGCGGGACGGCAGGGGCCGGTCCGGATGCTGGACGAGCTCGCCGCCATCACGCCCAAGCGGCTCTGGCTGAGGAAGCTCGACGAGAAGGGCGGCACCATCGCGTTCGAGGGGTCCGCCGCCACCATCGACGACGTCTCGTCGTTCCTGGCGGCGCTCAAGAAGTCGGCCTTCTTCAGCGCCGTCGAGCTGAAGAAGACCACCGCCAAGCGCGAGGGCAAGTTCAAGCTCGTCGACTTCACCATGAACGCCAACGTCAACTACACCCCGGCCGTGCAGGTCGCCGACGCGACCGTCGCCGAGAAGCGCTAGGCCCGCCATGGAACAGCTCATCGAGCGGATCGCCAAGGCTCCGACGGGCGCGAAGATCGCGGTGGTGGCCGCCGTCGCGATCGCCACGTCGGCCCTCAACTACTTCGTCATCGGGCTGCCGACGTTCTCGGCCCCCATCTCCGAGATGGAGGCGCGCATCGAGAAGGCCGAGATCGCGCAGAAGAAGCTCGACCAGGACTACATCGAGAAGCAGGCCATCGCGAACAACCTGAACCAGTTCCGGCGCGAGAAGGAGCTCCTCGAGCAGCGGCTGCAGGAGGCGCTGGCCGAGCTCCCCAACGACAAGAAGCTGGACGAGCTGCTGCAGCTCTTCCAGGACCGCGCCACCAAGGCCGGCCTCGACATCCTCACCATCGAGCCGCAGGCCCAGGTGAACGAGGGCTTCTACGCGCGGATCCCCATCCCGATGTCGGTGCAGGGGAACTACCACGAGGTGGCGACCTTCCTCGACGCGCTCGGGCGGCTCCGCCGCATCGTCAACGTGAGCGGCCTCTCCTTCGACTCCCCGAAGGACCAGAACGGGAAGGTGGTCCTCGCGGCCAGGTTCCTGGCCACCACCTTCATGTTCGTCGACCCGAAGGACGCGAAGCCCCCGGCCGGAGCCGCGAAGCCATGACACGCCTGCACGCGTTCGGTCTGCCGCCAGCCGTCCTCGGCGCGCTCGCCGGGCTGGCGCTCCTCGCCGGCTGCGGCGATCAGAAGAAGCCGGCGGCGCCCCCGCCGGCCCCGGCCAAGGTCGTCGCGGCCCAACCGCCCAAGGCCGAGGCGAAGCCGGAGGCCCCCGCCGCCCCCGAGTGGTCCTACTCCTCGGTGGGCAAGCGCGATCCGTTCCACAGCTTCCTCGCCGAGCTGGAAGCGACCGGGCAGGCCATGGCGACCCGCTGCGGGACGCCGCTCGGGCGCTTCGAGCTCGACCAGCTGAGGCTCGTCGCCGTGGTCACCGGCCTCGACGATCCGGTCGCGATGGTCGAGGCGCCGAACGGGATCGGCTACAGCCTGCGCCGGGGCGCCTGCATCGGCCGGAACGGCGGCGTCATCGCCGCGGTGCGTGGCGGCGAGGTGGTCGTGTCCGAGTGGGCCACCCGGGCCGACGGCACGCGTGACAGGACCCAGACCGTACTGCGGCTTCCCAAGGAAGCGTCGCTCCAGATCGAGGAATAGGCGATGAAGAACCACCTGAAGAGCCTGGCGGGTCTCGCGCTCTGTGCGCTGCTCGCGCCCGCGGCGCCCCTCGCCGAGCCGCCACGCGCCGGAGCGGCGAACGTCATCCAGGGCATCGGCGTGAGTGACGCGGCGGGAGGCGTCGAGCTCGAGATCCGCGGCACGCGGGCGCCGAGCTACACCGTCTTCAAGCTGCAGGATCCGCCGCGGCTGGTGGTGGATCTGGCCGGCGCCGACGTCTCCGCGCTCTCCGCGCCGGTGGCGGTGGGCAAGGGCGGCGTGCGCGAGGTGACGACCGCGCAATACCAGGACGAGCGCAGCGCCGTCGGCCGCGTCATCGTCGCGCTCGAGGCCGGCGCGCGGTACGAGGTCAAGCCGCGCGACCGCGCGGTGGTGGTGAAGGTCGCCGCCGCCGACGGCCGCCCGCTCGACGCCGAGAAGAAGGTCGCGGTCGCGCCGAGCCGCCCCCTCTCCCCGGCCCTCTCCCCCGCCGGGGGAGAGGGGGAGAAGAGAGCGCAGGACGATCACGTCCTCTCCCGCCGCGCGGACGAGGCGGCGGTGACCCGTCCCGCTACGGCCGTCCTGGGGGCGCGCGCTCGCCAGGGCGCGGTGGCGCTCGCCCTCGACGGCGAGGTGGGCCGGTTCGAGGTCCTGGAGCTCGAGAATCCGCCGCGGCTGGCCGTCGACCTGTATGGCGTCTCGAAGGCGCCTCGCACCGCGGTCGCCCTGGACGGCGCGTTCAAGCAGGTGCGCTTCGGCCGCGACGTCGGGAAGGTCCGCGTCGTGCTCGACGCCGCCGGTGAGCTCCCGCGCTGCGAGGTGAAGCGCACCGCCGGCGGTCTCGTGATCTCGCCCGCGGCCCTCGCGTCCGCTGACGCGTCCGCTTCGGTTCGCCCCTCCTCGCCCTCCGTTCGCCCTGCCTCCCCCTCCGTTGGCTCTGCGTCACTTTCCGTTCGCCCTGCTTCCCCCTCCGCTCGCCCTGAGCGTAGCG
>DATLJU010000183.1:0-8883 GCA_035538735.1 Anaeromyxobacteraceae bacterium | reverse complement strand
GTGACCGGCGTGCTGCTGATGTTCTACTACCGCCCGTCGGTGCCGCAGGCGTACCACGACATGAAGGACCTGCAGTTCACGGTCTCGGTCGGCCTGTTCCTGCGCAACCTGCATCGCTGGAGCGCGCACACGATGGTGGCGCTGGTGCTCGCGCACATGGCGGTCACCTTCTTCCGCGGCGCGTACCGACCGCCACGGGAGTTCAACTGGGTCATTGGCGTGGTGCTGCTCGTCGTCACCGTGCTTCTCTCTTACACCGGATATCTGCTGCCCTGGGATCAGCTCGCCTACTGGGCCGTCACCGTCGGCACCAACATCGCCTCGGCCGTCCCGCTCGTCGGGGCGCAGGTGCGGGAGCTCATGCTGGGTGGGCGCGCCATCGACCAGCCCACGCTGACGCGCTTCGAGACCCTGCACGTCATCGTGCTGCCGGCCGTGCTGGGCGTGCTCTTCGCCTACCACATGTGGCGCATCCGCAAGGACGGCGGGCTCGCCAGCGCCGATCGCGCGGCGCTCCTGCCGGCCAAGGCGCCGGTGCCGGGCGAGGCCGGCCGCACCAAGACGTACACGCTGCTCGGCCTGGCGCGCGGGCAGGGGCCGCTCATCCGGAGCGCCTCGCTGGAGCGGCCGGACACCACCGTGAACGCGGTGCCCGACCTCACCCGGCGCATCAGCATCGTCATGCTGGGGACGGTGGCGGTGCTCTCCATCCTGGCGGTGTTCGTGCGCTCGCCGCTGGAGGAGCCGGCCAACGCGCTCGTCACGCCCAACCCCGCCAAGGCGCCCTGGTACTTCCTCTGGCTGCAGGAGATCGTCACCGACACCACCATCCGAATCGGCTCCTTCACCGTGAACGGTGCCTTCGTGGGCGGCGTGCTCCTGCCGGGCCTGCTCGTCGCGCTGATGGTGGCCTGGCCGTGGCTCGACCGGAGTCCGGCCGCGGCGGCGGGCCGGTGGTTCCCGCGGAGCCGGCGCACCCAGAACATCGTCTTCCTGGTGCTCGTCGCGGTCGTCGTCCTCCTCACCCTCATCGGCACCTTCGTCCGCGGGCCCTACTGGCGCATGTACTGGCCGTGGCAGGGCTGGCCCGAGATGCCGACCCGGTTCTGACCATGGAACGGCGCACCTTCTTCCCGCAGGCCTCGCGCGACCGGCTCATCCTGGCCGTGATCGGCGTCCTCCTCGTCGTCTCGACGGCGCTCTTCGTCTGGAGCGACCGGGAGAAGGACTGGCGCTGGTACCAGGCCGAGTTCCGCCGCCGGGTCACCGAGAAGTTCGGCGCGGAGAAGGCGGACACCGTGCCGTCGGGGATGAAGCAGATCTGGATCGCGGACCTGCGCCGCGCCGACCGCTGCATCACCTGCCACCAGGCCGTCGCCTGGAAGGGCTTCGAGACGGCGGAGGAGCCGTTCCGCACCCACCCGCAGGAGATCCTGCGTACGCACCCGGTGGAGCGGTACGGCTGCACCGCCTGCCACGGCGGGGAGGGGTTCGCCATCGACGCGGCGGACGCGCACGGTCCGACCCCGCACTGGGAGGAGCCGGTGCTCGGCACCACGCTCGGCGAGGCCTACTCGATCCAGGGCGACAAGGGCGCGCTCATCCAGATGAACTGCAACGTCTGCCACCGCTACGACCGGGAGACGAAGGGCGCCGCGGCCATCAACCTCGCGAAGAAGCTGGTGCGCGAGAAGGGGTGCCGCGCCTGCCACGTGGTGAACGGGCGCGGCGGGCAGATCGGTCCGGACCTCACCTACGTCGGCGACAAGGCGCCCGAGCAGTACGACTACTCGCGCCTCCTCGGCCAGAAGACCGCCTTCGCCTGGCACGTGGCCCACGTGAAGGAGCCGAAGGCGCTCGTGCCCGACACCGTCATGCCCACCTTCGGCTTCACCACCGAGGAGGCGCAGTCGCTGGCCATGCTCGCCCTGTCGTGGCGGCGGGCGACGGTGCCGGCCGCCTACGTGTCGGGCGCGCCGCGCGGTGAGCCGCAGACGTCGCAGGAGGTGGTGGAGGAGGAGCGGATGAAGACCGGGCCCGGCGCCTGGTTCGTCAAGACCGGCTGCTACATCTGCCACAACATCTCGTCGCTCGGGGTGAAGAGCCCGGCGCAGATCGGGCCCGACCTGTCGGTGGCGGTGGAGGACGTGCAGAAGCGGTTCGGCCGCACGCTGGACGACTTCCTGCGCGAGCCCACCGGCACCATGTCGGTGGTGCTGTCCCGCCAGATCGTCCTCACCCCGGAGCAGAAGGCGGTGGCGGTGGAGAAGCTGCACGAGGCGTTCGAGGAGTTCCAGAAGCAGAAGGCTGCGGAGAGCGGGCCAGAGGCGAAGCCGCGTAAGCCCGGCACCGCGCCCTCCCACGAAAGGAAGACGCCATGATCGCGAAGCGCTCCGTGTCCTTCACCCTGGCGGTCGCGGCGGCAGCCTCCCTCGCCGTGGGCTGTGCCCCCTCCAAGCCGAAGGGCGCGCGGCAGGCCCGCTCCGGCGCCTCGGACATCGCCGTCGCGGCCGAGAAGACGTACGTGCCGCCCGGAGATCTCGACGAGTTCTACATGTTCTCGTCCGGCGGACACTCCGGGCAGGTCTTCGTCTTCGGCATCCCCTCGATGCGCCACATCACCACCATCCCGGTCTTCACGCCGTACCCGGGGACCGGCTACGGATTCGACGACGACACGAAGAAGATGCTGGGCGAGTACACCTGGGGTGACGCGCACCACCCGGCGCTCTCCGAGACGAACGGCGACTACGACGGCCGCTGGCTCTTCATCAACGAGATGAACGGCCGGATCGCGCGCATCGACCTGCGCGACTTCAAGACGAAGCAGATCCTGGGGCCGGTCCCGAACATCTCCGGCAACCACGGCTCGTCCTTCGTGACTCCCAACACCGAGTACGCGATGATGTCGACGCGCTTCTCGGCCCCCATCCCCAACGGCACCTACGCCCCGATCGAAAAGTACGCCACCGACTACAAGGGCGTCATCGCGGGCATCAAGATCGATCCCAAGTCGGGCGACATGTCGCTCGGCTGGGAGATCGTGACCCCGCCCTTCGACTGGGATCTGGGCGACGCCGGCAAGGGGCCGTCCGACGGCTGGATGTTCTTCACCTGCTACAACTCGGAGCGCGCCACCGGGAAGCTCGAGGTGACCGCCTCGCAGCGCGATCGCGACTACATCGGCGCGGTCAACTGGCGGCTCGCCGAGAAGGCGATCCAGGAGGGCAAGGGCAAGCTCATCGGCGGGGTGAAGGTGCTCGACCCGCGCGACGTGCCGGGGCTCATGTACCTCATGCCCTGCGGCAAGTCCCCCCACGGCGTCGACGTCTCTCCGGACGGGAAGTGGATCGTCGGCTCGGGCAAGCTCCAGGGCGTGACCACCGTCTACAACTTCGAGAAGGTCCAGACCGCCATCCGCAACAAGGAGTTCACCGGCGACGAGGACGGCATCCCGGTGCTGCGCTACGAGGCGATCAAGGACGCCGAGGTGCCGGTGGGCCTCGGGCCGCTCCACACCCAGTTCGGCGGTGACGGCTACGCCTACACCTCGCTCTTCGTCGACAGCGCCATCGCCAAGTGGAAGCTCGGCACCTGGGAGGTCATCGACAAGGTCCCGGTCTCCTACTCGGTGGGTCACCTGGCCGTGGCGGGCGGTGACAGCGCCCACCCCTGGGGGAAGTACCTCGTCTCGCTCAACAAGCTCTCGCACGGGCGCCACCTGTCGGTCGGCCCCTCGCAGCCGGAGAGCTCGCAGCTCATCGACATCACCGGCGAGAAGATGAAGCTGCTTTACGACGCCTTCACCGAGCCCGAGCCGCACTACGCCCAGATCATCAAGGCCGACAAGGTCCACCCCATCGAGATCTACCCGAAGGAGGAGAACCACCACCCGCTCGCCGTCTGGGACGTGAAGGACGCTGGCCCGACGCGCCAGGGCGACAAGGTGCTGGTGAAGACGGTGGTGGTGCGCTCCACCATCACGCCGACCAGCGTGGAGGTGAACCAGGGCGACACCGTCACCTTCGCCATCACCAACATCGAGCAGACCACCGACGAGCTGCACGGGTTCGGCCTGCTCGGGTACAACAAGAACATCGTCATCGATCCGGGCGAGACCAAGACCGTCACCATCAAGGCGGACAAGCCCGGCGTCTTCCCCTACTACTGCACGAACTTCTGCTCGGCGCTCCACCAGGAGATGCAGGGTTATCTCATCGTGAAGCCGAAGAAGTGAGGCCGGGGGCGAACGTGAACGGGATCTTCCAGCGAGAGGAGCGCGCCCTGCGGGCGACGGTGGGAGTCGCGCCGCGCGCCCTCCTCCTCGCGGCCGCGCTGCTCGTCGCCGTCGCCGGGACGACGTCGCTCTGGGACATGACGATGTTCGCGCCCCAGTACGGCGACGGGTTGAGGTTGCACATCCACAGCTCCCGCCTCGAAGGCGGCAACCGGGGCCAGGACCTGAAGGAGATCAACCTCCTCAACCACTACATCGGGATGCACGAGCTCTCGCAGGAGAGCTTCACCGAGTTCCAGTGGATGCCGTTCATGATGGGCGCGCTGGCGCTCCTGTTCCTGCGCGCCGCCTTCTTCGGCACCATCGGGCACATCGTGGACGTGGCGGTGCTCTTCGTCTACTGCAGCCTCTTCTCGCTCTGGTCGTTCGCCCACAAGCTGTGGGCCTACGGGCACGAGCTGGCTCCCAACGCTCCGGTGAAGGTGGCGCCGTTCATGCCGCCCGTCTTCGGCCGCGCCCAGCTGGCGAACTTCGAGGTGTACTCGTACCCGGGCCTGGGCAGCTACGCCTTCGCCGCGGCGGCGCTCGCCCTCGCGGCGGCGCTCTACCTCGGCTTCCGCGGCGCGCGGATGGCCACCGCCGCTCGCCCGCTGGGAGCAGCGGTCACGGAGCCTTGACGATGGCGTTCGGGGCCGCGCTCGTCGCCCTCGCCGCGGCAGCCGGCGGCGTTGGCGAGATGGCGAACGTCCAGCCGGGCGGTCTCGAGGGTCGCCCCCCCGCGTCCCAGGTCTCGCCGCTGCAGGCGCTCGTCGACGCCGCCGCGCCGGGCTCGACGGTGACGATCCCCGCCGGCACCTACCAGGGCGACCTGATCATCGATCGCCCGCTGAAGCTCGTGGGGGTGGGCCGACCGCGGCTGGTGGGGGCGGGGCAGGGGAGCGTCGTCCGCATCCGCGCCCCCGACGTCACCGTCGAGGGCGTCAACGTGGACGGGCGCGGCGGGGGCGACCTCGGGCGCGACAGCTCGGGCGTGCACGTCGCGGCGGCGCGCGCCACCGTCCGCGACGTCCGCATCGAGCGTTCGCTCTTCGGCGTCTACCTTCGTGAGGCGCCCGGCGCCGTCGTCGAGCGGTGCGTCATCCGCGGGATCCCGGGGAAGGACGCGGGCGAGAAGGGCTCGGGGATCCATGTCTGGAACACCGACGGCTTCACGCTCGTCGGCAACGACCTGGCGGACGTCCGCGACGGCCTCTACATCCAGTCCTCCTCGCACGGCGTCATCCGGGGCAACGTCGCCCGCGACCTCCGGTACGGCATTCACTACATGTACTCGGACGACAACGTCTTCGAGGACAACCTGTTCGAGCGCTCGGCGGCCGGCGGCGTGCTCATGCACTCGCGCCGCATCGTCTTCCGCCGCAACCAGTTCCTCCACAATCGCGGGTACTCCTCGGTAGGGCTGCTCTTCAAGGCCTGCGACGACTCGCTGGCGGAGGACAACCTCATCGCCGACAACGCCCGGGGCATCTTCCTCGAGGGGTCGTACCGGGACGTGGTGAGGCGCAACGTCGTGGCTCAGTCCGACGTCGCGCTCGTCCTGTTCGACTCGTGCGGCGAGGTGCGCATCGAGGGGAACGCCTTCCTGGGGAACCTCGCGCCGCTGGAGCTGGTCGGGCGTCGCACCGACACCCGCCTCGACGGCAACTACTGGTCCGACAACGATGCCCCCGACCTCGACGGCGACGGCGTGAGTGACGTCCCCTTCGTCGTCTCGAGCCTGTTCGACCACCTGCGCGGCAACCTGATCGCCGCCGATCTGGTGGCCCAGAGCCCGGCGGCGGCGGCGCTGAGCGCCGCCGAGCGCGCGTTCCCGGTGCTGCGGCCCTCGGAGGCGGTGGATCACCGGCCGCTGGCGCGCCGCCCGGCGCTGCCGTCGGTCCCGCGGCCGGCCCGGCGCGGCCGGGGCGCGGAGCCCGCCGGGATCGCGCTCGCGCTAGTGACGCTCGCCGCCGGCGTGATCGTCCTCGCCGGTGTCGGCCGCGGCGCCCGGAGGCCGGCGTGATCCGGTTCGAGCGCGTCTCGAAGCGGTACGGCCACCACGTGGCGCTGAGCGGCTTCTCGCTCGAGGTCGGGCGCGGCGAGGTGGTGGCGCTGCTCGGCCCCAACGGCTCGGGCAAGACCACCTCGCTCAAGGCGGCCGCGGGCCTGGTCCATCCCAGCGAGGGAGCGGTGACGCTCGGGGATCCCCCGCGGCTCGCCTCCGAGCCCGGGGCGCGGCGGGTGCTCTCCTACCTCCCGCAGAAGGTCGCCTTCCCCGAGGCGCTCACCGGCCGCGAGGTGGTCGAGTTCTACCGGCGGCTGCGCGGCTTGCACGCGCCGCGGACGGAGGAGGCGCTGCACGTGGCGGCGCTGAACGGCGCCAGCTCCCGCCCGGTGGGCACCTACTCCGGCGGCATGGTCCAGCGGCTCGGCCTGGCGGTCGCGGCGCTGCCGGACGCGCCGGTGTTGCTCCTCGACGAGCCGACGTCGTCGCTCGACGCGGAAGGGCTCGGAGCCGTGTACGCGCTCGCGGAGCGGGCGCGGCGCGAAGGGCGGGCGGTCCTGTTCACCTCGCACCAGCCCTCCGACGTGGAGCGCCTGGCCGATCGGGTGGCGGTCCTCGTCGGCGGCCGCCTCGTCGCGCTGCTCGGCCGCGGCGAGCTGGCGGAGCGGCTGGCGGAGCGCGGGGTGCTGCGCGCTCGCGTGGAGCGGGTGCCGCCCGGCCTGGGCGAGCGGCTCGCTGCGCTCGCGCCGGGCGCGACGGTCGAAGGCGATCAGGTCGTCGTCCCCGGGGATGCGCGGACGCGCGCGGCCGCCCTGTCGCTGCTGGGCGAGGCGGGCGCTTGCGTCCGGCAGCTCGCGGCGGAGGAGGGGCGCCTCGATCTCCTCTACCGGGACCTCGCGGGAGGGAACGCGTGATCGCCTGGCGCGCCGTATTCGCTCTGCTGGCGGTGGCGGCCTGCTCGCGCGGGCCGGCCGGACCCGCCCCGCTCGACCCGCGCGTGGAGTCTTGCGCCTCCTGCCGGATGGCCGTCTCCGACGCCCGCTTCGCGGCGCAGCTCGACGTCCCCTCCGAGGAGCCGCGCTTCTTCGACGACGTCGGGTGCCTGCGGGACTGGCTCGCCGCGCACCCGCGGCCGCCGCGCGGCGCGGTGGCGTGGGTCGCGGATCACCGCACGAAGGCGTGGGTGCGCGCGGCCCGCGCGGTCTACGCCGAGGCGCCGATGACGGAGACCCCGATGGCCTCTCACCTCCTCGCCTTCGGCGACGCGGCGTCGCGGGCGGCCGATCCGGCCTCCGCCGGCGCGCGCCAGCTCGGACCGCGCGATCTCTTTGGACCGGCGGGCCCTCCGGACGGTGCCCCGTGAGGCGCGCCACGCCGCTCCTGCTCGTCGCGCGCGAGGAGCTGCTGCTCGCCGTGCGCTCGCGGTGGACGCTCATCTTCGCGGGGGTCTTCGCGCTCCTCGCCACCGGCGTCGCCGCCTCCGGCTACATCCTGTCGGGCGGGAGCGGGCTGCAGGACCTGGCGCGGACGAGCGCCTCCCTGGTGCAGCTCGTCGTGCTTCTGGTGCCACTGGCGGCGCTGCTCATGGGCGTGCTGACCATCGCGCCGGAGCGCAGCACCTCCGAGTTGCTGTTCGCGCAGCCGGTCTCGCGGCGGGCCATCCTGCTCGGCCGCGTCATCGGGCTGGCCGTCGCCCTCGCCGCCGCCGAGGCGGTCGGGTTCGGGACGGCGGGGCTGCTCGTCTTCTTCCGCGCGGGGGACGAGGGCGCGGCCGGATTCGCGCAGCTGGTGGGCTTCGCGCTGCTCCTCACCGCCATCTTCGTCTCGCTCGCCGCCCTCATCGCCTCCGCCGCCACCGGGCGGCGGCGCGGCCGCGCGCTCGCGATCGCGCTCGTGGTCTGGTTCGCGGCCGTCATCCTGGTCGACCTGACGGCGCTGGGGGTCGCCTCGCTCCTGCCGTCCGGCCCCGCCTCCCGGGTGCTGGTGGCGGCCGTGCTCGCCAACCCCGCCGCCGCGGTGCGCACCGGCGCGCTCCTCGGCATCGAGGGCACCGCCGCCTTCGGCGCGGGATCGCTCGCGCTGCTGCGCGCCACCCACGGCCCACTCGGCGCCGCCGTGGCGATCGCCGCGTCGAGCGCGCTGTGGGTGGTGCTCCCGCTCACCTGGGCCGACCGCCGCCTCGCTCGCGTGGATCTGTAGCGCCGCGCCGCGGTACCCAAATCGCGTCACGCACCCGAATTTGGGTGCGGGGTACCTGGATATGGGTGCCGGACGACGAAATCCCGCGTGATCTCGCGGCGCATCGGGTTGGCCGCGCTCTTGCTCTTGGCCCGCCGCACAAGAGCTTCGACCGGGGTCAGCCCGGTCCGAGATCCGAAAGGACTGAGCGTGAAAAACCAGCGTTCCAAGGCCATCCTGCTGTTCGTGCTGGTGGCGGCCTTCAGCGTGCTGATCTTCGGCGGGGCCAAGATCAACCAGCACAAGCCGCCCATGCCGGCGAAGGTGGTCGACGCGCGGGGCCAGGTCGTCTTCACCTACGACGACATCATGGCCGGCCAGCGCTTCTACCTCGCGCACGGCGGCCAGCACATCGGCTCGATCT
>DATLJU010000182.1:0-11307 GCA_035538735.1 Anaeromyxobacteraceae bacterium | reverse complement strand
AGGGCCGGAGGATCGATCACGCGCCCCGCGTTTCGTCACCCTCGCCCCGCCGCCAGGCGGGGAAAGGGCCGGAGGGGTCGATCACGCGCCCCCGCGTTTCGTCACCCTCGCCCCGCCGCCAGGGGGGGAGAGGGCTGGAGGGTCGATCACGCGCCCCCGCGTTTCGTCACCCTCGCCCCGCCGCCAGGAGGGGAGGGCCGGAGAGGTCGATCACGCGCCCCCGCGTTTCGTCACCCTCGCCCCGCCGCCAGGCGGGGAGAGGGCCGGGGAGAGGGGCTAGGCTACAGTCACCGCGCCGGCGGGGAGGCGGTCGGCCCGGGCGCGGTCGGAGTGCGACTCGCCTTCGTCTCCTCCTCCGTGTCCACGACGCGAGCGTGGAAGAGGTCGCCGCCAGCCAGCGCCTGCTGTGAGGCCGCCGTCTGTGCCGCGGCGGACGAGCAAGCCCCCGCCGCCTGCCGTGCCGCGTCGTCCAGCACCTGTGCTCGCGCGACGTCACCCGCGGCCCGGGTGCTCGCGTCGGCTGCCTGCTCGACGCGCGGCTCCACGGCCGCGCGATCCACCACGACCGCGGACTGCGGCGACGTGCCGGACACGAGGGCCGATATCAGCAGCGACGTCACCATGCCACCACTCCCATTGGCGACGATGGTGACTGGATGGAAGGGCCCCTTAGTTAGAAGGAGGGGCCCCCTACCTGACGAGCAGCTTGCTCGCCGCCTCCAGCGCGCGCTCCTCTTCGTAGGTGCGCCGCTTGGCGAGGCTGGAGTTCAGGGTGGAGACGGACTCGAGCTGCGAGACGTGGTGGATGACGCGCCGCCTACGGCTCAGGCTCGCGGCGACGATGAGGGAGATGGGGACGGCGCAGAGCAGAGACATGTCCATTCCTTCTTTCTCCCGTGGCGGGGGCCAGGCCCCTGCCTCGACCACGGCGGGGACGAAACCCCGCCCGACCTGCTGCGCGCCCGTAGGGCGGAGGTTCATCCCCCGCCGCCCGGGCCGGCGGCTTGACCTGCCGCAAGGCGGGGCAGCGATTCCGCGCGGAACCTATCGCTTTCGGCCGCGGGCGCCATCCCCACGCGCAACGACGGGCGCGGGTGGGAGGTGCGCGGTGGAGCGCACCGGCGCACCGACAGCGGCACCGGCCCGCGCGGGGTGCGCTGCTGTGACGTCCCTTTGAACAGCGTGCCCAAGGCGCGTCGATCCGATAGCCCATGGCATGCCCTCGCGCCTGCGCGGTCGCCTCCGGGAAGCGCTCTCAGCGCTCGGGGTGCGGAGGCTGCTGCTCGGGATCCACGACGCCGCGTTCCCGTCGTCGTCCGAGGAGGACACCGGCCGCGGCACGCCTCACGGCGACGCCGCCGACGACCTGCTGGGCTTCGCTGCCGAGCTCGGGTTCGACGGCCTGCAGCTCGGGCCGCAGGGCGCGCTCCCGCCCGGTCACACCTCGCCCTATGACGGGGCGTTCTTCTCGCGCGAGCCCGCCTCGGTCGCGCTCCTGCCGCTCACCCGGCCGGAGTGGGGCGAGCTGCTTTCACCGGCGTGGCTGGCGCAACGGCTCTCGACGAGGCCGGATGGGCCTCGCGCCGACCACGCCTTCGCGCGGGAGGCGGTGAACGACGCGCTCGACGTCGCCTTCGCCGCCTTCACGCGGCGGCGCGGGAGTGCCGCGCTGGCGCCGCTCGCGCGCGGCTTCGAGGAGTTCCGGGAGCGCGAGGCCTGGTGGCTCGTTCATGACGCCGCATTCGACGCGGCAGAAGAGGACGCGGGGTTCACGGGGCGGGGGACGAGCCCTCGCCCTACAGGACCGGTGAGCCCGGGCACGGGCGAGCTGGCTCTGCGGTATGCGTTCGCGCAATACCTCGCGCACGCGCAGCACGCCGCGGTGCGCGCCCGCGCCGGCGAGCTCGGGCTGGCGCTGTTCGGCGACCTGCAAGTCGGCATGGCGCAGCGAGACGCCCACGCCGCCCGCGGTTTCCTCCTGCCCGGATACCGCATGGGCGCGCCGCCCTCACGCACGAATCCGGAGGGGCAGGCGTGGCACTACCCGCTCCTCGATCCGCGCTGCTACGGAGAGGTGGGCGCAGAGGGCCCGGCGCTGCGCTTCTTCCGCGCGCGCCTCGAGAAGGTCTTCGCCGAGTACGACGGCCTCCGGCTCGACCACCCGCACGGCCTCGTCGATCCCTGGGTGTACCGCGACGACGGCGATCCGGCCGTCGCGGTGCTCGCGGGCGCGCGCCTCTTCTCCTCGCCCGACCTGGGCGACCACCCCGACCTGGCGCCGCTCGCGCTGGCGCGCCCCGACCAGCTCCGCCGCGAGCTGCCGCGATACGCCGACGGCTGGGTGGCGCGGCTCGATCGGGAGCAGGTCGACCGTTACGGTGTGCTCCTCGACGCGGTCGTGGCCGCGGGGGCGCGACGAGGGCTGGGCCCGGATGCGATCGCGTGCGAGATCCTGAGCACCGAGCCCTACCCGCTGACGCGCGTCCTCGAGCGGCACCACCTCGGACGGTTCCGCGTCACTCAGAAGGCGGATCTGGATCTGACGGCCGACGGGTACCGCGGCGAGAACGCTCGGCCCCAGGACTGGATCATGCTGGGCAACCACGACACGCAGCCCATCCTGCGGGCGGCCGAGTCGTGGATCGCGAGCGGCGCGGCGGCGAGGCAGGCCTCCTACCTGGCCGGCCGGCTGCTCCCGCGGGAGGAGCCGCGCGAGCCGTGGATCCGCCGGGTCGCGTCCGACGCCGGTGAGCTCGTGCAGGCGCGCGCCGCCGATCTGTTCGTCGGTCCGGCCCGCCACGTGCTCGTCTTCTTCACCGACCTCTTCGGCGAGCGCGAGCCCTACAACGTGCCTGGGACGGTGTCGGAGTCGAACTGGTCGCTGCGCCTGCCGCCCGACTTCAGGGCGCTCTACCGGCGGCGGCTCGCCGAGGGGCGGGCGATCGACCTGCCGCGGGCGCTCGCCCGGGCGCTGCGCGCGAAGGGGTCGGCGTTCGCCGCCCAGCACGCGGGGCTCCTCGATGCGCTCGAGCGCGGTGGCGGATGACCCGCGCTCGTCCTTCGACTCCGGCCTGCGGCCTACGCTCAGGACGAGCGGAAACTGCTGGGTGGCGGATGACACACGCTCGTCCTTCGACTACGGCCTGCGGCCTACGCTCAGGACGAGCGGAGGCTGCTCGGCGGCGAATGACGTGGCGCGGGGGCGAGCGCGTTCGCAACTTGTCAGCGGTGCGGGGGGTGAGCATGGCGACGAGCGCACGCCCGGACTTCTCGAAGCGGCCTTCGCGCGTGGTGGTGGAGGGCGTCGTGCCCGAGGTGGACTGCGGGCGCTTCGCGGCGAAGCGGACGATGGGCGAGCAGGTGGTGGTCGAGGCGGACGTCTACGCCGAGGGCCACGACCTCGTCACGGCCGTGCTGCGCTTCCGGCGAGACGGCGAGCCCGCGTGGAGCGAGGTCCCCATGGAGCCGCTCGGGAACGACCGCTGGCGCGGCGTGTTCACGCCGGGTGTGCTCGGGGAGTGGCGCTTCACGGTGGAGGGCTGGGTCGACGCGTTCCGCACCTGGCGCGCCGGGCTCGCGAAGAAGGCCGGGGCGGGGCAGGTCGAGGAGGTCGACCTGCTCGTCGGCGCGGAGCTCGTGGAGGAGGCGGCGCGGCGCGCCGGCGGCGCGGACGCGGCGCGGCTGCGCGAGGCGGGCGCTGCGCTGCGCGGTGGCGACTCGCTCGAGCGGCGCGCGCAGGGCGGCCTCGACGAGGAGCTCGGCCTGGTCATGGCGCGTCACCCGGACCGGACCGGCGCGGCCACGCTTGGCCGCGAGCTCCCGGTCTGCGTCGAGCGCGAGCGGGCGCGCTGCGGCGCGTGGTACGAGCTCTTCCCCCGCTCCGCCTCGCCCGCGCCGGGCCGGCACGCGACGCTGCGCGACGTCGCGTCCCGGCTGCCGTACGTCGCGGGGATGGGCTTCGACGTCCTCTACCTGCCGCCCATCCACCCCATCGGCCGCGCCTACCGCAAGGGGAAGAACAACGCGACCACCGCCGAGCCGGGCGACGTGGGCAGCCCGTGGGCCATCGGCGGCCCCGAGGGCGGCCACATCGCGCTCCACCCGGATCTCGGCACGCTGGACGATTTCCGCGCCCTCGTCGAGCAGGCGCGCGGCGCGGGGGTGGAGCTCGCGCTCGACCTCGCCCTGCAGTGCTCGCCCGATCACCCGTGGGTGAAGGAGCATCCGGAGTGGTTCCGGCGCAGGCCCGACGGGTCGATCCAGTACGCGGAGAACCCTCCCAAGAAGTACCAGGACATCTACCCCATCGACTTCGAGACGGAGCACTGGCGCGAGCTGTGGGAGGCCTTGCTCGGGGTGCTCGAGTTCTGGGTGGCGCAGGGCGTCCGCATCTTCCGGGTCGACAACCCGCACACGAAGCCGTTCCGGTTCTGGGAGTGGCTCATCGCCACGGCGCGGCGGCGGACGCCCGAGCTCGTCTTCCTGGCGGAGGCGTTCACCCGGCCCAAGGTGATGTACCAGCTCGCCAAGCTCGGCTTCAGCCAGTCGTACACGTACTTCACCTGGCGCAACACGAAATGGGAGCTGACCGAGTACCTGCGCGAGCTGACCCGCACGAACGCGCGCGAGTTCTTCCGCCCGAGCTTCTGGCCCAACACGCCCGACATCCTCCCCGAGCCGCTGCAGTGGGGCGGGCGGGCCACGTTCCAGGCGCGGCTCGTCCTCGCCGCCACCCTCGCCGCGAGCTACGGGATCTACGGCCCCGCGTTCGAGCTGCTCGACGCGCGCCCGCTCGCGGCCGGCCGCGAGGAGTACCTCGACTCGGAGAAGTACCAGCTTCGGCACTGGGATCTCGACGCGCCGGACAGCCTGCGCGACTTCGTGGCCCGGGTGAACCGCATCCGCCGCGAGAACCCGGCGCTCCAGGCGAACGACGGCCTCGTCTTCCACCGCGTCGACGACGAGCAGCTCATCGCCTACTCCAAGGCGCGAGCCGACGGGTCGGACGCGGTGCTGGTGGTGGTGAACCTCGACCCGCACCACGTCCACGCGGGCTGGGTGGAGCTCGCGCTCGAGCCCCTCGGCGTCCACCCGGGCGAGCCTTTTCAGGTCCACGACCTGCTCGGCGGCGGGCGC
This sequence comes from Anaeromyxobacteraceae bacterium, assembly GCA_035538735.1. Lineage (GTDB taxonomy): Bacteria > Myxococcota > Myxococcia > Myxococcales > Anaeromyxobacteraceae > Anaeromyxobacter_A. The sequence goes on along the minus strand of DATLJU010000182.1, from coordinate 6,171 downwards.
TACTTCTGGAGCGGCGCCCGCAACTACGTCGAGATCGACCCGCGCGCCGCGCCGGCGCAGATCTTCCGCATCCGCCGGCGGCTCCGGACGGAGCGCGACTTCGATTATTTTCTGTGAGGATGGCCGATGGGACGCACGATCGACGCGCCGCCTTCGCCCACCGCGCCCGGCGCGTGGGGAGAGACGTTCGACGAGCCCACCCGGCTCGCGCTCGAGGTGGCGCTGCCGCGCTGGCTGCCGTGGCGGCGGTGGTTCGGCGGGAAGGCGCGGGCGATCGACCGCGTCGAGATCGTCGACGCGGTGCCGGTCGCGATGCCCCCGCGCCTGGCGCGCCTCGCGCTCCTGCGCGTCCGTTACGTCCGTGGCGGCGAGGAGCTGTACGCGGTGCCGCTCGCCTTCGCGGCCGGCGAACACGCGGCGGAGGTACGGCGCGAGCTGCCCGGCGCCGAGGTGATGGAGGTCACGGCGGGGGCCGAGCGCGGGATCGTGTACGACGCCGATCGCGATCCTGCCTTCGGGCGCGCGCTGCTCGAGGCGGTGGCGCGGAGCGGGCGCTTCGAGGGGAGCGGCGGGACGCTGGTCGCCTTCCAGGGCGGCGCGCTGGCTCGCTTCGCCCCCGACATCGGCCGGCTCGAGCCGCGCCCCCTCGGCGTCGAGCAGAGCAACACCACGCTCCGGTTCGGCGACCACCTCGTCCTGAAGCTCTTCCGGCGAACCGAGCCGGGGCCGAACCCGGACCTCGAGGTCGGCGCGTTCTTGACCGACGTGGCGAGCTTCCCGCACACGCCGGCGACCCTGGGCGGCCTCGAGTATCGCCCGCGTCGCGGCGAGGCCATCGCGCTCGGGATCCTGCAGGCGTTCGTCGAGAACGAGGGCGACGCGTGGTCGTTCACGCTGCGCGCCGTCAGCGAGGCGCTCGGACGCGCCCGGGGGCGATCGGCGCCGCCCGCGTGGGAGGGCCACCTGCTCGACCTCGCGACGGCGGGGCCGCCCGCCTGGGCGCGCGACCTCGCCGGCGCGTACCTCGACGCGGCGGGCCTGCTCGGGCGCCGCACCGCCGAGCTGCACCTCGCGCTCGCCGGCGGGCGCGACGTGCCCGGGTTCGAGCCCGAGCCATTCGCGCCCTCCGATCGCGCCGCGCTGCGGGAGGGCGTGGCGGCGCTGGTGCGCCGGAACCTGGCGCTCCTGTGCGAGCGGCTGGGCGAGCTGCCGGCGGCGGCGCGCGCCCGGGCCGAGATGGTGCTGGCCCACGAGCGGGAGCTGATCGGCGCCTCGCAGGGGCTCGGGGAGCAGCGACTCGAGGGGCTCCGCATCCGAACGCACGGCGACTACCACCTCGGCCAGGTGCTCTGGACCGGCCGCGACTTCGTCGTCATCGACTTCGAGGGCGAGCCGGCGCAACCGCTCGCGGAGCGCCGCACCAAGCGGTCGGCGCTGCGCGACGTCGCGGGGATGGTGCGGAGCTTTCACTACGCGGCCTATTACGGCCTGATATCCCCCTCTCGCTCCGAGCGGATGGCTCCCTCTCCCCCGGAGAGGGAGAGGCCCGAGCCGAGGGGGAGCGATCTTCTCGCCCTCTGGGCCCACGCCTGGTACCGCGCGGCGGCGACCGCCTTCCTGCGCTCGTACCTCGGCACGGCGCGCGGCGCGCCGTTCCTGCCGCCGAGCGCGGACGAGCTGCGCGCGCTGTTCGACCTGTTCCTCGTCGAGAAGGCGGCCTACGAGCTCGGGTACGAGCTCGACCATCGCCCGGAATGGGTGGCGCTGCCGCTGCAAGGGCTCGAAGATCAGCTGGCGAGCGCGACCCCCCAGGACATGCGCGAGGAGGCCATGATGAAGGGCAAGAGGCGAACCGGCCACGCCGAGGCGCCGCGCACCGCGACCGCCCCCATCGCGACGCCGCCGCCCACGCCCGCTCCGAACGTGCTGCACGTCGGCGGCCCATCCGATCAGGACCTGCACCTGTGGAGCGAGGGGACGAACTACCGCGCCTACCGCGCGCTCGGCGCGCACCTCGCCACCGTGGCCGGCGTGGCGGGGGTCTCGTTCGCGGTGTGGGCGCCCAACGCCGAGCGCGTGTCCGTCGTGGGCGACTTCAACGGCTGGGACCGCGAGAGCCACCGGCTCCGCCCGCTCGGCTCGTCGGGCGTGTGGCAGGGCTTCGTGCCCGGGCTCGCGAAGGGCGCCGTCTACAAGTACCACCTGCGCTCGCGCCACGCCGGCTACGCGGTCGACAAGGCCGACCCGTTCGCGCTCCGCGGCGAGGTCCCGCCGCGGACCGGCTCCATCGTGTGGGACCTCGACTACGCGTGGAACGACGGCGCGTGGATGCAGGGCCGCGCGGCGCGGAATGGCCTCCGGAGCCCGATGAGCATCTACGAGGTCCACGCCGGCTCCTGGCGGCGGGTGCCGGAGGAGGGGAACCGCTCGCTCACCTACCGCGAGCTGGCGGAGCAGCTCGCCGACTACGCGACGGAGATGGGCTTCACCCACGTCGAGCTCCTGCCCATCATGGAGCACCCGTTCTACGGCTCATGGGGCTACCAGTGCACCGGCTACTTCGCCCCGACGAGCCGCTACGGCTCCCCGCAGGACCTCATGTACCTCGTCGACACGCTCCACCAGCGCGGCGTGGGCGTCATCCTGGACTGGGTCCCGTCGCACTTCCCCACGGACCAGCACGCGCTCTCGTACTTCGACGGGACGCACCTGTTCGAGCACGCCGACCCGCGCCAGGGCCACCACAAGGACTGGGACAGCTACATCTTCAATTACGGGCGGAACGAGGTGAAGAGCTTCCTCATGTCGAGCGCGCTCTACTGGCTCGACGTGTTCCACGCCGACGGGCTCCGCGTCGACGCGGTCGCCTCGATGCTCTACCTCGACTACTCGCGCCGGGAGGGCGAGTGGATCCCGAACCGCTTCGGCGGGCGCGAGAACCTCGAGGCGATCGCCTTCCTGCGGAAGCTGAACGAGGTGGTGTTCCAGGAGCACCCGGACGTGCAGACCATTGCCGAGGAGTCGACCTCCTGGCCCATGGTCTCGCGCCCGACCTACCTGGGCGGCCTCGGCTTCGGGATGAAGTGGGACATGGGCTGGATGCACGACACGCTCGGCTTCATGCGCCAGGACCCGATCTTCCGGAAGTACCACCACAACGAGATCACCTTCCGGATGATGTACGCCTTCTCCGAGAACTTCCTGCTCTCGCTCTCGCACGACGAGGTCGTGCACGGGAAGGGTTCACTGCTCGACAAGATGTGGGGCCACGACCGGGAGAAGTTCGCCGGGCTGCGCCTCCTCTACGGCGACCTGTGGTCGCAGCCGGGGAAGAAGCTGCTCTTCATGGGCGGCGAGCTCGCGCAGGGGCAGGAGTGGAGCCACGAGCGGAGCCTCGACTGGCACCTCCTCGGCGACGAGCGCCACGAGGGCGTGCGCGCGTGGGTACGCGACCTGAACCGCCTCATGCGCGAGGAGCCGGCGCTCCATCGGCGCGACTTCGACCCGGGCGGCTTCGAGTGGATCGACTGCACCGACGCCGAGTCGAGCGTGCTCACGCTGCTCCGGCGCGGCGGCGAGGGGGACGCGGACATCCTGGTCGTCCTCAACTTCACGTCGGTCCCGCGGGTGAACTACCGCGTTGGCGTCCCGCACGGCGGTTTCTGGCAGGAGGTGCTGAACGGCGACGCCGTCCACTACGGCGGCGCGGGGTGGGGGAACATGGGCGGCGTCGAGGCGGCCCCGGTGGCGGCGCACGGCCGGCGCTGGTCGCTCGTGCTGACGCTGCCGCCGCTCGCGGCGCTGTTCCTGCGGGGGGCGGGGTGACCAACGACGCCCGTTCGTCCTTCGACTACGGCCGGCTTCGCCGGCCTACGCTCAGGACGAACGGGGACGCTTTTCGTTCCGCACCAGGATGAACGGAGACGCGTTCGTTCCGTGCCAGGATGAACGGAGACGCGTTCGTTCCGTGCCAGGACGAACGGAGGCCCCTTCGTTCCGCTCACCCTGAGCGTAGGGCCGCGCAGCGGCCCGAAGTCGAAGGGTGAGCGCGTCCCCGCGATATCGGCTGCGAAGCGCCGCAGTTGCGGTCATGGCTCCCGCTCGCCTATTTCACTGCTTGGGGAGGCCATCTTGCTCGAACGTGTGCCGCAGCGCGTCGTCATCGTCCTGGCGGGCGAAGGCCTGTGCGCGCTGCCGGTCGCCGCGGTGGTCGAGACGATGCGGCCGGCTCCGGTCCGCCCGCTCCCCGGCGCGCCAGCGTGGGTCCTCGGGGTGGCGGTGGTGCGCGGCGCCCCGACCGCCGTCGTCGATCTGGCCGCCCTCCTCGGCGGCGCGCCGGAGCGGGCCGCGACACGGTGGGTGATCGTCCGCTGCGGCGAGCGGACGGCAGCGCTGGCGGTGCGGCGCGTGGACGGCGTGGCGGCGCTCCCCGAGACGACCGCGCGGGTCCCGCTCCTCCAGGGCGCGGCGTCGGGAGCGGTGGCTTCGCTCCGCGCGCTCGACCGCGAGCTGCTCGTCGTCCTCGACGCGAGCCTGCTCGTCACCGAGGGCGTGCTGCGCGCTGCCGCCGAGGGCGGCGCATGAGCCGGCCCCTCCGAGGCGGCGAGGTGGAGCGGCTCCGGCTCGCCATCGCCCGCCGGCTGGGGCTCCAGTTCGACGACGCGAAGGTGGAACAGATCGAGGACGCGGCCGCGATGCGCCTCTCGCGGCTGGGCAGCTTGCCGGCCGAGGCCTGGCTGGAGCGGGTCGAGGGGGGAGATCGGGAGGAGCTCTCGTTCCTGGCGGAGCGGCTCACGGTCGGCGAGACCTACTTCTTCAGGAACGGCAACGACCTGCGCGCGTTCGTGGACGTCGTCGTCCCATCGCGGCTGGCCGAGCGCGCGCGCGAGCGGCGCCTGCGGTTCCTCTCCGCGGGGTGCTCCTCCGGCGAGGAGCCCTACACGCTCGCCATGCTCCTCCGCGATATCCCGGCGCTCGCCGGCTGGGAGCTCGAGCTCCGCGGAGTGGACGTGAACCCGGCGGCGCTGGCGCGGGCGCGGGCGGGTCGTTACTCCGCCTGGTCCCTCCGCCAGACCGACGACGCCGCGCGCGACCGGTTCTTCGAAGGGGGCGGGCGCGCATTCGTGGTCCGTCCCGAGGTGCGCGAGCTGGTATCGTTCGACCAGCGCAACCTCGTCGAGGACGACCCCGAGCTCTGGGTCCGTGGCGCCTACGACGCGGTCTTCTGCCGAAACGTGCTCATGTACTTCGACTCCGAGGTGAGCCGGCGCATCGTCGACCGGATCGCGTCGTCGCTGGCGCCGGGGGGCTTCCTCTTCCTCGGGCACGCCGAGACGCTGCGGGGTGTCTCGGGCCGCTTCCACCTGCGGCACTCGCACGACACCTTCTACTACCAGCTGCGGGACGAGGCCGAGGGGGCGGCTCCGGCCATCGCCGAGACGCGTCCGGTCCGCCCCTCGGGGCGGGCGCCGATCGAGGCCGTGGAGCTCGCGCCCGACTGGCCCCAAGCCATCCGCGCGGCGAGCGAGCGCGTCGCGGCGCTCACCGGCGGGCCGGCTCACGCCGCGCCCGCGTCTGCGGCCGTGGCCGCCGCCGCGCCGGCCCCAGGCGGGGGGCCCCTCCAGCTCGCTCGAGCGCTCGATCTGGCGCGGCAGGAACGGTACGCGGACGCGCTGGCGCTCCTCGCTGCGCGGCCGGTCGAGACCGAGACCGATCCCGACGCCCTCCTGCTGCGGGCGATCGTCCTCGCGAGCAGCGGCGACCCGGCGGGTGCGGAGGCGACGTGTGCGCGCGTCCTGGCGCTCGACGAGCTCTCCGCGGAGGCGCACTACGTCATGGCGCTCTGTCGCGAACACGCCGGCGACGCCGAGGGCGCGCGCAACCAGGACCACTACGCCCTGTACCTCGACCCGACCTTCGCCATGCCGAGGCTCCACCTCGGGCTCATGGCGCAGCGGGCCGGCGATCGCGAGGCGGCCCGCAGCGAGCTGGCGCGCGCGCTGGCGCTGCTCGCAGGAGAGGACGCCTCGCGCGTGCTGCTGCTCGGCGGCGGCTTCAGCCGCGAAGCCCTCGTCGAGCTGTGCCGGGCCGAGCTGCGCAGCGCCGGGGGGACGGCGTGAGCGAGCGCTCGACGACGGCGGGCGCACGCGCGCTCCGCGAGGCGTTCGATGC
>DATLJU010000181.1:0-11069 GCA_035538735.1 Anaeromyxobacteraceae bacterium | reverse complement strand
GCGACGACTCGCTCATGCCCTACTGGGGCGAGGGGGCGCAGCTGGGTGGCCTCGCCGTACCGACCGGCTTCGGCACGCCACCCCCTCCGTACCGCTACCACGACCGCCGCTTCTTCGGGGCGGTCGTCCTGCGTGGCCCGTTCGTGGGCCCCTTCGGCTGGCACGTGCGCGCCCGCTTCCTCGACGTCGGCATTCCCGAGCAGAGCGCGCTGCTCGCGAGCTCCGCGCCGCCCGGCGCGCGCGGCGGCCGCGTCGCGCTCTTCGAGGCGGGGCTGCTCCTCGACACGCGCGACCGCGAAGTCGGACCCCACCAAGGCGTCCTGCTCGCCGTCGCCGCCTTCGCCGCGCCCCAGCTCCAGGGTGTCTCCGACTTCTCCTTCCACGGATACGACGGGAGCGCCCGCGCCTACGTTCCGCTCGGCTCGCGCGTGACGCTGGCGATGCGCGCGCTCTACGACCGGAAGCTGCCCGGGGTACCCACGCGGAACGACGCGGTGCAGGCCGTCCCGTTCTTCGAGCGGTCGCTGTACGAGGGCTTCAGCTACGGCGAGGGCCTGGGAGGCGCGGGGAGTCTCCGGGGCATCGCCCGCTACCGGATCTCCGGTGACGAGAAGGCGCTCGGCAGCGCGGAGCTGCGGCTCTCGCTGTTCTCGAGCCACATCTTCGGGAAGACGCAGGAATGGGGCCTCGATGGCGCGTTCGACGCGGGCTGGGCAAGGCAACCCGGCTATGCCGCCGTCGACGCCACCGGCGTCGCGGCGGGCCTGCGGCTCTTCTGGGACCGCGCGGTGATCTTCCGCGTCGAGGTGGGGCGCGCGGTGCGCGGTGGCGACGCGACGCTGTACGTCTCGTTCGGCGATCAGTTCTGAGGGTAGCCGCGATAGAATCGCGCCGTGCTCGCCCGGACTCGCCGCGTCGCCGCGGCCGCGCTCACCGTCACGGCGCTGGCGTCCTGCGGCGCGGGCGCCACCGCCAACGTGCTCTTGCCCAGCACGCCGTACGTCATCACCATCCTCAACTACACGTTCGATCCCGCCGACCTGTCCGCGCCTCCGGGCGCGACCGTGCTCGTGAAGAATCTGGACGACGTCGACCACTGGCTCCAGAGCTCGGCGGCGCCCGGGCAGTACGTGCACGCGGCGGTGGGCGGGCTCGACCTCGACCTCCTCGTGCCGGCGCGGGACGAGCGGGTGTTCTCGGTGCCGGCCGACGCCGTGGTGGGGACGGTGGTGCCTTACTTCTGCTTCTACTCCAGGGGCGCGATGCTGAATCAGGGCACGATCACGATCGCCGCGCCGGCGGGGTAGGCGCGCTCACAACACCCTTTCTTCGCGGAGCGCCTGCACGAGCGCGCGGCTCGCCTGCTCGTGCCGGGCGCGCCACTCCGCGTGCGCATCCGGCCCGACGCGGTTGGCGACCGCGAGCGCCGCCGCCGCGGGGATCCCCGCGGCGGCGCACGCCGCGAAGACGCCGGTGAGCTCGAGGTGCTCGGCGGCGGCGATGCGCGCCAGCGCGGCCGCTCCCGCGGCGGTGCGCGTGATGGCGGGCGGGACGGCGACCGCGTGGGGCGCGAACCTCGGCGGCAGGGACCACCCCGCGGGCCAGCGCAGCTGCTCCAGCCGAGGCCGGTAAGCGCGGCCCTCGACCTCGTCGAGCGAGGTCGCGATCGCCTCCGAGGCGGCGAGGAGGTCGCCCGGGGCGAGGCGGCCGTCGTAGGCGCCGCAGGTCCCGACGAAGAGCACGCGGCGCGGGGCCGGCGCCGCGAGGAGGCGGGCGGTCGCGACGGCCGCCGCGACCGCGCCCACCCCGACGCACGCGACGCGCCAGCCGCGCGGCGGCGCGGCGTCGAGCCCGCACAGCTCGGGAGGGAAGGCGGCGAGGAGGAGGTCGGGGGCGGTCGGGAGCACGTCGGGCGCATCCTATGCTAAACGCCGACGTCCCGGCTTCCATGGATCCCCGTCCCTCCTCACGCCGCATGGCGTCGCTCCCGATGGGCGCGTTCCTCACCGCCCTGGTCGGCCTGGGAGCGCTCTCGATCGACACCTTCCTCCCGTCGCTCCCGGCGATGATGGCGGAGCTCCGCAGCGGTGCGGCGACCGCCCAGCTTACGATCACGCTGTTCCTCGCCGCCTTCGCCACGGCGCAGCTGCTCTTCGGGCCGCTGTCCGACCGCACCGGGCGCAGGGGCGCGCTCGTCGGCGGCCTCTGCCTCTTCGTGGGCGGCGCCGCGGCGAGCCTCTTCGCGCGCAGCATGCCCGCCCTCGTCGCGGCGCGCGTGGTGCAAGGCCTCGGCGCCGGGAGCGGCCCGGTGCTCGCGCGCGCCGTCGTGCGCGACGTCTGGCCTCCGCAGCGCGCCGCGCGGGTGCTGTCGCTCATGGCGATCGCGCAGGCGCTGACGCCGATCCTGGCGCCGATCCTGGGTGGCTTCATGCAGGCGCACTTCGGCTGGCGGTCGGTGTTCCTGCTCGTCGCCGCGCTCGGCGCGGGGTTCCTCATCGTCGCGGCGCTGGCAGTGGAGGAGACGGCGCCGGGGCGCGGCGGGGGAGCGAAGCGAGATGGCCCAACCTTGGGCGGGGGCGTCGCGGCGCTGGCGCGCGACCGCGCCTACGTCGGGTTCGTCCTGGCCGTGATGCTCGCCTTCGCCGGCCAGTTCGCGTTCATCTCGGGCTCCGCCTTCGTGTTCATGGGGCTGTTCGGGTTCTCGCCCCGCGCCTACGGCTTCGCGTTCGCGCTGGTGGCGTTCGGGCTCATGACGGGCTCCTTCCTCTCGGTCCACCACGGCGCCCGGCTCGGGCCGGAGCAGATGATCCGCCGCGGCGCCGCGCTCTCCGCCGGCGCCGGGCTCGCCATGGCGCTGCCGGTCGCCTTCGGGCACGCCAGCGCGGTGGGCATCCTCGTCCCCATGTACCTCTTCGCCGTCGGGGCCGGGGTGGTGATGCCGAACGGGATGGCGGGCGCGATCGCGCCGTTCGCGCACATGGCCGGCCTCGCCTCGGCGGTGCTCGGGTTCGCGCAGATGACCGGCGCCGCGGCCTACAGCGTGGGCGTGTCGCGCTTCCTCGACGGCACCGCGCGGCCGATGACGTTCGCCATCGCCGCGAGCGGCCTGGCCTGCTTCGCCAGCGCGCTCCTGCTCCGCCGGCGGTAGCATGGGGGCCATGCGCATCCTCCACACCATGATCCGCGTCGGCGATCTCGAGCGATCGCTCGCGTTCTACACGCAGGTTCTCGGCATGAAGCTCCTGCGCCGGCAGGACTACCCGGACGGCAAGTTCACCCTGGCCTTCGTCGGGTTCGGGCCCGAGTCGGAGCAGGCGGCCCTCGAGCTCACGCACAACTGGGGCACGAAGAGCTACGAGCTCGGCACGGGCTTCGGCCACGTCGCCATCGAGGTGCCCGACGCGTACGCCGCGTGCGCCGAGATCAAGAGGCGAGGCGGCACGGTGACGCGCGAGGCCGGGCCCATGAAGCACGGCAAGACCGTCATCGCGTTCGTGCAGGATCCGGACGGCTACAAGATCGAGCTCATCCAGCGCGCGACGGCGTAACCGGGCGGCCGGCTCCGCCGTGCGGATGGCGGGCTCTCCCGGCCGGCCAGCGTCACGCAGCCCGGAGCAGCAGCTCGAGGTCGGCGATGCTCAGCTCATTGCGCGCCAGGACGCGGGGACCGAACGTGAGCAGGTGCAGCGCGCGCTCCAGGATGACGAGCGCGTTGGCGGCGTCTCCGTGACGCAACGACATGCGGGCGTCCTCGTCCCGCTGGCGCCACATCTCCGCGCATAGCCGGTGCAGCGGGGACCCGGCGCCATCGTCCTCGGCGATCCGCGCGAGCATCCGCGCGGCTTCGGAGCGCAGCACGTCGAAAGCCTTCGCCTGGCTGGCTGACGCCGGCGTTTCGTCCCCCGAGCGCGGGGGCCCATCGGGAGCGTGACGGTCCACGATGCCCGTACGATGCGGACGCCGTCTGGGCGGGGCACGTAGCGCAAGCGTGGGACTGCGCGCCGGGCTACGCCGCCCGCACCACCACGCCGGTCGCCGTCTCCCCGAAGACGAGCTCGGGGTGGAGCCGCTCGGCCGTGCGCAGCGCCCACTCGCGGTCGAACAGCACCACCAGGCGGTCGCGGATGTCGAGGACGACCATCCCCTCCACCGCGCCGTAGAGGTGGTCGAGATCGAGCGGCGCGCCATCGGCGCGCGAGACCCAGCGCGCGAGCTGGTAGGGAGTGGACTCGAGCCGCACCTCGACGCCGTACTCGTTCTCGAGGCGGTAGCGGACCACCTCGAACTGGAGCTGGCCCAGCGCGCCCAGGACGAGATCGCCGGCGCGCCCCGCGGGAGGACGGTAGAGCTGCACCGTCCCCTCCTGCGCCAGCTGCTCCACGCCGCGCGCGAACTGCTTGCGGCGCAGCGGGTCGAGCATGACGAGCCGCGAGAAGTGCTCGGGCGCGAAGCTCGGGATGGGCTCGAACGCGAAGCGCGATCCGCCGGTCAGTGTGTCGCCGATCTCGAACGTCCCGGGATCGGGGATGCCAACCACGTCGCCGGCGAAGCCGTCCTCCACCACGCTGCGCTCGCCCGCGAGGAACTGGGTCGGGCTCATGAGCCGCAGGTCGCGCCCGGTGCGGACGTGGTGCACCTTCATGCCGCGGCTGACCCGGCCGGAGCAGATGCGGACGAAGGCGACCCGGTCGCGGTGCGCCCGGTCCATGTTCGCCTGGATCTTGAACACGAAGCCGCTGAACTCGTCGCGCCCCGGGTCGATGGGACCCTGGTCCGACGGGCGCGGCCGCGGCGGCGGCATGAGCTCGCAGAACGTCTCGAGGAACGCCTCCAGCCCGAAGTTGTTGATGGCGCTCCCGAAGAACATGGGCGACAGCTCGCCCGCGAGGAACCGCTCCTCGTCGAAGCCGTCGCCGGCCGCCTCGAGCAGCTCGGCGTCCTGCCGGAGCCGGTCGAAGCCCGCGTCGTCGAGCTCCTCGCGCACCAGCGGATCGTCGATGCCGGTCACCTCGACCGGCGGCCGCTCCGCGCCCGACGTCGCCGACGAGCCGGCGTGCGCGGCGTCGAACAGGTACACGCGGTGCTTCAACCGGTGGTAGACGCCGCGGAACGTGCCGCCGCGAAAGACCGGCCAGGCGACCGGGAAGACGCCGATCCCGAGGACGCTCTCCACCTCGCCGATGAGGTCGAACGGGTCGCGGCCGCCGCGGTCCATCTTGTTGACGAACGTGAAGATGGGGATGGCGCGCTGGCGGCACACGCGGAAGAGCTTCTTCGTCTGCGCCTCGACGCCCTTCGCGCAGTCGAGCAGCATGACCGCCCCGTCGACGGCGTGCAGCGTGCGGTAGGTGTCCTCGCTGAAGTCGGCGTGGCCGGGGGTGTCGAGGAGGTTCATCTGCAGCCCGCGGTAGGGGAACTGCAGCACGCTCGTGGTGATGGAGATGCCGCGCTCGCGCTCCATCTCCATCCAGTCGGAGACGGCGCTCGCCCTCCCCCGCTTCGCCTTGACGGCCCCGGCCAGCTGGATGACGCCGCCGTAGAGCAGGAGCTTCTCGGTCAGCGTGGTCTTGCCCGCGTCCGGGTGGGAGATGATGGCGAACGTCCGGCGGCGGCGGATCTCGTGCTGTGGGCTCATGGTGGGGGGCGCGCGGCGGCCGCGCGAGGGCGCGCAGGATAACCCACCGCGGGCCGGAGCGCATTCCCCCCCTCGCGCCTACGCGAGAGTTCCGTTCGCGCCACCGTTCGCGGTGGGGGGTGGTGCCCTGTCCCACCGTGACGAGAGGTGCTGCTCCCCGCGCCTAGGCGGCGCTCCCGGGAGCTCGCTCGCGCGTGGGCTCGCCGCGGGCACGCGGCAGATCGACGGTGAACGTCGTGCCGCGCCCCTCCTCCGAGGCAGCCGTCACCGTCCCGTGGTGCGCCTCGACGAGGCGCTTCACGGCCGCGAGCCCGAGTCCGTGGCTGTCGGGTCGCCGCGAGCCCCGCACGAACGGCTCGAAGATCCGGGGCAGGAGGTCGGGGGCAATGCCGACGCCCGTGTCGGCGACGGTGAGCAGCACCCGGTCGCCTGCCGCGCGCGCGGCGACCTCGACTCGGTTCCCGCGATCGGGATTCCGGTACTTGATCGCGTTCTCGACCAGGTTCGCGACCACGGTCTCGAGCGCGACGGGCGCGATCCCGGCGACCAGGTCGGTCGTGGTTCCACCCTGCCCCGCGCCCTCGTCGAACGTCAGCTCGACGCCGGCGCGCTCGGCGAGCGGTCTGAGGCGCTCCCTGGCGCTGGCCAGCACCTCGCGGACGTCGGCCCGTCCCTCGCCCCACGTCGCGCCGGCCCTGGCGAACTGCAGCAGATCTCCGATCATGCCGTCGAGGCGGCGCACCCCCGCGAGCGCTCGCTCCGCGAGGCGCTGGACCTGGGGGTCGCCGGAGGCCCGGGAGAGCACGTCCACCGCGAGCTGCACCGTCTGGAGGGGGCTGCGCAGATCGTGCGAGACCTGCCCCGCGAACGCCTCCAGCTCGGCGACGCGCCGCCGCGTGGCCTCCTGGTACCTGCGCAACGCCCTGAGGCTCAGGACGAGCAGCACCACCGCGCCCACGGTGCCGACCGCGGCCAGCGCCGCGTAGCCCCACGAGAGCTTGGTGAGCCTGCCCTCCAGCTGCTGCGCCTCCCGCTGCGCCTGGTCGGCGTTGAGCGCCACGAGCGTGCCCAGCGCCTCGTCGACGGCGGCGCCACGCCGGACCACGGCGAGCACGGCGCCCGGAGCGCGGGGTGGCGCCGTTTCGAGGTTGCGCAGGGCCGAGACCAACGCCGGGACGTCGTCGGCGCGGAGGCGTTCCCAGCGCGCCCGCTCCTCGGAGGTCATCGGCATGTGGTCGTAGCCGGCCGCTGCCGCCTGGAGGCGCGCGACCGCGGCCGCGCTGGCGCGGAGCTGCTCTTGGCGATCGATCGCCGGGTCGGCGCCGGCGAGGTGGGCGAGCAGCGACGCCTGCCGCACCTCGCGCACCTCGCCCAGCATCTCGGAGAGCACGAGCACGCTCTCGACGTGGTTGTGCTGGATGACCGCGACGCGGGCGCGCTGCGGGAGCAGCGCCAGCGGCACGTAGACGAGCGTGCCGAACCAGCCCACGATCACGGCGGCGAAGGCGAGCGCGATCGGCAGCTGGAGGTCCGTGGGGCGTGCCAAGGCTCGACTCGAGGTCAGCGGGCGCCGATCACCACGCGTACGCCTCGGGCGCCTGGCCGCCCGGTCCCGGCCAGATCCGATCGAGGCGCTCGAGGGTGGCGTCGTCGAGCGCCAGCGTCGCCGCGCGGAGCGCGTCCTCGAGCTGCGCGAGCGTTCGCGGGCCGACGATGGGCGCCGTGACGCCGGGCCGGTGGAGCAGCCACGCCAGCGCCACGTCCGCCGGACGGTGACCCAGCTCGCGGCAGAGCTGCTCGTAGGCCTCCAGCCGCCCACGGTTCGCCTCGATCCGCTGCACCACGCGCTCGCTCGCGCGCCGCCCCTCGCTCACCTTCTGGAGCGCGCCGCCGAGCAGGCCGCCGCCGAGGGGGCTCCAGGGCAGGAGCGCCAGCCCGTAGGCGCGGCAGGCCGGGATCACCTCCAGCTCGACGGTCCGGGCGGACAGGTTGTAGAGGCTCTGCTCCGACACGAGCCCGAGGAACCGGCGCCGCGCGGCGGTCTCGCACGCCTGCGCGATGTTCCAGCCGGCGAAGTTGCTCGAGCCGACGTACAGGACCTTGCCCTGCTGCACCAGCAGCTCCATCGCCTGCCAGATCTCGTCCCACGGCACGGTCCGGTCGACGTGGTGCATCTGGTAGAGGTCGACGCGATCGGTGCCGAGGCGCCGCAGGCTGTCCTCGCACGCGCGGCGGACGTGCAGCGCGGAGAGCCCGCGGCTGTTCGGGCCCTCGTACATGGCTCCGTAGACCTTGGTCGCGAGCACGACGCGCTCGCGCCGGCCGCCCCCTTGCCCGAGCCAGCGCCCCACGATCTGCTCGGTGAGGCCGCTCTTGGGCAGCTTCCCCCACTCGCCCATCTTGTGACCGTAGACGTTGGCGGTGTCGAAGAACTGGACGCCGGCCTCGAGCGCGCGGTCCATGATGCGGAAGGCGTCCGCCTCGGTCGTCTCCGGTCCGAAGTTCATCGTGCCCAGGCACAGCCGGCTCACCTCGAGCCCGGTCCTCCCGAGTCGCGTCGTGTCCATGGCGCGGGGGTATAACCGCGGACCACCTCCCCGGCCGCCTCCGCCGTGCCCCGCGCCCGTCGAGCCACCACCTCGGAGGGGGGCGGAGCACGCGCCGGATCGCGGCGGTGTCGCGCCACGGTTACGGTGACTGCGCTCCCTCCCCGAGGTGCGCCATGGACCGCAAGCTGCCCAGCCACTTCCTCCGCTTCCAGAAGGCGCATCCCGGCGTCGTCAAGGCGTTCGAGGCGCTGGGGGAGCGCGTCCACGATGCCGGACCGCTCAGCGAGCGCGAGCGACGGCTCGTGAAGCTCGGCATCGCCATCGGCGTCAACACCGAGGGGGCGGTGCACTCCGCGCTCCGCCAGGCGCTCGGCGCGGAGTGCTCGCGCGAGGACGCGGAGCACGTCGCGCTCCTCGCGATCACGACGCTCGGCTGGCCCCGCGCCATGGCGGCCTTGAGCTGGGTCTACGACGCGCTCGACGGCGGCGAGGGGACGCCCGTCTGATCGTGGGACGATGATCGCGAGATCGACCCCGCGGCGGGGGACAAGCCCACCCCTACCAGCCAGACTTACGGGACGAGCACGACCTTCCCCACGTTTCGCCTCGACTGGATGTGTCGGTGCGCGTCGGCGGCGCGAGCGAAGGGGAAGCTCACGTCCACGTGCGGCTTGATCGCCCCGCGCTGGTAGAGCGCGACGATCGTGCTCAGCTCCTCGGAGAGCATCTCGACCTCGCCCCACAGGTGGCCTATGTTGACGCCCGCCACGGCCCGGTTGTCGTTCATGAGGCCGAGGGGCGTGTGGATGGGCACCTGCACCATCTCCTGGGCGAGCCGGAGGTAGTCGCGCTTCTCGCCGCTGGCGAGGTTGGCGAAGCCGTACGCCACGAGCCGGCCCGCCGGGCGGAGCAGCCGGTAGCCCTTCCTCCAGTCCTTGCCGCCGAGCGGATCGAGCACCACGTCGACGCCGCGCCCGCCGGTGAGGCGCCGCACCTCCGCCTCGTAGTCCTGCGTGCGGTAATCGATCGGGTGTTGGCACCCCTGCTCCCGTACCGCGCCGTGCTTCGACGCCGAGGCGGTGCCGAAGGTCTCGACGCCCTCCACCGTCCGGCACAGCTGCAGCGCGGCCAGCCCGACGCCGCCGGCGGCCATGTGCACGAGGACCTTCTCGCGCGGCCGCACCGCGGCGACGCGGAAGAGCGCGTGATACGCGGTGAGGTAGTTCACGGGCAGCGCGGCGCCCTCCTCGAAGCTCATCGCCTCGGGCATGGGGACCGCCTGGACCGCCGGGACGCACACCAGCTCCGCTTGCCCGCCGAAGCGCGTCATGCCGAGCACCCGGGTCCCGACTTCCGGCGTCGTCACGCCCGGCCCGAGCGCGTCCACCACGCCGGCCACCTCGTAGCCCACCACGGCCGGCAGCTTCGGCGCGTCGGGATACAGCCCGAGCCGCGCCATGATGTCGGCGAAGTTCAACCCGGCGGCGCGGACCCGCACCCGCACCTCGCCCGCGCGAGGGACCGGCTCAGGGCCGTCGCGCACCTCGAGCACCTCCGGGCCCCCGGCCCGCGTGATCCAGATCGCCTTCATGCCCACCCCCTCGGCTGCGGCGTATACTCATCGTGAGCGACCGCGGCCGCGTCATGCTAACGCGTTGCGGCGCGCGCCCGCCGGTCCTATACGCGGCGTACCCACCAGCCCCGAGGAGATGCACGACCCATGTCGAAGACCAGGGCCTACGCCGCCAGCTCCACCCGCTCACCGCTGGCGCCGTTCGAGATCGAGCGCCGCGAGCCCGGTGAGAGAGACGTCGTCATCGAGATCGCCTACTGCGGCATCTGCCACTCCGACATCCACCAGGTGCGCGACGAGTGGGGCGGGTCGATGTTCCCCATGGTGCCGGGCCACGAGATCGTCGGGAAGGTGACGCGTGTCGGCCGCCGGGTCGAGAGGTTCAAGGAGGGCGATCTGGCCGGCGTCGGCTGCATGGTCGACTCGTGCCGCAGCTGCGAGCCGTGCCGCCACGACCTCGAGCAGTTCTGCGAGCGAGGCGCGGCCATGACCTACAACGGCACCGAGATGGACCGGAAGACGCCCACGTACGGCGGCTACTCGCAGCGCATCGTGGTCGACGAGCGGTTCGCGCTGCGGATCCAGCCCGGCCAGGACCTGTCCGGCGTGGCGCCGCTCCTCTGCGCCGGAATCACGACCTACTCGCCGCTCCGCCACTGGAAGGTGAAGCAGGGCAGCCGCGTCGGCGTCGTCGGGCTCGGGGGCCTCGGCCACATGGCGGTGAAGCTCGCGGCGGCGATGGGCGCCGAGGTGACGATGCTCTCCACCTCGAGGCGGAAGGAGGCCGACGCGCGGCGGCTCGGAGCGCACGAGTTCGGCCTCACCAGCGACGGGTCCACGTTCAAGAAGCTCGCGAATCGCTTCGACCTCATCGTCGACACGATCTCGGCGCCGCACGACTATGACGCCTATCTCCGCATGGTGAAGGGCGACGGCACGATGGTGCTGCTCGGCGTGCCGCCGCAGGCGACGCCGGTCCACGCGTTCTCGCTCATCGGCGGCCGCAAGAGCCTCGCCGGCTCGCTCATCGGCGGCATCGCCGAGACCCAGGAGATGCTCGACTTCTGCGCGCAGCACCGGATCACCGCGGACGTCGAGGTGATCCCCGTCCAGCAGGTCAACGAGGCGTACGAGCGGATGATGAAGGGCGACGTCCGCTACAGGTTCTCGATCGACGCGAAGAGCCTGGGCTGAGGCGCGCCGCCTCCTCTCCCTGCCCTCTCCCCCGCCGGGGGAGAGGGTCGATCACCCACCGTTCCCGTCACCGTTGCCCCGCGCCAGCGGCCGGGGGCTTGGGGGCGGAGCCCTCCAA
>DATLJU010000180.1:0-7229 GCA_035538735.1 Anaeromyxobacteraceae bacterium | reverse complement strand
GGCGACGAGAACGTCACCGCCCTCTCGGAGAAGCTCGAGGCGCCGCAGGCCATCGTCTCGCAGCAGCTCCGCATCCTCCGCAGCCAGGCGCTGGTGGACGCCGTGCGCGAAAACGGCTTCGCGCGCTACCGGCTCGTCGAGTCGAGCCTGCGCACGCTGGTCTCCTGCATGGAGAGCTGCGGTCGCTGACCGGCCGCCTCGGACGCGGCCGCGCTCGACGGCAGGACGCATCCGCCGCGCGTTCGCCCTTCCGTTCGCCCTGAGCGTAGCGGCACCGCTGCAGGGGATGAACCGGAGCACGCTTGGCGCCGGATGCGGGCGGCCGGGCCCGTGTGAGGTGACACGTTTCGTCGCGAGGTGAAACACGA
Source organism: Anaeromyxobacteraceae bacterium (assembly GCA_035538735.1). Classification (GTDB taxonomy): domain Bacteria; phylum Myxococcota; class Myxococcia; order Myxococcales; family Anaeromyxobacteraceae; genus Anaeromyxobacter_A. The sequence continues at coordinate 6,861 of DATLJU010000180.1, read as the reverse complement.
GGGTGCGTTGGCGTGATGCACCCTGTCGGGCCTTCTAGCGTACCATATTTGATTAACTAACGATTTCGTCCGGCACGCCCCGCGCATGTCAACGCTGCACGTCGGGATGGCACTGCCGCGCTCCTCCGAAGCTGCGCGGGAGCGCGCATCCCGGCGGGGGGTGCCATGGCGCGATACACGAGACGGCAGTTCATCCAGATCGGCGCGGCGGCGGGCGGCGCGATGGCGGCCTCCGGGCTCGCCACGCGCTGGTGGGGGCTCGACGCGGCACGCGCCGAGGACCCGGCCACCGACGGCGACCAGGTCGTGCCCACGTTCTGCGAGCTCTGCTTCTGGAACTGCGGCGTGCTCGCGCACGTGAAGGGCGGCCGGGTGACGAAGCTCACCGGGAACCCCGAGCACCCGCTCTCGCGCGGGCGGCTCTGCCCGCGCGGCGCCGGTGGCACGGGTCTCCTCTACGATCCGGATCGCCTCAAGAAGCCGCTCATCCGGGCCTCGAAGCGCGGGGAGGACGTCTTCCAGGAGGCGAGCTGGGACGCGGCGCTGAACAAGGTGGGCGAGGAGCTCGTCAAGGTGCGCGAGCGCCACGGGCCCGAGGCGGTGGCGCTCTTCACCCACGGCTTCGGCGGCTCCTGGTGGAAGCACTTCATGAAGGTGTGGGGCTCGCCCAACATCGGCGCCCCCTCCTACGCCCAGTGCCGCGGGCCTCGCGAGGCGGCCTTCACGCTCACCTACGGCGAAGGGCTCGGCTCGCCCGAGCCCATCGACATCGCCAACGCGCGCGTCATCACGCTCATCGGCAGCCACCTGGGCGAGAACATGCACAACACCCAGGTGCAGGAGCTGGCCGAGGCGGTGGGGAAGGGCGCCCAGCTGGTGGTGGTCGACCCGCGCTTCTCGGTCGCGGCCGGCAAGGCCCGGTACTGGCTCCCCGTGAAGCCCGGCACCGACATCGCGCTGCTGCTCGCGTGGATGAACGTCATCCTGACCGAGAAGCGCCACGACGCGGAGTACCTGGCGAAGTACGCCACCGGCCTCGACGAGCTCACCGCCCACGTCGCGACGAAGACGCCCGAGTGGGCGAGCGCCATCACCGGCGTCCGGCCCGAGCTCATCCGCGAGTCGGCGCGGCTCATCGCGAGCGCACGGCCTGCGTCGCTCATCCACCCCGGCCGCCACACCACCTGGTACGGCGACGACACGCAGCGGCTGCGGGCGACGGCCATCCTGGCGGCCCTCCTCGGTAGCTGGGGTCGGCGCGGCGGTTACCTCGTCACCGACAAGTTCAGGCTCGCCGGCTACCCGCTGCCGAAGCCGCCGCCTCATCCGGGCGCGCGCTCGAAGGACGACATGCCGAAAGGGGGCGGCTTTCCGGTCGCCGACGAGGTGCTCGCCTCGGGCCTGTGCGACGCCACGAAGCCCGGCCGCGCGCTGTACGACCTCAAGGCCTGGATCGTCTACGGGACGAACCTGATGCAGAGCCTGCCGGCGCCCCAGGAGACCGCCGCCGCGATCCAGAACCTCGACTTCATCGCCGCGATCGACGTGCTCCCGGCCGAGATCTGCGGTTTCGCCGACGTGGTGCTCCCCGAGTGCACCTACCTCGAGCGCGACGACGACCTCGCCGCGCCCGCCTACAAGCAGCCCTTCGTGGCCATCCGGCAGGCGGCGGTCCCGCCCATGTACGAGTCGAGGCCCGGCTCGTGGATCGCGAAGGAGCTCGCGAACAAGCTCGGGATGGGTGACCAGTTCCCCTGGGCCGACGCGCGCGAGTTCGTCGAGACGCGGCTCGCGGCTTCGAAGGTCGACTCGGCCGAGATACGGCGGAAGGGGGTCGTGGTCGGAAAGCCCATCCCGACCTGCGAGGAGGAGGGCGCGACGCCGAACATCACGACCAGCGACGGCAAGATCAAGCTCTACAGCGTGGAGCTACAGCAGCTCGGGTTCGAGCCGATCCCCGACTTCCACCCGCAGGAGGAGGCGCCGCCGGGCATGTTCCGCATGCTGTCCGGCCGCGCCCCGACCCACACCTTCGGGCGCACCACCAACAACCGGCTCCTCGCTGAGCCCTTCCCCGAGAACGAGGTGTGGGTGAACGCCGACGCGGCGCGGGCGCTGCCGTTCCCGCTCGCCAGCGGCGACCGCGTGGTGCTCGTCAACCAGGACGGCGTGCGGAGCGACCCGGTGCGCGCCCGCGTCACGCAGCGCATCCGCGGCGATTGCGTCTACCTCGTCCACGGCTTCGGCCACACCGCCAAGGGTCTCCGCCAGGCCCGCGGCCGCGGCGCGTCCGACAGCGCCCTCACCAGCCGTTACAAGGTCGACCCGATCATGGGCGGCACCGGCGTCAACGTGAACTTCGTCCGGCTCGAGCCGGCCGGGAGCCTGGCATGAAGAGGCGCTACGCCATGGCGGTCGACACCCGGCGCTGCGTGGCCTGCAGCGCCTGTGTCATCGCCTGCAAGACGGAGAACCGCGTCCCGAACGGCGGGTTCCGCTGCTGGACCGTGCAGGAGACGAGCGGGACCTTCCCCGACCTCGCCCTGGAGCCGCGCAGCGAGCGCTGCAACCACTGCGCCGATGCGCCGTGCGTCTCGGCGTGCCCGACCGGCGCCTCCTTCGTGGCGGAGGGCGGGATCGTGGCGGTGGACCGGCGCAAGTGCACCGGCTGCAAGGCCTGCATCGCCTCGTGCCCCTACGGCGCGCGCTTCGTGCACGCCGACGGGCACGTCGACAAGTGCACCTTCTGCCTGCACCGGGTCGCGAAGGGGGGCCAGCCGGCCTGCGTCGAGACCTGCCCGACGAAGGCGCTCACGTTCGGCGATCTGTCCGATCCGTCGAGCCCGGTGGCAGAGCTCGCCCGGCGCAGCCGCGTGAAGACGCTCAAGCCCGAGGCCGGCACGCGGCCGCAGGTGTTCTTCCTCACGTAAAGGCGACGATGGCCACCCGAGACCCGGCTCGCTTCTGGAACCCCTACCTCGCTGGCGTGGCGCTCGGGCTCGTGCTCCTCGCCTCCTTCGTGGTGATGGGGAACGGCCTCGGCGCCTCCGGCGCGTCGCTCCGGTTCGGGGTGGCCGTGTTCGAGGCGGTCGCCCCGCGCGTCGTCGAGGCCTCGCCTGCGCTGCGGCGCGCCGACGCCGGTGGGCACCCACTCGACTTCTGGCTCGTGTTCGAGATCGCCGGCCTCATGCTGGGCGGCTTCGTCGCGGCCTACACCTCGGGCCGCCTCCGGCTCGAGGTGCTGAAGGGGCCGACCTGCCGCACCGCGGCGCGGCTCGGGTTGGCGCTCCTGGGCGGCATCGTCATGGGCGCGGCGGCGCGGGCGACGCGCGGGTGCACCTCGGGCCAGGCGCTCTCGGGCGGCGCGCTGCTCAGCGCCGGCAGCTGGGCCTTCATGCTGTCGGTCTTCGGCGGCGGGTACGCGCTGGCCTGGCTCGTGAGGAGGCAGTGGCGATGACCCTGCCCATCTGGTCGCTCTCCGGCGGGCAACACGAGCTCGGCCTGCTCGTCGGGGTCGCCATCGGCTTCGGCTTCGGCTTCGTCCTCGAGCGGGCCGGCTTCGGGCGGGCGCAGAAGCTGTCGGCGCAGTTCGACGGGTACGACATGACCGTGTTCAAGGTCATGTTCACCGCCGTCGTGACCGCGATGCTGGGCACGATCGTCCTCGGCGGCCTGGGCGTCCTCGACTACCGCGCGCTCGTCGAGCACGCCGCCAGCGAGACCTTCCTCTGGCCCATGATCCTGGGCGGCCTCGCGCTGGGCGCCGGGTTCGTCGTGTCCGGCTACTGCCCGGGGACGAGCTACGTGGCGGCCGCCTCGGGCAAGGTGGACGGGATGGTGACCGTCCTCGGCGTGGTGGCCGGGCAGCTCGCCTACGCCGGCCTCGAGCACCGCGGTTGGCTGGCGCGCTTCCACGCGAGCGGGGCCCACGGGCGGCTCTTTCTCTACGACCTCCTCCACCTGCCCGCGCGGGCCGGCGCGCCCATGGTGGGCCTGGCCGTCACCGCGATGGCGTTGGGTTGCTTCATCGGTGCCGAGAAGCTCGAGTCGCTGCTCGCCGGTCGGGCCCCGGCGCCGGCGTCCCCGGGCGGGCGCGCGGGCCGCCTCGTCTTCGGTGGCATGACCGCCTTCGCCGCGGTCGCGCTCGCCGCGGCCGCGCTCCCGATCGACAGCGGCGTCCGCCCGGTCGCGCCGGGGCGGCTCGGCGCCGAGGCGCTGGCCCGGCGCGTCCTCGAGCGGCCGTGGGCGACGCGGGTCATCGACGTCCGCCCCGCCGCCGACTGCGCCGCGCGCCGCGTCCCCGGCGCGGAGTGCGTCGCCCTCGACCAGCTCGCCGCCCTCGGGCTCGCCGACGAGAGCGGCGCGAGGGATCTCGTGCTGGTGGGGGAGGGCGACCTCGACGCCGTCCCGCCCGCCGCGAGCGCATACCCCGGCCGCGTGCTCACGCTCGAGGGCGGCTGGAAGGCGTGGGAGTCCTACGCGCTCACGCCCCCGGCGCCGCTCGCGCCCGGCGCCGCTCCTTCGGAGCTCGAGCAGTACCGGCTGCGGGTCGGCCTCGCCTCGGCGCTCGCCGGGATGAAGGCGGCCCCGCTGCCGCCCGCCGCATCGGCCGCGGCGCCGGGTCCGCGCAAGGGCGGCGGTGGCGGCGGCTGCAGCGGATAGATGGGAGATAGCCATGCACGAGATCGACGTCGCTCGCCACGCCCCGCTCCTCGACCCCGCGCTGCACGTGTGGGGCTGGGAGATCCCCGTCTACCTGTTCCTGGGTGGACTCGCCGCCGGCACGATGATCGTGGGCTCGCTGCTGGCGGCGCGGCCCGGCGCTCGCTCCGCCGCGGCCCGCTGGCTGTCGTTCGCGCCCGCCGCGATGCTCTCGCTGGGCATGCTGGCGCTCTTCCTCGACCTGTCGCGCAAGGCGCACGTGTGGCGCTTCTACCTCGCGCTCCGACCCGCCTCGCCCATGAGCTGGGGCGCCTGGATCCTCCTCCTCGTCTACCCGGTGTCGCTGCTCGCCGCGCTAGGCGGCCTCGACGACGGGCAGGCGCGCGGCGTCGAGGCGTTCCTCTCTCGCGTGGGGCTCGGCAGCGCGGTGCGCGCCGGGCGAGCCTGGGCGCTCCCGCGGGCGGAGGCCCTGCGCCGCGCCAACCTCGCCCTGGGCGTGGGGCTCGGCGTCTACACCGGCATCCTGCTCTCCACCCTCGGCGCGCGCGCCCTGTGGTCGAGCGCGCTGCTCGGGCCGCTGTTCCTCGTGTCCGGCTTCTCGACGGGCGCCGCCTTCCTGCTCCTCTTCGGCCTCTCGCCCGAGGAGCGGCACGCGCTGGAGCGGTGGGACCGGGTGGCCATCGGCGTCGAGCTGGCGGTGCTGGCGCTCTTCATCGTCGGGCTCTTCACGAGCGGTGAGGCCTCGCGCCAGGCGGCGGCCCTGCTCCTGGGAGGTCCCTTCACCGCCCAGTTCTGGACGTTGGTGGTGGTCGGTGGGCTGCTCGCGCCAGTCCTGCTCGGGCTGCTTCAGGGCCGGCTCGCCCTGCCGACGACCGCCGTGGCGCCGGCGCTGGTCCTGGCCGGCGGCTTCGCGCTGCGCTGGATCCTGGTCGCGGCCGGTCAGGCTTGAGGCGGGAGCGGCCGCGAACCTTTCGTGGCTGGTCCGGCTCTCACTGCGGTGGGGGCCACCGCCCCGACCTGCCCCCGAACGACCATGCCCCTCTACGAGTACGCCTGCGCCTGTGGACACAGCTTCGAGGAGCTCATCGTCCGCCGGTCCGACGAGGACGAGGTGCGCTGCCCGCGCTGCCAGGGTCGCGACGTCCATCGGCTCATGTCGCGCCCCGCCGCCTCGCGCTCCTCCGGCGGCGGCTCCTCGTCCTCCTCCTCCTGCGGTCCGGTGGGTTGAGGCTTCTAGCGTCGCCCGGTCCGGGTGACGAAGCGATGGTCCAGAAGGCCGCGCTGCGGTAAGTCCTCAGCATGCCGACGAACGACACCGAGCTCCTGGCCGCCGCGCGCGCCGGGGACCGCGCCGCGCTGGAGCGCCTGCTCGAGCGGCACCAGAACCGCGTCTTCCGCTTCGGCATGAAGATGTGCGGCGAGGAGGACGACGCCAAGGATGTTCTGCAGGAGACGCTGCTCGCGGCAGCGCGGAACATCAGCGACTTCCGCGGCGCGTCCGCCGTGTCGACCTGGCTCTACACCATCGCGCGCAGCTTCTGCATCAAGAAGAGGCGCACGAGCAAATTCGCGCCCGAGCGCGTCGAGTCGCTCGACGCGGTGGGCGGGGAGGCGCACGCCGTCCCCGACGCGGCGCGCGGCCCCGAGGAGGAGCTGGCCGGCCGGCAGGTCCAGACCGCGCTGCAGGATGCGATCTCCGAGCTCGAGCCCATGTACCGCGAGGTGTTGGTGCTCCGCGACGTGGAGGGACTGTCGGCGCCGGAGGTGGCGCAGATCCTCGAGCTCTCGGTCGAAGCGGTGAAGAGCCGGCTCCACCGCGCCCGCGTGGCGGTGCGCGAACGCGTCGCGCCGGTGCTCGGGGCGGTGCCGGCGCCGGACGCCGGCTGCCCGGACGTCGTCGAGCTCTTCTCGAAGCACCTCGAGGGCGAGATCAGCGGGGACGTCTGCGCCAGCTTGGAGCAGCACCTCGCCACGTGCGCGCGCTGCCGCGCGCGCTGCGACTCGCTCAGAGCCACGCTCTCGCTGTGCCGCAGTTCGGGCGAGCAGGTGCCCCCGCGCGTCGAGCGGTCGGTGCGCGACGCGCTCAGGCGGTTTCTGGAGAGCCACCCGGCCTGACGGGGCGGTGGGGCGCGACCGGCGCTCGAGCGGGCCGTCACCGCTCGAGCGGGCCGCCCAGGCCGACGAGTGGCTGGGGCGCCT
>DATLJU010000179.1:0-3825 GCA_035538735.1 Anaeromyxobacteraceae bacterium | reverse complement strand
CGTTCAGCAGGCGGTGGAGGACGGGACGCTGCGCGACCTCTCCCTGCCGTTCCTCCACCAGATCTTCGCGGCCATGGTCACGGCCACGCTGCAGATGATCGCGGCAGATCCCGCAGGAGCCGCGAAGTACCGCCGGGAGGGGTTCGAGATCCTCTGGAACGCCGTGCGGCGGTGATTTTTTTGGGCGAAACATGAGCGAGCACTCACGCAACGACCGAGGTGTGAAGATGGACCGCTGGACCTTTGCCGACATCCCAGACCAGACCGACCGTACGGCCATCGTCACCGGTGCGAACACCGGTATCGGGCTCGAGACTGCACGCATGCTCGCGCTGAAGGGCGCGAACGTGGTGCTCGCCTGCCGCAACCTCGAGAAGGGAAAGGTTGCGGTCGAGCACGTCCAGTCTGCCCGGCCGCGCGGCAGCGCGACGCTCGCTGCCCTCGACCTGTCGGACCTCGACTCGGTCGCGGCGTTCGCGGCGGCGTTCGCCGCCTCGCACGAGCGGCTCGACCTCCTCGTCGCGAACGCGGGCGTCATGGTGCCGCCGCTCGGGCGCACGAAGCAGGGCTTCGAGCTGCAGCTGGGCACGAACCACCTCGGCCACTTCGCGCTGGTGGGTCGCCTGCTGCCGCTCGTGCTGCGCACCGGCGGCGCGCGGGTCGTCGTCGTCTCCAGCGCCGCCCAGAACTTCGGCCGGATCGACCGGGACGATCTGAACTGGGAGCGCCGCCCGTACCGCGCGTGGGCGGCCTACAGCCAGAGCAAGCTGGCGAACGAGCTCTTCGCCCTCGAGCTGCACCGGCGGCTCTGGGCGGCCGGCTCGCGGGTCCGCGTCACCTCCGCCCACCCGGGCTTCACCGCCACCGACCTGCAGCGCACGTCGCCTGCCTCGCGCCTCTTCAACCCGATCTTCGGGATGAAGCCGGAGGACGGCGCGCTCCCGACGCTCCGGGCCGCGACCGATCCCGCGGCAGCGAGCGGCACCTACTGGGGTCCGCGCGGCCTCTTCGAGATGCGCGGGCCGCCCGCCCCGGCGCGCATCTGCGCCCGCGCGCAGGACCCGTCGCTCGCGGCGTGGCTCTGGGACGAGAGCGAGAAGCTCACGAGCGTCTCCTTCGGCCTCGCGCCGGCGGCGGCGTGATCGAGGCGAGGCCGTGGAGATCGGCAGATGAGGGCGATGACTCGGAGATGGTGGTGCCGGACCGCGGCCCTCGCCGTGGGTCCCGTCGTGCTGGCTGGAGGATGGTGGATGACGAACGGTGAGGACGCCGTGGGCGACCGCGCGACCGGCGCCCGGCTCGAGGCGATGAAGGCGTCGCCGCAGTGGAAGGATGGACGGTTCAGGAATCGGCTCGATCGCCATGATGCACCGCTCCTGAAGAGCCTCGCGCAGTGGGCGCGCGGCGGCGAGCACACGGTGCCCGACGAGCCGCCGCCGATCGAGGCGCGGCGTCGCGGGGATTGGTCGACTCCGCCGCCGGCCGGTCTGCACATCACCTGGCTCGGTCACTCGACCACGCTCGTCGAGATCGACGGGCACCGGCTGCTCCTCGATCCGGTGTGGAGCCAGCGCGCTTCCCCGTTCTCGTGGGCGGGGCCGAAGCGGTTCCACCCACCGCCGCTCCCGCTCGCAGAGCTGCCACCGGTCGACGCGGTGGTCATCTCGCACGACCACTATGACCACCTCGATCACGAGACGATCGTGGCACTCCGAGACCGAGTGCCGCTCTTCGTGGTGCCGCTCGGGGTCGGAGCACACCTCGAGAGATGGGGCATCTCCGCAGCGCGGATCGTGGAGCTGGACTGGTGGGGCGAGACGACGATCGGTGCCCTCACGGTCACCGCCACCCCCGCCCGGCACTTCTCCGGCCGTTCCATCGTGATGAGGGACCGGGACGCGACGCTGTGGGCCGGCTGGGCGATCCGCGGGCCCGAGCACCGCGTGTACTACAGCGGCGACACCGCGATGTTCCCGGATTTCTCCGAGATCGGGAGTCGGCTGGGGCCGTTCGACGCCTCGCTCATCGAGGTGGGCGCGTACGACGCGCTCTGGGCCGACGTCCACCTCGGTCCCGAGCAGGCGATCGAGGCACACCGGCTCGTACGCGGTGGCGTCCTGATCCCGGTGCACTGGGGAACGTTCGATCTCGCCCTCCATCCGTGGACGGAACCCGTGGAGCGTTTGCTCGTCGCCGCGTCGCGCGCAGGCACGCGCGTCGCGATCCCGAGGCCCGGGCAGACCGTGGCGCCGACGACTCCGACGCCGGTCGTCCCCTGGTGGCCCGCCGTCCCGTGGCGCACCGCCGAAGAAGCACCGGTCGTCTCGACGGGTCTCGAGCGCAGCCGCGGCCTGGTCCCCGCCGGCTCCGCCGGGTGACGCCTGCGATCGGGCGCAGCTACGACTCGGCGGCCGATGGGCAGTCCGGCGGCGCCGTCGTCAGCAGCGGGCGCCGGGCGCGTCTTGGCATGGCCCGCAGGCCCGGACGGCGTTAGCGCATCCCGGCCGTCCGACCCTTGCCCGACGGGCCACCTCGAGTCCGGGAGCGACGATGAGCGCAGATGACCTCGACACCCTCCTCGAGGACGCCGCGGCACGCGCGGCGAGGTACCTCGACGAGCTCCCCCGCCGGGCGGTCGCGCCCTCGCCGGCGGCCGTGGAGCGCCTCGCCGCCCTCGACGTCCCGCTCCCGGAAGGCCCCGGGGACGCGCGCGCGATGCTCGCCGAGCTGGACGAGGTCGTGTCGCCCGCCACGATGGCGACGGCCGGGCCGCGCTTCTTCGGGTTCGTCATCGGGGGCGCGCTGCCGGCGACCCTGGCGGCGAGCGTGCTCGCCGCCGCGTGGGATCAGAACAGCGCGCGCTCCGACGTCACCCCGGGGACCGCGGCCGTGGAGGGCGTGGCGCTGCGGTGGGTCCTCGAGGCGCTCCGGCTGCCGGCCGGCGCCGCCGGCGGCTTCGTCACCGGAGCCACCGTCGCGAACTTCACCGCGCTGGCCGCGGCACGCCACGCCGCGCTCGCGGCCGCCGGGTGGGACGTCGAGGTGCGAGGCCTCTTCGGCGCGCCAGAGCTCACGGTGATCGTGGGCGACGAGGCGCACGTGAGCGTCTTCAAGGCGCTCGCGATGCTCGGGCTCGGACGCGAGCGCGTCGTCGTCGTGCCCGTCGACGCGCAAGGTCGGATGCGCGCCGACGCCCTGCCCCGGCTCGGGCCCCGGACGATCCTCTGCCTGCAGGCGGGCAACGTGAACACCGGCGCCTTCGACCCGGCGCCCGAGCTGATCCCGCGGGCCCGGGAGGCCGGCGCGTGGGTGCACGTGGACGGCGCGTTCGGGCTGTGGGCGCGCGCCTCTCCCGCGCTCGCGGCACTCGCCGCCGGGCTCGAGGACGCCGACTCCTGGGCCACCGACGCCCACAAGTGGCTCAACGTTCCCTACGACAGCGGGCTCGCCCTCGTCCGCGACGGCGGCGCCCTGCGCGCCGCGATGGGGATGACGGCCGCATACCTCCCTCAGGGCACGCGCCGGGATCCGGCGGACTTCACCCCGGAGCTCTCGCGCCGGGCCCGCGGCGTCGAGGTCTGGGCGGCGCTCCGGACACTCGGCCGGACCGGTCTCGCCGAGCTGGTGGAGCGCTGCTGCCGGCACACGCGCCGGTTCGCCGAGGGGCTCCGGGCGGCTGGCCATCGCGTCCTGAACGAGGTCGTCCTGAACCAGGTGCTGGTCTCGTTCGGCGACGCGGAGCGGACCCACCGCGTGATCGGCGCGATCCAGGCGGACGGCACGTGCTGGTGCGGCCCCACGGTCTGGCAGGGCCAGACCGCGATG
>DATLJU010000178.1:0-4843 GCA_035538735.1 Anaeromyxobacteraceae bacterium | reverse complement strand
GCTCGTAGCCCTGGTCACCCTCGGTGCGGATCGACGTGAACACGACCGCATACGCGCCTTGGCCGGCGGCGCGGGCGAGACCGCATTCCGGGTTCGACATGACGGAAGCGTAGCCCCGCGGCGCCGTACCGACCACTCACGTCACGCGCTGGCGAGCGCGTCACGGCGGCGCACGCCTCGAGCGGCAGGGGTCGCGGCACCTCTCGAGACGACCAGCCGCGCCGGGGAGAGCGCCCACGCCACCACCAGACCGCGCCCCACGAGCAGCAGCTCGTCACCGGGACCGAGCACGTAGTCCTCGAGGTCGCCCTCGCGGGTCACCATCACACAGCCCGCCGCCACTCCGAGGGCCAGCCCCGCCCGGCCGAGGCGCACCCTCAGCGTCGCATCCAGCCCCAGCTCGTGCACGCCCCCATCCGCCAGCCGAGACCGCCTCCACGTCGTCGTCATCTCGCGCTCCCTTCCTTCCGGGCTCCGCACGCTCGCGTCCGCCCGATCGCGAGGTGGATCCTGGCGCCGCCAGCGCCGTTCAGCACTGCACGATGGCGCACGTCGAACGTGCATGGATGCACGTCACACGTTACAGGTGCCGCCATGCTGCCCTGGGACGACCTGCGGATCTTCCTCGCCGTGCACCGCGCCCGCAGCCACGCGGGGGCGGCGCGAGCGCTGCGCGTGGCCTCGACGACCGTCGGGCGGAGGATGGCGGCGCTCGAGTCCGCCGTCGGTGCGCGCCTGTTCACCCGCGAGCCCGAGGGGCTCGCCGCCACCGCGGCGGCGCGTGCGCTCCTCCCGCGCGCCGAGCGCGTCGAGGCGGAGCTGCTCGAGGCGGAGCGCGAGCTGGCGGGGGCCGACGCCCGCCCCACCGGAACCATCCGCATCACCTGCGGCGACGGCTTCGCCGCGTACGTCCTCGCGCCGGCGCTGCCCGCCTTCCTCGCCGCTCACCCGGGCCTCTCGGTCGAGGTGCGCGGCGACATCCACGCCCTCGACCTGACGCGCGGCGAGGCCGACGTCGCGGTGCGCAACTTCCGCCCGCGCGAGCGATCGCTCGTCGCGCGCCGGCTGGGACTCGAGGCGCTCGGGCTGTACGCGTCGCCGGCGTACCTGGCCCGGCGCGGGGTGCCGCGGACCTCGAGGGATCTCGCCGCGCACGACCTCATACTCTACGAGCGCGACCTCGATCGGATGCGCTCGCAGGCGTGGTTTCGCGAGGTGGCGGCCGGCGGCAGGGTGGCGGTCCGCGTCAGCACGACCACGATCATGCACGCGGCCTGCGTCGCCGGCGCGGGCGTGGCGCTGCTCACGGCACACGTCGCCTCCTGCGATCCGCGCTGCGCCCGCGTCCTGCCGCGCCTCGAGACGCCGACGCTCGAGGTCTGGGCGGTGACGCACCCCGATCTGCGCTCGTCGGCGCGCGTCACCGTGGCGCTGCGCTGGCTGGAGCAGCTCCTGGAGCAGTTCGTCGAGCGACGCTGAGGCTCAGAGGGTGCGCGTCAGCGGGCGGCAGGCGTCGCCGCGCGCGACGAGTCACCTCACGGGTGCGCCCCGTGCCCCTCGGCGCCCGCCTGGAAGCCCTGCTCGGCCTGCGCGCCGCGCCCGAGCTGCTCCAGGATGGCTTCGGTGAACGCCCGCAGATCGTCCGGCTTGCGGCTCGTGATCCAGTTCCGGTCCACCACGACCTCCTCGTCCTTCACGTCGGCGCCGACCTGACGGAGGTCGTCCTGGATGGTGGGCCAGGCGGTGAGCGTGCGCCCCTTCACCAGGCGCGCCGTCATGAGCAGCTGCGGGCCGTGGCAGACAGCCGCGATGGTGCGCTGCTTCTGGTCGAAGGCCTTCACGAACTGGACGAAGCGCGGGTCGATCCGGAGGTGGTCGGGCGAGTAGCCGCCTGGGATGAGGAGCGCGACGTAGTCGTCCGGCCGCGCCTCGCCGATGCCCTTCTCGACGGTGACCTTCTCCTTGCCCCTCTTGCCCGAGAGCGTCTGTCCTGCCTTCGCGCCGATGAGCTCCACCTCGTAACCCTCGGCCCGGAGGCGGTCGTACGGTATGCGGAGCTCCGAGTCCTCGAAATCGCCGCCGATGATGCACGCCACGCGCGCGCGCTGCGCCATGTCCTTCCTCCCTCGAGGGCACGCGCCGTCCGGCACCGTGCCCAGTCTTCGTGGTCCTGGAGTTACCGTGCGCATCGCGCGCAGGTCGGGCGAGGGCATGCGCGCGGCGCCGGATCGGCGTACAACACCGCTCCGGCATGCCCGAGACCGCTCCCGTCACCCGCGCACCCGAGCCCACCCGCACCCTCATCCCCCACGAGCACGGCGCCTACGGCCAGCTCGCGTTCCCGCTGCTCACCGCCCTCGCCATCGGACGTCCGACCCTACCCGCGCTGCTCCTCACCTATGCCATCGTCGTCGCCTTCGTGGCCCACGAGTCGCTGCTCGTCGTCCTGGGGCAGCGCGGGAAGCGCGCCACCGAAGGTGACAGTCCGCGCGCCCGGCGCGTGCTCGCCATCCTGGGCACCCAGGCGGTCGTGACGGGCCTCGCCGGATTCGCGCTCGCCCCACCGCCCGCGCGCGCGGCGCTGGCGCTCCCGCTCGTCCTCGCCGCGATCGTGGCGTGGCTCGTGTCGCGCCGCGAGGAGAAGACGCTCCTGGGGGAGGTGACCGTCGCGGGCGCGCTCTCCTCGGGCGGGCTGGCGGTGGCGCTCGCGGCCGGGGCGCCGCTCGCCTGGGCGGCTGGGGCGTGGGTCACCTGGGTCCTCGCCTTCTCCGCCGCGACGCTCGCCGTCCAGGCGGTGCTCGTCCGCGCCCGCTCGAAGGGCCAGCGCGATCCCCGCCTCGCGCACGCCGCGGTGGCGCTCGCCCTCGTGGCCGGCGCCTTCGCGGCGGTGCCGCTCGCCGGCCTGCCGCGCGCGGCGCCGCTGGCGCTCCTGCCCACCGCTGCGCTGTCGATCGCGGTCTGCCTGTCGAGGGTCTCGCCCAAGCGCCTGCGCGAGCTGGGGTGGGCCATGGTCGCGAGCGGGGTCGTGACCCTGCTGGTCCTCGTCGTGGGTCTGCGGTTCATGGCCTAGGCGGGAAGGCGAGCCGCGGAGCGGGGTCTGGTAGATTCGGCGCGTGCGGATCCTGATCTCGAACGACGACGGCGTGCACGCTCCGGGGCTGAAGGCGCTGGTGGCCGCCTTCCCCGACGACGAGGTCTGGGTCGTGGCGCCCGACCGTGAGCAGTCGGCCACCAGCCACTCCATCTCGCTGCACCGGCCGCTGCGCCTCATCGAGATGGCGCCGCGCTGGTACGCGGTGGACGGGACCCCGACCGACGCCGTCTACATGGGGATGAACCTCGTCCTGCGCGACAGGCGCCCCGACGTCGTCATCTCGGGCGTGAACCACGGTCCGAACCTGGGCACCGACGTCCTCTACTCCGGCACGGTCGCGGCGGCGATGGAGGGGGCGCTCCTCGGCTGCCACGCCATGGCCGTCTCGCTCGCCTCGCCGCCGCCGCACGCGTTCGAGCACGCGGTCGCGTTCGCCGCGGCGCTGGCGCGCCGGCTGGTGCGGCACCCACCCTCCGCGCCGGCGCTGCTGAACGTCAACGTCCCGGCGGGCCCGGTGAAGGGATACCGCTTCGCGCGGCTGGGCCGTCGCACCTACGGCAACGAGGTCGTCGAGAAGCGCGATCCTCGCGGCCGCCCGTACTACTGGATCGGCGGCGAGGGCGGCGCCGTCAACGAGGACATCCCCCACTCCGACTGCAACTGCGTCTTCCAGGAGGGGCTCGTCTCGATCTCCCCCATCCACCTCGACTGGACGCACGACGCGCTCCTGTCGGAGATGCGCAACTGGACCGTCGAGGGCTACCGCAAGGAGCCGGCGCCTTGACGCGGCTCGCGGCGGTGGCGCTGGCGCTCGCCCTGGCCGCCTGCGCGCACCGCGCTCCGGGCCCGGACGCGGCGCCCGTACCGCTCACCAGCCCCGAACCCCACGTCGAGCCCGACCTCGTGGGCGTGACGCACGTCGTGAAGAAGGGCGAGACGCTCTATCGCATCGCCCGCGCCTACGGCGTGCCGGTGCGGGAGCTCATGGAGGTGAACGACCTCTCCGACCCGCGCCAGCTCGCGGTGGGGATGGAGCTGTTCGTGCCGGGGGCGGCGCGGGCGCTGGATGTGCCGGCCGCCGGCGAAGGCCCGGCCGGCCCGCCGGAGGAGCCGGCGCCCCCGGCGGAGCGCACCGGCGCCGAGGCCCGGCTGCGCTGGCCGCTGAAGGGCGTCCTGTACAGCCGCTACGGCGTGCGCCAGGGGCAACGCCACGACGGCATCGACATCGCGGCGCCCGAGGGCACCGCGGTCGGCGCGGCCGAGGCGGGCACGGTCCTCTACGCGGGGCGGCAGTCTGGCTACGGATCGATCGTCATCTTGCGGCACGACGGCGGGCTCCTCACCCTCTACGCGCACGCCAGCGCGCTCCTCGTGCGCCAGGGCGAGCGCGTCGCCGCGGGCCAGCCCATCGCCCGCGTCGGGCAGTCCGGCCGGACCACCGGGCCGCACCTGCACTTCGAGGTGCGGGAGGGGACGCGACCGCGGAACCCGCTCTTCTACCTGCCGTAGAGTCCGTGGTACGCGCGGGCTCGGCCGCCGCCTCGTGGTACGCTGCGGCCCTATCCGGAGACGCCATGACGAACGAGCTGCGCGCCACCATCCGCGACGTTCCCGATTTCCCCAAGAAGGGGATCGTGTTCAAGGACATCACGCCCGTCCTCTCGGACGCGAAGCTCTTCCGGAGCGTCATCGACACGCTGGCGGAGCGGCACCGCGCGCTCGGCATCACGAAGGTGGTCGGCATCGAGT
>DATLJU010000177.1:0-1558 GCA_035538735.1 Anaeromyxobacteraceae bacterium | reverse complement strand
CGTATGGCCGACCGCGACCTGGCGTTCGAGAACGTCCTCTCCGGCGGGAGGGCCGGGAAGCGCACCGCGCTCATCGTGTTCCCCATCGTGGTCGTGCTGGCGCTGCTCCTCGGGTTCGCCGCCGTCTCCATCTCGCGCTCCTCCGCGCTGGTGTCCGAGGTCCAGAACGCGAAGAACGAGCTGGCCCAGGCGAACAAGACGGTCGAGGAGCGTGACGCTCAGCTCCGCGAGGCGCGGGCCGACGTCGCGGTCCTGTCCACGCCGGGACAGGGCGCGGCGATCCTGACGGCCGTGAAGGAGAACGGCGCGAGCGGCATCGCGCGCATCCACCCGGAGCGGCATTCGCTCGCGGTGTATGTCTACAACCTCACGGCCGCGCCCGAGGGCCAGGAGTACCGCGTGATCGTCTCGGATCCGGAGCGGCGCGCGACGATGCTCGGCGTCCTGACGCCAGACGAGCGCGGCGCCGCGGCGCTACTGGCGCGGGACGCGCCGGAGGGTGCGAGCGGGGTCGAGGTGGCGCTGGTCGGGAAGGACGCGGCGGCGAAGGCAGCGGGTGCTGGCCAGGGCGACCAGGGTGCGACGTCCCGACTCGCGCCCACCGAGCGACAGCCGATCATGATGGGAACGCTGCCTCGGCCCGGCGAGGCGGGGGTGATCACCGCGCCGCCGGAGCCCGGGGCCAAGATGCAGGCGCGCAAGCCCGGCCGGGCGCGGCCCAAGGCGCGCTGACCGACTTCCCGCGCGGCGCCGTAGCCGCTGCCCAAAAAACGAGCGCGACTTGCTCGAATTCCGGGCGTGTCCGCGATTTTACGGCACTATTGACGATGCGCGCCGCCGTGATGGAAACTGACCCTTCCATGTCGGAAGATGAGCAGTGCTCCCGGCCCTGGTCGGCTGGGTGTCCCTGCGCTCCGCGAGGCGGAGCGACGCAGGTCGAAGATCCCTCTCAGCGCACGAGCGAGATGGAGCGGGTGAGGTTCACCCCCGGCTCTCTCGCCTCGGCGCGCGCCGAGAGGCTCTAGAGGTTCTCCACGTAGCCGAGGAAGGTGCGATGAGCGAGCACGGGTATCCGCAGCGCCAGGGCCTGTACGATCCGCAGCACGAGCACGACGCCTGTGGCTTCGGCTTCGTCTGCGACATCCAGGGCCGAAAGTCGCACGACATCGTGCAGAAGGCGCTGACGGTCCTCGTCAACCTCGAGCACCGCGGCGCCGCCGGGTCGGAGAAGAACTCCGGCGACGGCGCCGGCCTCCTCTGCCAGATCCCGCACCGGTTCCTCGAGGGCGCCGCCGCGGCGGCGGGCGTGAAGCTGCCACCGCCGGGCCACTACGGCGTCGGGATGGTGTACCTGCCGCAGCAGGAGTCGAGCCGCCGCGCCTGCGAGAAGATGGTCGAGGACGTGGTGGCGGAGGAGGGGCAGATCGTCCTCGGCTGGCGCGACGTCCCCAGCGACAACGGGAGCCTGGGGCCGACCGCGCGCGCGAGCCAGCCCGCCATCCGGCAGGTCTTCGTCGGCCGGGGTCCCGGCTGCCGTGACGAGGCCGCCTTCGAGCGG